>NZ_JAMPOG010000015.1:0-20052 GCF_028480065.1 Providencia sp. PROV189
AGTAAAACGTGCTTTTTTCATAGAGATCTCCTCAGTTCAGATTACGAGAAAATTCTACTTATTAATACACCGATTTTTCGGGGGGATTACCGCGAGAACCGATACAAGCTGAATATAAATGTTATCGACAACTAATGTTTGTTTAAAAATCAGCCCAATAAAGAAAATTTGAATAAATAGCTTAATAGATAATGCTTTGAAAATAAAACTAACTCCCTGATTTTTAATCGCAAAATAGGGATTTTTCAAGTGTTGACGTTGCTCTTGAACTGGGATCCCTCTTATATAAACCATCCATGTTGACGTCTCACTATTTCTAAGGATAAGGCCTTTTTCTTTTAATCCGTGAATTTTAATAGAGAGCAATACAGCCCAAATTAACCCTAAGAATATTAGGTATAAAATAAAGCCAGTCACGTTATAAAAAGAAATGACTAACGCAATAATAATCAACAAAGTTAATTTACTTGAGTACAGCCAAAATGGTGTAACTTGATAGTTCATTTGATGTCATCCTAATGTCGAATTACTTTCTTGGCCTGATTTTTTATTCATCACTCGTTATAACTGAGAATATTCATTAATGCATCACTTTATGAATATTTTTATGTTGTTAGCACAAGCATTGTGCGGATGCGCTCTATTTTCTCTATCATGACAAGAAGATTTTTGTAGGTTAGAGTTACAAGCGCTAGAATAGCCACATAATATGAAGCAATAATAAAATGACAGGGGAAAATATGATCATATTAGTCACAGGAGCAACTTCAGGTTTTGGCGAAGCAATTACGCGTCGCTTTATTCAGCAAGGAGCAACCGTTATTGGAACGGGTCGTCGTACAGAGCGACTAACAGCATTACAAAAAGAATTAGGCTCGCACTTTCACCCTATTACTCTTGATGTAAGAGACCGGAAAGCAATTCAAAATGCCATTGCAGGATTACCAACAGCACTAAAAAATATTGATGTTTTAGTGAATAATGCGGGCTTAGCGCTAGGTATAGAACCCGCATTCGAGGCTAACCCTGACGATTGGGCAACAATGATTGATACGAATACGAAAGGTTTAGTCAATATGACCTACGAAGTATTGCAAACTATGGTTGCCAATAATCATGGTCATATTATTAATATCGGCTCAACAGCGGCTAACTGGCCATATAAAGGTGGTAATGTTTATGGCGCCACTAAGGCGTTTGTTAAGCAATTCTCATTAGGACTACGGGCTGATCTCCAAGGCAAAAAAGTCCGAGTAACTGATATCGAACCTGGATTAGTTGGCGGAACAGAATTCTCTAATGTTCGTCTTAAAGGTGATGATGATAAAGCAGCGAATATCTATAAAGGCGCGGATGCACTTACACCTGAAGATATTGCTGAAACGGTTTACTGGGTAGCGACATTGCCTGCTCGTATGAACGTCAATACACTTGAATTGATGCCTGTTTGTCAAACCTTTGCTGGTTTAACTGTTTATAAAGAGGCGTGATTTTTCGTACTTTTCTAAAGGAATTTGCGCTATATTTGTGTTTATATTGTCGAATAGAACTAACTTTGTAAGGAATTATAATGAGCTCATCACTAAAGTTTGTTAAGCAAGGTCTAGCGGCGGTAGTGTTTTGCCTTCCTTTGTTGGGGCTTTCTTCAGCAGCGCATGCAGGGAATGTTAACTGCTCAGCAGGAAGCACTTGTGTTACATCGGGAAATGTTGATAGTGTTTTGACAAAAGAGCAGGCACGCCAAGAAAAGGAACAGTGGGATCAAACACGGAGTTTACGTACAAAAGTAAATTCCCGTACTGAAAAAGAGTTTGATAAGGTTGACGCTGCATTTGATGCAAAAGATGCCTGCGAGAAAAGTCTTAATTTAAATGCTTATTGGGAGCCGAATACACAACGCTGCCTAGATGTAAATACAGGACGCCCATTAGCTCGCCCATAACTCATTAAACCCATTAAGGAGTTATTATGAAGAAAAGACTTATATTTCCAGCTCTATGCTTACTCGTTGCTCCAGTGTTAGCACAAGCATCATGTGAAAGTGTTATTGAAGAAATTAAGCAGAAAATTATTAACAACGGCGTTCCTGCCGATAATTTTAGCTTAGTTGCTGTTCCAAATGATGAGGCTGAACAAGCGCAAGGGCAAGTTGTTGGCCATTGCCAAAATGAAACATATAAGATCATTTATACTCGTCATTAATCAATAAAACTCAGGGCGCTATTATCAGCGCCCTTTTCAATCATCCTCGATAAGCTATGCATATTCGCACATAAATGCTTTGATCTTATCTTGATCTAAATAGTGACATAGCGTTTTTTCTTCCGGTCGTAATAAATACGGAATTTCGCCTAACAACGGTGCCTTTAAGTGTTTTTGTAAGCGATTAATGATCTGGGCATAATGTGCCAACCCTGGATTGATACGGTTTGCTATCCAACCGATAAGCGGCAAACCATCGGCACGTATTGCATCTGCAGTCAGTAATGTATGGTTTACACAGCCATGCTGGATGCCAACGACAAGTATAACGCCGACTTTTTGTCCTTTTAGCCAATCAGTATAAAATGTGTTGTCATCCAATAAATAGCGCCATCCCCCATTACCTTCGATAACAACGGTGTCGCATTGGCTATTTAAGTTTTCTAGTCCTTGTTTAATCTTATTGAAATCAATACAGTTTTCTTGGCTGTAATTATCTTTGATTTTAATTGGATTAACATCATCGTAGGATACAAGTTGTTGTGACGCCCCATGTATTAACAAAGCATCTTTATTCCGCATACCTTCCGGTGTATCAATACACTTATCAGCGATAGGCTTATAGCCTACAGCTTTAATTCCTTGGCCATTAAGAGCCTGCAGTATTGCTAACGTGGAGACTGTCTTCCCGACATCCGTATCTGTCCCGGTAACAAATAGATTCATCATAGTTATTTTCTATCCTGAAGTGACAGACGACTGCATACATGTTGCAGTGAAAAATGATATGGAATCAGTTTATGGGAATGGGTAACTCTTAAGTTTGCGTTAGCTCAATTTTCTGTTTAATAGCAAAAATTTTATTAACTACTGTTAACCTTGCAGTAACTGAAGTAATAAAGAACCATCATATAATGCTTGTTGAACTAATGCAGTTTCACTCTCTTTTTTAGTAACTTCAGATTGTTCAATGCGTAATTCACCACGATATAGAGGAATAGACTGCGAATGGCAATATTGATGTAAAAGTGAATAAAATACAGAGGAAATCCGATTTAGCGGAGAATTGATTAAAATTAATTCGGTGCCGAAGATATTAATGAGTTGACCGAGCTGTTTGGCAAGTATTTGCGCTATATCATTGAGTACATGTAAACAGAGTGGATCTTGGTCTTCCACAGCTAAACAAAAACTATCGATAGTCATGTCATGATTGAAAAATGAGGATGATGGGTATAAATGTTGTAATTCCACGGCATGTTTTAAGATAGCCGGAATAGCGATTGCCCCTTCTAAGCAACCAATACCACCACAATAACAAGTTTCCCCCGTGTTTTGTGTTTGTACATGCCCAAAATGTATCGCTCGTCGCGTATGACTATCTAATGCAATGCCGTTATTGATAATTGCAGCGCTAACAACACAATCAATTTGTAAATAAATGATATTTTTTGCTGTTCTTTTTTCGTACAAAGAAAAATAATCGGCTAGTGCTAACGCATTAACATAAGGCTGTATATAAGTCGGTAGCCCAGTTTGTTCCGTTAAAAAATGACCAAGTGGTAAATTATCAATGTCGTAATAAGGCAAAGCATAAATTACACCAGAGAAAGGCTCCACCAAACCATCTAAAACAATACTAATGGCCGTAACACGCTCTAAATGGCGTGAATATGTCGCAAAAAAATGGCTAATTAATGATGAGAGCGTATTGGAAAATTGCTCATTACCTTTAACGTCAAATGGATAGTCTTGCTCTACGATAGTTTGTGTATTGATCTCTTTTAATGAAAGGCTAATAGAGTTACAGGCAAGACGGATAGATAAAAACTGCCACCCTTCACTTTCAATGACTAATCCAATTGCGGGCCTACCTCGCAAGCCGAGAACGGGAAATTCAATCTCTTTAACTAAATGAGCATCAATGAGCTCGCGCGTAATTTTTGTGATACTTGCGGGTGCCAATTGTGATTGTTTAGATAATGCAATCCGAGAAATTGGCCCATATTGATCAATCACACGGTAGACAATACCTGTGTTTAGTTGTTTGATTTGATCAATATGACCCGTTTGGTTTTCCATAATTCAGTGTTAAATCCCGTTATAAAGCAGTCAGTTATTATGCGTAATATAGAATGCAATTACTCCGATATACATGTTATTTGTGATTTGAATCACGTTATTTAGCCAACAATATTTTCAATCAGTAATTCCGTTAATTTTTTTGCAGCAGCAGGCAATGCTCTACGCGTATTGTAGACTAACCAGACTTCCGATGCGGCTTCAATATTTGAAAATCTGATGTATTTTACACCGTCAATTTTCATACGGGTAAAAGATTCTGTGATAATCGAAATTCCCATACCTGCAGAGACTAAACCTAATATTGTCATTGCTTCCCCTGCCTCTTGAGATATTTTGGGTGTCACGCCAGCGGAAGTAAGCAGATTATGGATCTCATCATAGAGAGCTGTACCTACCTCTCGTTCGAAAAATACTAATGGATACTCCGCCAATAGATGAATGTCGACACCTGTTTTTTCATATTTTAATAAGGGATGGCCTTCATACACAGCAACCATAAACGGCTCTTTAAATAGAAGTTGGTAGTTTAGCTGCTCAGGGAGTTCGGTATTACGCATGATCCCAATATCAATACGCCCTGTAAGTAAGGGGGCAAGTTGCTGTTTTGTATTCATCTGATGCATATGGATAGCCACTTCGGGATATGATTCACGATACTGGCGTAAGCTCATGGTCACTTTATTCATAAACGGCGTCGTTGATGTAAAACCAATAGAAAGTTCCCCTAATTCCCCTTTTTCCATCCGTGCTGCTTTTGTAGCCGCTGCATCGACCTGGGCTAAAATTTGATAAGCCTCTTTGAGAAACATATTACCAGCAGGGGTTAATGAAACATTTCTATTGTTTCGTTCAAGTAATTTTGCGTTTATCTGTTCTTCAAGTGATTGAATTTGCTGACTCAATGGTGGCTGAGAAATGTGCAATCGATCCGCAGCTCGCCCAAAATGTAACTCTTCTGCAACAGCAATAAAATACCGTAAGTGTCTTAATTCAATAGCCATTTTTTCTTTGATATGTTTAAAGTATTATTGGTAATAATTAATATATTAGACAAAATAGTCTGAGATTTCTATTCTTTGATCGAAATCAATTGGGTTGTTATGGCAAGGAATTCTTTATGGAAAATTCATCAAATAGTCTTACGACTGAAAATACGGCTAACGGAACGCTAGATAACTCAAGCCCCCATAACTTACCGAAGAAACATTATATTCAACGTGATGATGCGTTGTATTTACGCGTCACTCTTTCTTTTTTCACTGTCGGTTTAGCAACGTTTGCGTTGCTCTATTTTGTACAGCCTATTTTGCCAATGTTGTCAGAGGATTTTAATGTTTCTCCCGCAACGGCTAGTCTTTCCTTATCATTAAGTACCGGCTTGATGGCGCTAGGGCTGCTTATTACGGGGCCAATATCAGATGCAATTGGGCGAAAAAATGTGATGGTAGTAGCGTTAACAAGCGCCGCACTATTTACTTTGTTGAGTGCTTTTATGCAAAGTTGGCAAGGTATTTTAATTGCAAGAGCACTTGTGGGTTTATCTCTAAGTGGCGTCGCAGCGGTTGCCATGACCTATCTCAGTGAAGAAATTCACCCGAGTTATGTCGCATTATCAATGGGCCTCTATATTAGTGGTAACTCTATCTGTGGAATGAGTGGCCGTCTTGTTACAGGGGTGATTGCTGATTTCTATTCATGGCGCGTTGCTGTAATACTATTAGGGGCACTCGCTTTAATTGCCGCGATCAGCTTTTGGCGCCTATTACCACCATCACAACATTTTCGAGCAAGCTCTTTAAAACCAAAAAGTTTATGGGTCAATCTGCGTCTTCATTTTCGAGACAAAGGTCTACCATGGCTGTTTATTGAAGGCTTTGTTTTGATGGGCGGGTTTGTCACTATGTATAACTATATTGGTTATCGTTTACTGGAAGCCCCCTATCATTTCAGTCAGGCAACAGTAGGCATGCTATCAATAATTTATTTAACAGGAACTTATAGCGCATCTAAATCGGGAAGCTTAACTAACAAGTTTGGGTTAGGTAAAGTTTTAATCGCTGCTTTAGTTTTAATGTTAGCGGGTATATTGTTAACACTCTTTTCTAGTTTTTGGATCATTCTGTTTGGCATGACGGTGCTAACAACGGGCTTCTTTGCTGCCCACTCGGTCGCGAGTAGTTGGGTTGGTCATCGTGCTAAACGAGCAAGAGGTCAAGCATCTTCACTTTACCTATTCAGTTATTATGCAGGCTCAAGTATAGCAGGGACTGTAGGCGGGATCTTTTGGTTTCAGTTTGGTTGGTCTGGTGTAGCTTGGTTTATTGCAGGATTACTCATTATTGGTATGTTAATCGCTTACAAGTTGAAAGTTAGCTGTTAGGGTTTGGTAATACTTACCAAATGATGGAATTTATTTTGCACTTTTGTTTAAGTGAAAATGTTGTCCTCAACAATTATGAGGACAACAAATGAAAAAACGACTTTTATTACTTCCCTTCTTATTCTGCTTTTCTGCTATCGCATTGGGACATGGTTATGTAGAAGAGCCTAAAAGCCGAGCCTTTTTGTGTAAAAAAAATCTAAATAGCAATTGTGGTGCAATACAATACGAGCCGCAATCGCTAGAAGGTCCTAAAGGTTTTCCCCTTTCAGGGCCACAAGATGGACAGATTGCAAGTGCAGGTATTCCCCGTTTTGCTGCTTTGGATGAACAAACGTCAGCTCGATGGGTAAAAAATATTATCACAGAGCCTCAGCAAACCTTTAAATGGTATTTAACAGCAAGGCATGCGACAGCTAATTGGCAATACTTTATTACTAAGCCTGACTGGAACCCCAACTTACCAATAACGCGTGAACAATTAATCTTAATACCCTTTTGTCAATATGCTACCCCTTCACGACCAGAAACCATTGTTGAGCACCAATGCGTATTGCCAAAAGAAAATCGTGGATACCAAATAGTACTTGCTGTATGGAGTATCGCTGACACTGAGAATGCTTTTTATCAGGTGATTGATCTCGATATCAAATAAAACATATGCAATAAAGGGGGGATGTCGCCTCTCCCTTTTCTTCCTAGTTAACTTATTTATTTGCACAATGCTTGATGTTTGTTATGATTAATTCAGATACAGTATGTTGTAACTAATTAAGGGTGTTGCATCATGAATAATGCCAAATATGACCTTATTGAAGGCTTTAACCGGTTAGAAAGTAAAATAACGGAACTTAGCCAATTGATTGCTGAGCAACCTTCTATCTCTGCGACCGTTTTTCGTCTTCCGGATGTCATGAAAGGAGAAGAAAATAATGAGATTAAACAAATCGATGTTGAAAAAATAACAGGTAAACTCGCCATCCAACATGCTATCGAACATTATAACCTATTATTTATTCATGATAAATCAGAACTCACCAGTAATAAATCAGCCGTTAGGTTACCTGGCGCGATCTGTATTGATACCCCCTATTCTACTTATCAAACTTTTCGGGTCTTGCTAGATGAGATCAATGAATTAAAAATACAGATAAAACAAATAGTCACTCAAAAATCAGGGGTTGATGAATCGCAACGTTTTGAATTTATTCATGATACACTGCATGGTTTACTGACATTAAATACCTATCGAACTCTAACCTACCTTACTGATATCGATACCATAAGGTTTGGTTGGGCAAATAAAAAAGTCATAAATAAAATGACAAAAGAACAGGTGTTGAGCAAGCTGCAAGGCTCATTGGAAAGTGGGCGCCAACCATTGGGAGTTGTAAAGGAAGAGTGGTTGAAACAATTAGAGCAAGAAATTCTATTGATCAGCCAATTAAACAATGACGTAGTACTTAAAACACAACGCCCCGTTAAAGTACAACCTATTGCTCGTGTTTGGGATAGCACCCAACAAAAACAAACTCAGTTCGCTTGTGCCAACCCTTTGCTCATTTTTGCGGTTGAAAAATCACTGACTGATATTGTGATAGGTAACCTACCCGATTACCATGTTGATAACATTGCGATCCGTCATCGACCAAGGTCTAAGCCTGTTGAGCTACTGATACCCCGCTTAAATTTATATATGGAAATATAAAAAAACACCTGCCATTGATGAGCAGGTGTTTAAATATTCAGTTAATAAATTAGCTGATTAGCTTTTCATGCTGCCAACCATATCTTCTGGGCGAACCCACTCATCGAACTGCTCAGCAGTCAGATAATTTAGTTTTAATGCTGACTCTTTCAACGTTAAGCCTTCTTTATGTGCTTTCTTAGCAATTTCAGCGGCTTTATCGTAACCAATATGTGTATTAAGAGCAGTAACCAGCATCAATGACTCATGAAGTAGCTTCTCAATTCTTTCACGGTTTGGTTCAATACCAATCGCACAGTGTTCGTTGAAACTACGCATACCGTCAGCCAGTAGGCGGATAGATTGCAGGAAGTTATCAATCACCATTGGGCGGAACACGTTCAGTTCAAAGTTACCTGAAGCACCACCGATATTGATAGCAACGTCATTACCCATCACTTGTGCACATAGCATCGTTAAAGCTTCACACTGTGTAGGGTTAACTTTACCTGGCATGATTGAGCTACCTGGCTCGTTTTCAGGGATTGCGATTTCGCCAATACCACAACGAGGACCTGACGCCAACCAACGAACGTCGTTAGCAATTTTCATCAGGGACGCCGCTAAGCCTTTTAGTGCACCATGAGCGTGAACTAAAGCATCACATGTTGCGAGTGCTTCAAATTTGTTAGGTGCAGTAACAAATGGTTGGCCAGTCAGTTCCGCAATTTTTTTAGCAACACGAACCGCATACTCAGGGTGAGTATTTAGACCGGTACCAACAGCCGTACCTCCCAGCGCTAACTCACATACGTGTGGTACAGAGTTTTCAATGTGTTTTTCGCTATGCGCTAACATCGCTACCCAGCCAGAAATTTCTTGGCCTAAAGTCAATGGCGTTGCATCTTGTAGGTGGGTACGACCAATTTTTACGATGTCTTTAAATTCTTTTGCTTTAGCATCTAATACTTTGTGTAACGCTTTTAATTCAGGTAGCAAGTGCTCGCGAATAGCAACAACGGCCGCAACGTGCATTGCAGTTGGGAATACGTCGTTTGAACTTTGGCTCTTGTTAACATCATCGTTAGGGTGAATAAGACGCTCATTACCTCTTTGTCCACCTAAGATCTCGCTACCACGGTTCGCCAGTACTTCGTTCATGTTCATATTACTTTGAGTACCAGACCCCGTTTGCCAGATAGCAAGAGGGAATTCAGTAGGATGCTTGCCAGCTAATACTTCGTCAGCCGCAGCGATAATCGCATCACCGCGATCTTTAGGCAGTAAGCCTAAATCCATATTCACGCTTGCAGCAGCTTTTTTAGTCACTGCTAATGCATGGATCAACGCAACAGGCATTTTTTCTACAGATATACGGAAATGTTCTAAAGAACGCTGAGTTTGCGCGCCCCACAACTGGTCAGCAGGTACTTCAATTGGTCCCATTGAGTCTTTTTCAATGCGAGTGGCTGCCATTACTATCTCCTTAAGTACATACACAGAATAATCGGTTTTGGAATCATCAGCTTGCAGGTAAGCCGATAACACCCCCCTATAATGCCACATATTTAATTTCAATAATGCGACTTAACCGTGTTTATTGTATTGTAGTAAAAAGGAAATAAGTTGATTTTTAGAAAAAGAGAGTTTTGGCTATGCTAAAAATGATTAATAAGATTCAAAATTACGACTGGGGGAGTACCACTGCACTCACACAGTTGTACGCTATCCCTAACCCAGAACATCTACCCATGGCTGAGTTATGGATGGGAGCACACCCAAAAGCGAGCTCTTGTGTCGTGAATACCAAAACAGGCCAAACGCTCCCACTGATTGATTATATTGCGAATAACCCAGAAGAAATTCTAGGTAAAAAAGTAGCAGACACTTTTTCCTCCCGCTTACCTTTTTTATTTAAAGTGTTATGTGCCGCAACCCCTCTTTCGGTACAAGTCCATCCTAATAAAGTTTATGCTGAAGTTGGTTTTGCAAAAGAGAATGCTGCGGGGATCCCTTTAGATTCGCCAATCCGCAACTATAAAGATGATAATCATAAACCTGAGCTAATTTATGCTTTAACACCTTTTAAAGCAATGAACGCATTTCGCCCACTCAATGAAATTGCTGAACTGCTTGATTTTGTCTCTGCGGCCCACCCTGAAATTCAATTCTTTGTTCAATCACCAACTGAAGAAAAATTAGCAAAATTATTTGCACAAATTCTGAGTCTCACAGGTGAACAAAAAGAGTTAGCACTAGGTGTATTGAAAGCCGCATTAAACAGTCGCCAAGGCGAACCATGGAACACCATAAAACAAATGGTTAGCCTCTATCCTGAAGATACAGGTTTATTTGTCCCACTGTTGCTTAATGTTGTTGAGTTGCAGCCTGGCGAGGCAATGTTCTTATATGCAAGGACGCCACATGCTTATATTGAAGGCGTTGGGCTAGAAATCATGGCTAATTCCGATAATGTCCTACGAGCTGGACTGACCAATAAGCATATTGATGTTCCAGAATTGATAGCAAATGTAGATTTTATCCCCAAAACAAGCCAAAGTTTACTTAGTGAACCAGAAAAAACAGGAAATATCTGTAAATATCATATACCAGTAGAAGATTTTGCATTTAATATATATTCTATTGATGACACAGAGATAAACATAACTAATGAAACGGCTTCTATCTTTTTCTGCATAGATGGCGAGTTAGTTTTGAAGTCAGGCGATGATGAATTAAAAATCTGTTCAGGAGAATCTGTTTTTCTGGCGGCCTTTGAAAAAGAAGTTTACGCCACAGGCGTGGGTAAGCTCGCTCGTGTCTATAACCTTTAATGTATTTTTGTGTTTTGTTCGTCTTGATTGCACGCAAAAGACGGTTAGATAAAACTTGTACAATTTTTATAGCGCGTTAAGACAACGCGCTGAAAGGATGGATGTTCATAATGAAAAAGTCATTAGTTGCAGTTGGTGTAATAGTTGCTATTGGTGCTGTATGGTGTGGTGCATCATGGTACACAGGCTCTAAAGTTGAGTCTGAATTAAATTATATGATTGAGGATACCAACTCATTTATTAAGGTAAATGCTCCAAGTTCAGGTTTACAGTTCAAAGTGGAAAACTTTAAACGTGGTCTATTCTCCTCGCAAGCTAATATCGTTATCTCATCCGTATATTCTACTGGCCCAGAGGAAAGTCTTGTATTTAATACTGATATTGAGCACGGCCCTTTCCCTCTATCACAACTCTCTAAATTCAATTTAATGCCTAAACTGGGCGCGGCACATATTGAATTAGCAAATAATGAATCAACCAAAGAGCTATTCGAAATAACAAAAGGTAAACCATTTATTTCAGGTACTGCTGTTGTTGGTTATGGCCAAAGTGTTGATGCAAATCTAGATTTGTTACCCGTTGAATTTACCAAAGAAAAGTCAAACATTTCCTTTAATGGATTAAAACTATTATTTAATGCCTCTTCTGACTTTAACGAGATTGAAGCCACACTGAATACTGACAACTTATTGATTCAGAATACAGATAAATCAGAAGAAATGATGTTAAAAGGGCTAAAACTAACTTCTAACCTGACTAAGTCCGAACATGATTTCTATATCGGTAAACAAGATTTTGTTATAGAAAATGCAAATGTTAATATCCCTGAGGTTAAATTTTCTTTCAAAAACTTAGTGATGACTTCAGACTCTGCACTGGAAAAAGAAAATATTAAAGGTAGCTTCACTTACAGCATTGATGATTTAGTCGCATTAGATCAAAACTTAGGCTCCGGTAAGGTAGTTATTTCGATTGATAAGCTAGATGCAAAAGCGTTGGGTGAATTTGTTAAGCAATATAATAGTGCATTAGCAGAAGGAATTGCGTCAGGCAATCCAACGGCAGCAGGTGAAAAAATCGCAATGAAGATGATAACGGAAACATTGCCTGAAATGCTGAAAAAACAACCGACCTTCTCTATCAGCCCTCTTTACTGGAAAAACTCTGCAGGTCAAACAACGGCAGACTTAAGTATGACCTTTAATAAGTGGGACCAAAAAGAGCTTACTGAATTAGCAATGACAAACAAAGTTGATGAAGCAGTTAAGAGCTTATTTAAGTCATTTGACTTTAACCTCACGCTGAACAAACCAATGGCTATTGAGTTAATGTCTCAAATCGCTATTTTAGACCAAGGTCAAGTTGTTGATGCAGAAACTAAGAAAATGTATGTTGAGCAAGCAACAAATGAGTTTGATCAAGCACAAATGCTCCTAACTTCAGATATGTTCAGCTCACCGTTTGAAGAAATGTTCATGACTGACGAAGAGCGTGCAGAAAAAGCGAAACAGAAAAAATCACCATGGATGATAGAGAAAGGTAACGATCTGACCATGACTATCAAATATGCAGGTAATGATATTACGTTTAACGCGGATAGCTATACCCTTGCAGACTTCTTAACTAAGATGAAGTTGATGGCTGGCCCAGAAAGCTCTATGGAATATGAAGAAGAAGAGTTAGTTGTACCACAAACCGAAGATGCGCCGGCTGACGGTGCTGAAGTAGCACAACCAGCTAACTAATCTGCATTAATATTAATCTTAAACGCCAGTCAATATTTTTTGACTGGCGTTTTCACATCTATACTAGGATATATTGGCTAATCCATACACATAAAGGGACTCAATTCAGTGATAAACAGACAACTGCCACTTACAGACATACATCGCCATCTAGATGGTAATATCCGCCCCGAAACAATCCTTTCCCTTGCCCAACAACACGGTATTACGCTACCTGCTAATGAGATTGAAGCTTTACGTCCTCATGTGCAAGTAATGACACAAGAGGCTGACTTAGTCGGTTTTCTGCAAAAACTAGATTGGGGAGTTGCTGTATTAGCCGATCTCGATGCCTGTAAACGTGTTGCTCAAGAAAACGTCGAAGATGCTTATAAGGCGGGTATTGACTATGCAGAATTGCGTTTTTCTCCTTATTACATGGCAATGAACCATCGCCTCCCTATTGAAGGTGTTGTTGAAGCTGTCATTGATGGTATTACGGCTGGTTGCAAACAGTATGATATAAAAATTAATTTAATAGGGATCCTTAGTCGAACCTTTGGTCAAGACGCTTGTGCAAAAGAGTTAGCAGGCCTACTCGCTCACCGCGACAAACTTTGCGCATTGGATTTGGCTGGAGATGAGCTTGGCTTTCCAGGCTCCCTTTTCCACTCTCACTTTACCCAAGCGCGCGATGCCGGTTTACAAATAACTGTTCATGCAGGGGAAGCCGCGGGTGCAGAAAGTATTTGGCATGCAATTAAAGAATTAGGGGCACAACGAATTGGCCATGGTGTTAAAGCTTGTGAAGACCTTAAGCTGATCGAATACTTAGCAAAACATAAAATTGGTATTGAAAGCTGCTTAACCTCTAATATCCAGACCAGCACTGTACCGTCATTAGCGAAACATCCATTGAAAATGTTTTTAAACCATGGTGTGTTAGCGTCGATTAATACTGATGACCCTGCCGTAGAAGGCATTGAATTAGCTTATGAATATGAAGTTGCCGCCCCTAAAGCTGGGTTGACACCATCTGAAATAGAGCAGGCTCAAATCAATGGATTGAGTATCGCCTTTCTCAGCGAAAATGAAAAACAGCAACTCAAACAAAAAGCAGCCCTTCGCTAACCTGCTATAAAGCTAAATTCATTCACGTTTTGGGCAGTTAATCTCCTTTTCTGCCCTGTTTAGCTTTTTTCTCTGAAGGTTAAGTTTGCCTATTATTGATAACACCATAGTATGTTGTAACTAAATGGTGATTATAGATTATTGAGTAAGTCGGGTTATTATCCCCCCGACTTTACTATTAATTATTTAGTTAAACGTTTTGCGTAACGCTGGGCTAAAACCGCGCATACCATTAATTGGATTTGATGAAATATCATTAGTGGCAATAAGATTATCCCTACAACGGAGGCTGGAAATAGCACATTAGCCATAGGAACGCCGTTCGCTAAGCTCTTTTTTGAACCACAGAATACGATTGTGATTTCATCTTCTTTACTGAATTTAAATAAGCGTGCCGCAAGTGTATTTAGGATCATAACGACAAATAAAATAAGGCAGCTGATCACAGCAATCATAAATAGAGAGTATCCATCAATACGCTGCCAAATTCCTTCAACAACCGCTTCACTGAAAGCGACATATACGACTAATAATATAGAAGAACGGTCAGTGATATTAATTAATTTACGATTACGGTTAATCCAATTCGCTAATAGTGGACGAGACAGGTGCCCTACTACAAATGGCAGCATTAATTGCAATAAAATAGAGCCAATTGCATTCAACGTATCCATTGCTTGGCTGCCATCTTCATCCATTAGTAACCCCACCAATATCGGCGATAAAAAGACGCCGAGAATACTGGATGCTGACGCACTGCAAATCGCTGCGGCCACATTTCCTCCGGCAACAGAGGTAAAGGCAATGGCCGATTGTACCGTTGCTGGCAATGCACAAAGATAAAGAAACCCCATGTATACCGTCGGTGACATCCATGACGGCACCATAAAATGCAAAGCTAATCCAATAATAGGAAACAGAATAAATGTGCTTGAAAATACTAATAAGTGTAGTCGCCAGTGCCCAATACCTGCCATGATTGATTCACGAGAAAGCTTTGCACCATGCATAAAGAACAAAAGCGCAATAGCTGCCGTTGTTAGATACTGAAAGCCAACTTTGATTTCCCCTTCACAAGGAAATAGGCTTGCAATCACAACAACGCCAATCATAATCAATAAAAAAGGGTCAATTTTTAATTTTGCTAACAAATTCATGTTATTACCTAACAAAAAGCCAGCTAAAAATGCTGGCTCATCTATTTATACATTAACAATCAAGAGTAACGGTGCGTTTTTGTTTATCTGAAAGTGTACCAGCCTCAATTAATTTCATAATTTCAATGGCTTCTTGTGGCTGTACTGGATTTGCGGCACCATGACGGATTGCCTCATGAATGGCAAGATAGTAACCACCATAATTTCCTTTTTCATTTTGCCATTCTTGGGAAATAAGCGCATCGCCTTGTGACAGCGTCACAACGCCATTACGTTGATCTATTCCCCAATTTTCATGAGTCGGTAACAGACCATTTTTTAAATTTTCTTCTTGTGAATCAAGACCATATTTGACATAACTTCCCTTCATGCCATGAATAACATAGAGAGGCGATTCAGCGGCAGCTACTGTTGTTGCGTGAAGAACGACTTTTTTATCTGGATAGTGAAGAAGAACATGGAAATAATCAACGGCTTCAGCACCTGGGCGGATCATCCCTAAATCTGCGGTAATACTTGCTGGTTTTCCGAAAAATTGTAACGCTTGATCTAATAAATGAGGACCAAGATCATACCAAATTCCACCGCCTGCGACTGCTGCCTCTCGCCATCTTTGTCGTGTGACTGGGCGATAACGGTCAAAATGTGACTCATAATATTTAATGTCGCCTAGGCAACCATCAGCAAACAGTTTCTTCAGTGTTAAATAGCCTGCATCCCAACGGCGATTATGATAAACCGATAAAAGCTTTCCTGCTTGTTGTGCCTGCTGTTGTAGTGATTGAGCCTCTTCTACCGTGACAGTAAAAGGCTTATCGACAACGACATGCTTGCCTGCCGCTAACGCTTGGCTTGCCAGTGGATAATGAGTGTCATTGGGGGTCGGGATAATGACTAATTCAATTTCAGGATTTGCAAACAGTTGCTCAGGTGAAGAGACGACTTCAACATCAGGCCAATCAGCGGTTACCTTATCTGAATTGCTACTGGAGATAGCTGTCAATTCATACCCTGGCAATGTAGCGATAAAAGGGGCATGAAATGTTTTACTTGCATAACCATAACCTACAATACCGACTTTTATTGGTGCGGACATAATGACCTCATTTTATTAATTTTCACTGAATCCATAAAAAGTATCACCATAACGAATTAATTAGCAAATAAAACTATGGTAGGATAGCCTCGAATTGATGCTACTTAAAAAGTCATTCATGATTCAGCAACGTGATAAAAGAGATGCGTTCACTAGCCACGAGTGTAAGCAAAGACAGTTCTTGATACTGCTGCTTAGTGTATGATTTAGCTTATAATATGGATTAAATTGATATGACGCCTGTTTATGACCACCATCGTATTACTGGTTGGCTCCTTGCCCCCGCAGCTTTCATCTTATTAACGTGTTTTGCTGTATGCTCTATGGTGGTCATGTATTTTATTACGTTATATCGAATTATCACTACAATTGATGATTGGACTCACTATATCCCATTCGACTGGTATTTATCTTTTCTGATCACTATCGTTATGATGGTATTCACTATTCATATCTTAAAACTTATGTTTATGCGTTCTCGGCATTTTCCTCGCCGTTTTATTATTTGGATGTTAGTCCTGTTATTGCTTGGACTAAAAACCTTTTATTTTGCAAATATTGATTCCCTAACGGCGCTAAAAACACTCGCCTGGCCACTTATCGGTGCTGCTATTTTTGTTCCTTACATCAAAAATTCTGCTCGTGTGAAGATGACTTTCACACAAGATCGATAAGCATCACAAAAATAGCTTGTTATCATACAGCCTGTTTAACTGACGCTCGTCAGTTTTTGTTCTTTTAATTTTGTTTTCAGGCAATAAAATGACTGATTATCTTTTGCTATTCATTGGAACCGTACTGGTTAATAACTTTGTACTGGTAAAATTCCTTGGTCTGTGCCCTTTTATGGGTGTATCAAAAAAACTCGAAACAGCCATCGGAATGGGTTTTGCTACCACTTTTGTTATGACACTCGCCGCAATCAGCTCTTGGTTGATGGATACGTTAATTTTAGTGCCCCTCGACCTGCTCTATCTGCGCACCCTAAGTTTTATCTTAGTGATTGCCGTGGTTGTGCAATTCACTGAAATGGTTGTTAGAAAAACCAGTCCAACGCTCTATCGCCTGTTAGGGATCTTTCTCCCACTTATTACGACTAACTGTGCAGTTTTAGGGGTTGCTTTATTAAATATCAATCAATCGCATGGTTTCTTACAGTTTGCTGTTTATGGTTTTGCAGCCGCCGTTGGTTTCTCATTGGTAATGGTGCTGTTTGCCGCTATTCGCGAACGGTTGGCGGTCGCTGATGTTCCTGCACCTTTTCGTGGCTCATCTATCGGCCTTATCACTGCTGGACTAATGTCTTTAGCATTTATGGGTTTTAGTGGTTTGGTGAAGTTCTAATGATATCGTTATGGATTGCTATTGGCATTTTAGCCGTTTTTGGGCTGATCTTTGGTTTGATCCTTGGCTATGCCTCATTACGCTTTAAAGTTGAAGAAGACCCCATTGTTGAAAAAATTGATGCCATTTTGCCCCAAAGTCAATGTGGTCAATGCAGCTATCCGGGGTGTCGCCCCTACGCAGAAGCTGTAGCCAATAACGGAGAGATGATCAACAAGTGCGCGCCGGGTGGCGAGCAAGTCATGTTGAAAATAGCTGAACTTCTTAACGTAGACCCTCAGCCAATTGATGGTGATGAAAGCGCACAGAATCCTGTTCGAAAAGTCGCTATTATTGATGAAGAAAACTGTATCGGCTGCACCAAATGTATTCAAGCATGTCCTGTTGATGCCATTGTTGGCGCAACGCGCGCTATGCATACCGTAATTGAAGATCTCTGCACAGGTTGTGATCTGTGCGTAGCCCCTTGCCCAACTGATTGTATCGAACTTGTTCCTGTGAAAACGACCACTGCAAACTGGAAATGGGATTTAAACAGTATTCCTGTCAAAAATATTCCTGTATCACCTGATGAACAACAACCGAAATCTCCTTTCGCCACGGTAAAAGGAGATGCGCATGTTTAAGTTGTTTAATTGGTCAAAAAAAGACAATATCTGGGATTTCTCTGGTGGGATACACCCGCCAGAAATGAAATTACAGTCAAGCCAAACGCCAATGCGTGTGGCATCAATTCCCGATGAACTGATTATCCCGTTACAGCAGCATTTAGGCCCTGAAGGGGAATTGATCGTCAAAGTGGGTGAACATGTGCTCAAGGGGCAACCCTTAACCCGTGGTGTCGGTCGTACAGTGCCTGTTCATGCCTCAACTTCAGGCACTATCACCGCAATAAAACCGATGGTCACGGCACACCCTTCTGGCTTAAAAGAGCTATCAGTTTGCCTCAAAGCCGATGGGTTAGATACTTGGTGTGAGTTATTCCCTGAGCCTGACTATTTACAGCTCACTCCTCAACAATTATTACAAAAAATTGAGCAAGCAGGCATCGCTGGGCTTGGTGGTGCAGGTTTCCCTACCGCGTCTAAATTAGCGGGAGGGAAAGATGCTATCAAGACATTGATCGTTAATGCGGCCGAATGTGAACCTTATATCACAGCAGATGATCGCTTAATGCAAGAGCATGCCGATGAGGTCATCGAGGGTTGTCGTGTCTTGCAACATTTACTCAATCCTGATCAAATACTTATTGGCATTGAAGATAATAAACCTGAAGCCATTGCTGCACTGAAGAAAGCCATTACTGCCCATGATAAGCAGATTTTTGTGCGGGTGATCCCCACCAAATATCCTTCTGGTGGCGCTAAGCAGCTTACTAAGATCCTGACGGGTAAAGAGGTTCCTTCTGGTGCCCGCTCCTCACAGATTGGCGTATTGATGCAAAACGTCGGTACGGTTGTTGCCATAAAACGTGCCGTCATTGATGGGCAACCTTTGATTGAACGTGTTGTCACCGTTACAGGTGAATCTATTACCTCCCCTGGAAACTTTTGGACTCGCTTAGGTACTCCTGTTCATCATCTATTACAACAAACGGGTTTTACCCCTGCATCTGAGCAAATGGTGATTATGGGGGGGCCACTAATGGGCTTTACTTTGCCAGATCTCAAGGTACCTGTAGTTAAAATATGCAACTGCTTGTTAGTTCCTAGTGTTGAAGAAGTTGGGCAAAAACCGATTGAAGAAGCTTGTATCCGCTGTGGTTTATGCGTTGAAGCATGCCCTGCGGCCCTACTGCCTCAACAATTATATTGGTTCAGTAAAGGCAAAGAGCACGAAAAAGCACAAAAACATAACCTATTTGATTGTATCGAGTGCGGTGCTTGTGCCTATGTTTGTCCAAGTAATATTCCGTTAGTGCAATATTATCGACAAGAAAAAGCAGAAATTCGCGAAATCAAACAAGAAGAGCGCCGTGCCGCAGAAGCAAAACTACGATTTGAAGCGAAGCAGCAGCGTATGGAACGCGAAAAATTAGCCCGTGAAGAGCGTCATAAAAAAGCCGCTGTACAAGTGGAAGCATCAGACAAAGATGCTGTTGCTGCTGCGCTCGCTCGTGTAAAAGCTAAACAAGCAACAGCAACTTCAGATATTCATGTGATAGCGGGTGCGGCGCCGGATAACAGTGCTGTTATTGCCGCAAGAGCCGCACGTAAAGAACAAGCGAGAGCCAAACAAGCAGAAAAACAAGCTGCAGCCTCGGCGGTTAATGAAACTTCTAGTGATCCTCGTAAAGCTGCTGTGGCTGCTGCACTTGCAAGAGCTAAAGCAAGAAAAGCATCTCAAGAAAATAACGGTGACAGCGTCACGCCAACCGAGGCCCCTGCTGTTTCGGCTAATGGAGATGACCCA
>NZ_JAMPOG010000016.1:0-64011 GCF_028480065.1 Providencia sp. PROV189
CAAGTGTTTTTTGAAAAAAAATTATCACTTGGTCAAATATCACTCACAAAGCCTATTTTTTGATACTTTTTACTACTTTTGGTAGCTCTGCGATACTTTCAATCACCATATCGGCATTCGCAATCGCTTCTTCTGATACCGCTTCACCACTTTTCACTAGAATAGTTGTACCCACTTTTGCTGCTTTCCCTGCTTGCATGTCTGCTAATTTATCTCCCACCATTATAGAAGATGCCATATCTATATTAAGAAATGATTGAGCATCTAGCAGCATGCCGGGTTTAGGTTTACGACAATCGCAATCTTGACGATACTCTTTATCTTTAGCTTCTGGGTGATGAGGGCAAAAATAGATGCCATCCAGATCAACACCGCGGTCGGCTAATGACCAATCCATCCATTCTGTCAGTTGCATAAAACTATCTTCAGAATAGATCCCTCTACCAATGCCTGATTGGTTCGTCACTACGACAAGCGCGTAACCCATTTTCTTTAACTCAGCCATGGCTTCAATGGCACCTTCAATAAATTGAAAGTCATCTATTTTGTGTACATAGCCGTGATCAATATTGATTGTACCGTCTCTATCTAAAAAGATTGCTGGTATGCCTTTACTCACCGATTTACTCCTCAAACTAAATGAGTTTTAAGTATCTCATGAAAAGAAAATAAATGAGAATAGAATAAATAAACCAAACCTTGTTGACTTAGACGTCTAGACGCCTTAACATCCAACCATATTAGATTTAGACATCTAAAAATTGATTCCTATATACTTAGAAGAAATAAATGATAAAGCTCTCAAATATTAATAAAGTTTTCCAGCAAGGAAACCGTAACATTCAGGCACTTACAGATATTAGCCTGCATGTTCCTGCTGGACAGATCTATGGTGTTATCGGTGCTTCTGGCGCGGGTAAAAGTACGCTAATCCGTTGTGTAAATATGCTTGAACGCCCTACCTCTGGGCAAGTTATCGTTGACGGTCAAGATTTAACGGCTTTACCTGAAAAATCTTTGACGAGAGCACGTCGTGGTATTGGCATGATCTTTCAACATTTTAATTTGCTATCTTCTAGGAACGTATTTGATAACGTGGCACTGCCACTTGAGCTAGATAATACGCCTAAAGATAAAATTAAAGCGCGTGTTAGCGAATTACTGGATCTTGTTGGCCTAACAGAGAAAAAAGATGCTTATCCCGCGAATCTTTCGGGAGGGCAAAAGCAGCGTGTAGCAATCGCGCGTGCATTAGCCAACTCGCCAAAAGTTTTATTATGTGATGAAGCTACGAGTGCACTGGATCCTGCGACAACACGCTCCATCTTAGAGTTACTCAAAGATATAAACCGCCGTTTAGGGCTAACTATTCTCTTAATCACCCATGAAATGGATGTGGTGAAGAATATTTGTGACCAAGTCGCTGTCATTAGTGGCGGTCAGTTGATTGAACAAGATAAAGTGAGTGAAGTTTTCTCTCATCCTAAAACGCCTGTGGCACAAGAGTTTATTAAATCAACGTTGGTCATTGATATTCCTGATGACTATAAAGAACGACTCAAAAATGAACCAGCAGCAGATTTATCGCCTTTATTGAAGCTAGAATTCACAGGGCAATCTGTTGATGCACCACTAATTTCTATGGCTGTTCGTAAATTTGACATCGATATCAATATATTAAGTTCACAAATTGACTATGCCGGTGGCGTAAAATTTGGCGTCATGCTCGCTGAATTACATGGGGTTAATGGCGGTGTTGAAGCAACCATTGAATTTTTGAAAGAGCATCATGTCAAAGTAGAGGTTTTGGGTTATGTCTGATGGAATGATTTCACTGCTTATATCGGGAACGATTGATACTATTATTATGACTTTCGTTTCGGCGATCCTCGGTTTTATCATGGGCGTACCTACAGGGGTTCTACTCTATGTGACTCGCCGAGGGCAAGTCATGGAAAATACGGCTCTTTATGCGGTGATCTCGGCTATAGTGAACATTTTCCGTTCAATACCATTTATTATTCTATTAGTCTGGATAAGCCCGTTTACCAAGTTTTTAGTCGGCTCAGCAATCGGCATTGAAGGTGCTATTGTTCCCCTTACTGTTGGTGCAATCCCTTTTATTGCTCGTATGGTTGAAAATACCTTATTAGAAGTACCAAGTGGTTTGATTGAAGCATCCAGAGCCATGGGCGCTACACCACTGCAAATTATTCAAAAGGTTCTATTACCTGAGTCTTTACCTGGGATCATCAACGCTGCAACGATCACCTTAATTATGCTGGTTGGGTATTCTGCAATGGGCGGTGCTGTCGGTTCAGGTGGCCTAGGCCAAATAGCAATGCAGTATGGTTATTACAGTTATAATCCATTAGTGATGAATACCGTACTTGTCCTGTTAGTCATCTTAGTTTTCGCCATTCAATTTACTGGTGAATACTTAATGAAAAAAGTGTCACATAAATAGTCCGTAAAATAGCAGCGCCGTTATTAAGGTGCTATAAAGAAAAGCATTTAAGGGGTATATCTATGTCTATTAAGTTGAAATCTATCGCAGTTGTCGGCGCGCTATTAGGATCATTAGTTCTAGCGGGTTGTGGCGAAAAAGAAAAAGATCCCAATAGCATCAAAGTCGGTGTTATTATGGGGAAAGAGCTAGAAGTTGCTGAAGTTGCACAAAAAGTAGCAAAAGAAAAATATGGTTTGAATGTCGAACTGGTAGCGTTTAATGACTTTGTTCTACCAAACGAAACCTTAAGCAAAGGTGATCTTGATGCCAACGCATTCCAACACAAACCGTATCTTGATCAGCAAATTAAAGATCGTAACTATAAATTAGTGCCTGTAGGTAATACATTTATCTACCCAATCGCGGCATACTCTAAACAAATTAAATCAGTTGATGAACTTGCCGATGGCTCACAAATTGCGTTGCCTAACGATCCAACTAACTTAGGTCGTTCACTACTTCTGCTAGAAAAACAAGGCTTAATTAAACTGAAAGAAGGTACTGGTTTAATGCCGACCGCTTTGGATGTGGTCGAAAACCCTAAGAACTTGAAATTTGTTGAATTAGAAGCACCACAATTGCCACGTGCATTGGATGATAAAAAAATTGCTCTGGCCATCATCAACACAACTTGGGCGAGCAGCGCAACGCCTAAACTGACGCCAGCAAAAGATGGTTTATTTGTAGAAGATAAAGATTCTCCTTATGTCAACATTATTGTGACTCGTGACGATAATAAAGATAATGAGAATGTGAAGAAGTTTGTTCAAGCATATCAATCAGATGAAGTTGCTAAGAAGGCAGATGAAGTCTTTGATGGTGGTGCAGTTAAAGGCTGGTAATCTTTTTTATTAGTAAAAAAGCGATTAATATACTAGGTGGTCAGTGCCACCTAGTATTTTTTGTATTATATAAAGACAACACATAGCAAATATCATTTTCCCAATACCTATAAGACTATAAGATTAAAAAAGGAAAAACTTATGAGATTGTTATTGCTCACCCTAGCAACTTTTGTTCTCGCTGGGTGTGGAATGAATCAATACATTCATCAGGGTCCAAATAAAGGCTTCACAAGTATGAAGCTTTCAAAACCAGTACCAAAAACAGACACCAAACCTAGCACGACAAATGTAAAACTCATGAACAGCCCTGAAGAGCTATTGGGAATGCCATTTAAAGATTTAGGTGTTGTTTCAGGTCAATCATGTCGTGAAAGCCTTCAAAGCCCACCAGCAAATCTGAATACTGCGAAGAAAAGTATGTTAACCAAAGCAGCGTATATCGCCGCCGATGCTGTTGTATTGCATCAATGCCAAACAATGGCTTCTCCTGGTTGCTACCAAGCAACGATTTGTGAAGGTAGTGCGATAAAAATTGTCGAATAAATACCTAATGAAATCGTTCGAATGTAATGTAATTGGGCATATTGAATCCCCCTATAAGGAAAAATTTGCCATCCCACGCCAACCTGGACTTGTTCCAGGTGGCTCGGGGCGATTGCATTTGCATCCTCCCTATAATGATCCTAATTCGATTAGAGGTTTAGACCAGTTCAGCCATATTTGGGTACTATTTGTTTTCCACCAAACCATGCAAGGGGGGTGGAAACCACTAGTGCGCCCTCCTCGGCTTGGTGGTAATGAGAAAATGGGCGTTTTCGCTACACGCTCAACCTTTAGACCAAACCCAATTGGCATGTCATTAATTGAATTAAAAGGAATAAGCCAAAATAATAATCAAATTATTTTGGAGTTAGGGAGTTTAGATTTAGTTGATGGCACTCCAGTCATTGATATCAAACCATACTTACCTTTTGCTGAAGCTATCCCTACAGCGCAGGCTGGTTTTGCTCAAGATGCCCCGGCGGATGATATGCAAGTGATTTTTCATCCCCAAGTTCAGCAAGATTTATTAAAATACCAAACAAGCTACCCTGGGATCGCGCAATTTATACAGCAAGTTCTCATGCAAGATCCACGTCCAGCCTACAAGAAACAGGCTATGACTGAAGAGCGTGACTATGCTGTGCATTTACTCGATTTTAATGTGCGTTGGAGAGTGCTCAATAATATAACAGAAGTGTTCGCCATCGAACCTTATGAAAAAATCGACTAACCCCTTTTGGTAAAGCACGGTCGCTGGTAGACTAGCTGTTTTATCATGCTGCTTTTGCAACCTAGATTAAGTTGGCAAGAACATTTTTGCCATCACCCGTTGTTCTAATGGAACCTATACAATGCGTACTAGCAAATATCTGCTCTCAACACTAAAAGAGACTCCTGCAGATGCCGAAGTGATCAGTCACCAATTGATGCTTCGTGCAGGAATGATCCGTAAACTTGCATCTGGCCTTTATGACTGGTTACCGACTGGTGTCCGTGTTCTGCGTAAAGTCGAAAACATTGTCCGTGAAGAAATGGAAAATGCGGGCTCAATTGAAGTGTCTTTGCCCGTTGTTCAACCCGCTGATTTGTGGCAAGAGAGTGGTCGCTGGGAGCAGTATGGTCCTGAATTACTGCGTTTCGCTGATCGTGGCGAGCGCCCTTTCGTTTTAGGTCCAACCCATGAAGAAGTCATTACTGATTTAGTGCGTAATGAAATTACTTCATACAAACAGCTACCACTGAATTTATTCCAAATTCAGACAAAATTCCGTGATGAAGTGCGCCCACGTTTCGGTATCATGCGCTCACGTGAATTTATTATGAAAGATGCTTACTCTTTCCATACATCACAAGAATCATTGCAAGAAACCTATGATGCAATGTATGAAGCCTACAGCAAAATCTTTACTCGTATCGGTTTTGATTTCCGTGCTGTACAAGCTGACACAGGCTCAATTGGGGGCAGTGCTTCTCACGAATTCCAAGTGCTTGCGCAAAGCGGTGAAGACGATATCGTATTCTCTACAGGCTCTGATTTCGCAGCAAATATTGAGCTGGCTGAAGCCATCACTCCGCTAACACCACGTTCAGCGCCAACAGAAGAAATGCGCCTTGTCGATACACCAAACGCAAAAACTATTGCGGAGTTGGTGGAGCAATTCGGTTTGCCTATCGAAAAAACCGTTAAGACACTCATTGTTAGAGCTAAAAAAGAGTCTGGGCACACATTAGTTGCCTTATTAATTCGTGGCGATCATGAATTAAACGAAGTTAAAGCGGAAAAACACCCATGGATCTCTAGCCCATTAGAGTTTGCATCTGAAGAAGAAATCAAAGCGGCAGTTAAAGCAGCGCCGGGCTCATTAGGCCCTGTCAATATGCCTCTGCCAATGGTGATTGACCGTAGTGTTGCCGTAATGAGTGACTTTAGTGCAGGTGCCAATATCGATGGCAAACACTACTTTGGTATCAACTGGGAACGTGATTTAGCACAACCAGAAACGTTCGATTTACGCAATGTTGTTGAAGGGGATCCAAGCCCAGACGGCAAAGGCACATTGCTGATTAAGCGTGGTATTGAAGTAGGGCATATCTTCCAACTGGGGACTAAGTATTCAGAAGCGATGAAAGCTTCAGTACAAAATGAAGAAGGTCATAATCAAATCGTAACCATGGGTTGCTATGGTATTGGTGTTACGCGTATTGTTGCAGCGGCAATTGAACAGAGCCACGATGAGCGTGGTATCATTTGGCCAGATGCGATTGCGCCATTCCATGTTGCGATCCTGCCGATGAATATGCACAAATCTTATCGAGTCAAAGAAGTCGCGGAAAAACTGTATGCTGACTTAAAAGCACAAGGTATTGACGTTATTTTTGATGACCGTAAGGAGCGCCCAGGCGTTATGTTTGCTGATATGGAGCTTATCGGTGTTCCATACACCATTGTTATTGGCGACCGTAACTTAGACAATAATCAAGTTGAGTATAAAGCTCGCCGTAATGATGAAAAAGCCCTTATCGGTCTTGATAATGTTGTCAGTTTCTTAAAAGAGAAGCTCGCAAATACTGTGCGCTAATCCTTCCTGCCCAACCTATTACCTGATAGGTTGGGCATATTTATGATAAATCTAAATACGAACCAAGTAAAAACCCCTTCTCAGCAATAGCCGCTTTTAAGTTTTTTGACGTTAAAACGTCTAACTCTTTTACTCGGGAATACACATAGCCGCTATTTAATAATTCATTATCAATAAATGCGGGATGGCACATTATTTCGAGAGAACGCTCCCCTCGTTGCTTTGCCTTATGGAGTATTTCTAAAAAAAGCGACTCTGATATGCTATTTGGCTCCCCATAAAAGTCAGCGGAAAACGCATCTGTTGTACGTACTTGAGTATTTTTTATTTTATTGTGGTAACCAACCCGTAATGCTATCCCTTTTTGATTGGCGAAATCGACCATTAAAGGATAAAGGGGCGCCATCATATGTACATGATGATGGCTATCAATGTGGCTGGGGGGTTTACCAAAAATATCAATAAACTGATTATATTGGCAGTGTAGCTCTTGCACTATTTCGGCTATAGGAAGTTGATCTGATTTTTCCATCTCCCATATCCACTTCCCTAATATACCGTTACGCACAAGCGAAGGCATTGGCGAACACGGTTTCCCCATTGTAAGGACAAAATGCATTCCTACAGCCAATAATGGCTGCTCCGTGGCTAATTGTGCCGCATGTTGGATACTAGGCATATTTACCATGGCCGTAGTTGATGTCACAATACCATTTCGATGAGCCTCTAAGATCCCATAATTGACTGACTTACATAAGCCAAAATCATCTGCGTTCACAATAAGTAAACTCGTCATACTGCAATGCCATTAAGATGGGTTTTATTCGCACTCCCCTCTTCTTCAAGATATTTAATTACCTTAGAAAAATTCGGTAAATAATGTTTATGGGCTAAAAGAAGTGCTTTAGCCATATCCCGAGCATCATTGTCTGAATGAACTAAAGGATTTAAGTTCATTGCTAATAAAAGCTCATTAAAATCGCCACTCACTGCCGCTTGGCTCGCGGCTATTTCAAATTCTTTGATGCTATAAATTAAGCCGAGAACTTTTTCATCGAACTGAGTCACTCTTTCGTGCGGTGTAACGCCATTACGCCCTAATTTACAGGTCATTTCGACAACCCAATTTGCAGGGATATTACTAATATGGCCGTTATGGGGAATATTCACATAATGCTCGGTCTGCTTGTCATTATACAGTGCATTTATCACTTCACAGGCGGCATCTGAATAATAAGCTCCCCCCCGCAATTCAAGCTGTTTTGGTTTAATTTTTAATTCGGGATCTTGGTATAATTCAAAAAGCTCTTTTTCAATTTTTTGTACAACTTGCGCTCTGGTGCCTTCTTTATAGAATTCCGCCATTTCAATCGCGAGCATTTCTTTATACTTAAAATAGTACTGTAAGTATGAGCATGGAATTAATTTCAAGGCCTTCAATAACCCACTATCAAAGGGTAAACCTGTAATATTTTTTACCGAGCTTGCTTTATAAGCTTTCGAAATAATGCCATTAAGTACTTCATCAAAGCGAGACACGCCGTCGACAAAAATGTCTTTGACAAATACCATATGATTTAAACCAAAAAGCGTTATCGACAAATTATTTTTTTTTGTTAAACCGAGCACATCCGTAATAAACATTTTCAGGCCAATTGGAATATTACAAACGCCTATAAAACGTCTAAATTGCGTATGCCGGTATACTGCTTCGGTTATCATTCCTGCTGGATTGGTAAAATTAATCACCCAAGCTTGGGGGCAAAGAGCTTCAATATCTTTAAGGATCTCAAAAATTACCGGAATGGTACGTAACCCTTTAAATAAGCCTCCCACTCCATTCGTTTCTTGACCTAAGTATCCATATTGTAATGGTATTACTTCATCTTTCTCTCTCGCTTTTAATAACCCGACACGTAGCTGTGTCGTCACAAAATCAGCATCCTTTAGTGCAGCTTTGCGGTCTAATGTTTTATAGAGTTTTAACGGTATATTGGCATTTTTTATCATGCGCAACCCTAGCTCATAAATGATATCGAGTTTTTCTTTTCCTTCTTCAATATCAACCAGCCAAAGTTCACTAATCGGTAGTTCATGATAACGTTTAATAAAACCATCTATTAATTCAGGAGTGTAACTGCTTCCACCACCAATAGTGACGACTTTTAATTTATGCACCATATTAACACCTACCTATTTTATTAATAAACATTGGCTATCATTTTCACTGGATATCTTTAATAAAAATTTGACTGTAGGCTTTTTCTATATTCACTTGGTGTTAA
Organism: Providencia sp. PROV189; assembly: GCF_028480065.1. NCBI lineage: Bacteria > Pseudomonadati > Pseudomonadota > Gammaproteobacteria > Enterobacterales > Morganellaceae > Providencia > Providencia sp. PROV189. The sequence continues at coordinate 8,762 of NZ_JAMPOG010000016.1, forward strand.
TGATGTCGCCTCTTTAAATTTTTTCACAAATAAACTAGGGCTACTGTAACCTGATTCAAATGCAATATCAGTGATTGAATAATTTGTAATTTCTAGCTGTTTTTTAGCAAAATTAATTCTAATTTCATTAATGATTTGCATTGGCGTTTTTCCGCAATAGCGCTTTGTGGCACGAGTTAAATACTCTTGTGACTTCCCTGTTATTGTCACCATATTTTCTAACGCATTTTCATTAAACATTGCAATTTCATGCATTTCTTCAATCGTGTTTTTTAGCCATTGTGGCGTATCATCATAGACTTTGCTTTCTCTATAATGACGTAGTCTATTGACCACATTAAAGGTTACTACCTCAATAAACTCATTAAATTCACTATCACGAAAGTTTAATGACGCAATCACTGATTCTATATAAGCCATAAATTCATTTTTTAATGGGTAGGCTTGAGAGGCAACAAAAAATGATGGTAATAAGGGTGAAAAATATTTTTCGAAGAATGACTTTCTTATACCAACATTTAAAATTCTTGTTGCTCCAAAGTCATAGAAACTTTCATGATGAGAGCCAATTGGCAGAAAAACAAAATTCCCTCGTTCAAGCAATACTTTTCTGCCATTAATTTTTTGATAATAACGCCCTGTTAGGACAATCGTATATTCATAATAATCATGCTGATGCAGCCCTGTTGCACTTTCTGTTTTATTATAAATAACAACATGGAAATCCTTGTCATTAAATATATCATTCTCATAGACCATTTTAATCTCTATATTTGAGTTATTAACATTTAGTGTCGGCTGCATCATCATCCCCTTTATTTAATTTATTTTTTTATGGACTTCGATTAACTCCGTGATCAATTCACGAGCAAGTATCGTATTCATTAAGTGATCTTGAGCATGAACAAGTATTAAACTTACTTTAATTTTGCCTTCCCCCATATCCGTCTCTATCATTTTTGTCTGCACTTTATGGGCTTCAGTTAAGGCTTCTTTTGAATCTTCCATTAGCTCCATCGCCTCAACAAACTTGCCTTCCTTGGCATAAGTTAACGCTTTATAAGCGAGGCTTCTTGCCCTACCAGAATTAATGATTAACCCCATCACTACTTCTTCCAGACTGTCAGCAGAGAGTGTTCCATTACTATCTATGTCAATCATAACTTCCCCATTTATTATTCATTTTTAATATATTTAAAACTTCAATGCATTTTTGATCTCTTCTTCACTTTCCGTATTATTTGCAATAGTTTGCGCCTTATTAGAAATAATAACGAAAGGTAAATAAACAAGAACAGAAATACCAAGATTAAACAGTGCTAAAAATAAAGCAGAAATATTACCATTTGTGTTAAAGAATGCGCCTAATCCTGTTGGCATAGTCCATGGACCTATATTCGTAATCGGCGGAATAATACCTACATAATAGGCAATCACCGTGATTGCGGCTAACAGAGGTTGAATAATGATAAATGGAATAAAAAGGATTGGGTTCATGATCACAGGGATCCCAAATATAATTGGTTCATTAATTTGAAATATCCCCGCTGGTAACCCTAATTTAGCGACCTGCCGATAATCTGCTCGCCGTGAGGCTATAAATATGGCAATAATTAATCCAAGCGTAGCGCCTGTTCCACCAAGGAAAACATAGGAGTCTAATAAAGGTTTTGCCCACAAATGAAATGTCTGCCCCGCCTCAATCGCATCATTAACCGAACCATATTGATTATATAACGCAACATTTTCTAGCGCCCAAGGCGTCATAATCCCTGAGTCTAGTGCTGTAAGAGCCAAAGCACCATGAATACCAAAGAACCATAATAGTGAGGTGAAAATCGTATACGCCCAACCGACAACCCCTCCCAGAGAAGCTAATGGGGTTGAGATCGTATCCATAATAAATTGATGGAAGTGAGTCGCTTGCCCTGCTAGCACCCATGCAATAATCCCTACCACTAATAGTATCAGGAAACCTGGCACTAATGCAGAAAAGGAGCGGCTAACTGCTGGCGGTACTGTATCCGGTAATGTAATTACCCAGTTACGGCGGACAATAAAGGTAAAAGCTTCAGCAATAACTAAGCCAATGATAATACCTGAAATAATATTTGCGCCACCTAGCCAATTCGCACCGATAGCATAGGCTCCATTCACATCAAATGGTGTAACAGCCACAAAGGCTGCTATCGCAATAATTCCTGCCGCTATAGAGTCCACTTTGCGTTCTTCAGCGAGAGCCATAGCAATAAAAAAAGGCGTCATTAAAGACATAATCCCTAATGTACCGTTATATACATTACCGCCGATGCCTTTAAACTTATTAATGAACTCTATTGTTTCTGGTGATAGACGAACACCTAATGAATAGAAAAACGACCCTTCATTAAAACTCAGAAAAACGTTATTAATCAAAACAAACATTGCCCCAATTAACACTAATGGCATTAATCTAATAAAACCATTTTTTATTGCATTGATATGAGGTTGATTACCCAATTTTAATGCGATCGGAAGCAATACTTTTTCAAGAGAAGAGAGCATATGATCCATAGAATATCCTTAGATACTTTAATCACATATCTTGTTTGTATGCATAAGACGACCATAGCAAATAGATAAATAACTGAAGTTGTAACAAACTATAATTGATTAACGTGATTTATTTTTTATTGATGCGACCGCTGCTTTTAAAACACCTAAGCCATCAACTTTTCCATATAAAACCGAATCAATAACTTCAACATTTTTAGTTGGCAGTAAACGCTGGATTTCGGAATGCTTCCAAGCAATTTGAGGACCAAGTAAAACGAGATCTGCATCATTCCCTTTTTGGAGGACAAGCGTTTCAGAAAAAGCTTCTATAATAACGGGAACCTCATACTTTTCAGCTTGTTGCCTCATTTTAGAGACAAGTAGTGAGGTTGACATCCCAGCGGAACAAAACAAGTAAATAAGCTTCTTTTCCACAGTAATCCTCTCAATCATATCGTTCACTTAAAATACCTACCTCTCGCATCAGATATTTTTACGTTTTTTTGTTATCTAAATTCAGCTTGCGTCATTCGCGAGTTGCTTTTAGTTGAAGACATTATACGTAATATCCCTTGTAATGAATATTTCAGGGTTACAGTGAATTGTTTCTGATTGACTAATCGTTATGACGTTCTTCACATTTCATATAAATATATTATTGATAAGAAATATCAATTAATCATATTTTTATTATTATAAATTAAGTAATAATTTAAATTTTCTATTTTTATCCAATTATCAAAAAAATATCGGCTCAAATTGAGCCGATATTTATTATTTTAATAATAGATTAAATCTATTTATTTACATGCGCTCGATTTATCAAACATAATATCACCTGTTTGCACTAACGCAGGATCAAATTTACCGTCTTCCATTGATGGCCTTACCGTATAGTAACCTTCAATTTCAGCATAAACAGGCGTTCCACCTGTCACACCTGTTGCACTATAACCTTTCTCAAGCTCTATCCCTGTTGCAGTATAAGTACGGCCTGTTTTACATTCGGTAAATGTTGCTGCATCAGCAAAGTAGCGGTATTCACCTGTTTTTTTGCTTGGTGCGACTTGGGTTAGCGTATAATTCAGTTGTGATTGAATTTTGTTGCCTTCCTGATCAAGCAAGACCATTGATTTATCATCTGCCGATGGTGCAAAGTACGCGCGCTCACCATTTGCATTCGTCATGCGTAATTTATCGCCATCTTTTGCCCATGTGCCCGTTTCATAAAATGTTTGGTCACCATCGCGAGACCCTAAATATACTAATTGCTCTACGTATGTACCATCTTGGTTAACCAGTAGAGTGGCCTCAATTCCAGAACAATCCGCACACGGTAAAATGCCTGTATATGCTCTATCAATATAAGTTACGCTAGGTTGTTTAACGGCTGTTTGGCAACCCACTAATGTCATCACACCGGTCGCCATTAATGCTAAGAATAGTGACTTTTTCATTACCTTTATCTCCTAACAGTTCAATTCTTATATTTTTAGTCTATATCTAATCATAACATTTTATGCAGAGAAAAATGGCGAGATTATTATATTTCGGACTTTACTGATATTAGTTCATTTTTTACCACATACGTTAATCATGAATTTACGTTTTCATCTATTGCTGATTATTGTTATTAAAATTACTGTGCTATTATCCTATGAAGCACATGATGCTTGGTAAAAATAGTCAAGGCGGCAATAACCGCCACTAACATAGTGGTGAGGGAATATGTCTACAGATACTGAATATCAACCTATCAATTGTGATGATTACGAATATCTTGAAATCGCGTGCCAACGCCAATTGAAACTGGAAATTAAACTTCATGGCGGCGAAATCATTGAGGGGAAGGCCAGCGACTTGCTCTTGCGTAAAAAAGTTGAGTACCTAATCTTAGAGACTCAAGATGGAACAAAAGAGCTTCGTTTGGATCATATCAACACCTTCAGTCATCCTGAGATCGGCACTATCGTTGTCGATTGCTCTCACTAAAGCTCATACTCCATTGAGCCCCTCTACGCCCCTTATGAATGGTCACTGTCATAAGGGGCTCTCTATTTTATTTACACCTCTATTTGATATTCATCGAACTTATCCCAATGGAAGGCAACCCCAATTTCCTCATCTGCAACGAGGCCTTCAGGAGTGATAAAGCACCCAATGGCGGTAATTAATTGTTCATCATAATAAACTAGTGGGGTTCTTTCTCGCATCCAAGGAGAGATACCAAGCTCTTGCCAGATTTTTTTGCTACTTCTTGAATGCGTCCTACCCACAATGTTCAATGTGCCTTGTAAGCCAAAACGAACGGTCACTTTTTCTGTTGGCAGAGGCGGGCGAATTTGCCCTTCATCGGCAATAACCTCAAGTCGCCCTAATCCTTCAGGCAAAATAAAAGGTTGGGGATAATCCCAGCAAAATTGTTGCCCTAATAACGGGTTGATACGACGTACAATCCATAATGCGCCTTGGTATCGACGAATATCGACATGGCCTAACTGACAAATCGGCTCAGCATCCTGACGGGCTAGCGCCACTTCTTGCCAAATGCGTTGTAGTTGATGGTAAGGTGGCATTGGCAAGCGGTGTAGACCAACCCAACGCCTAAGTAGCGCGTTACGTTTCGCTGGGCTGCAATCATGCAAGTTATCAATAAATAGACCACCGCGATAATCCATCATTTCATCCAGCGCATCTTGTAATAGCTCATCAAGCAGCGATTCCTGTTCAGCACATAAGGATGCACTACGCGAAACTGCGGCGGCAAAATGAGGCCAACGCTCAGTTAAAGTCGGCATAATATGTAACCGAAGGAAATTGCGATCATAACGATCGTCTTGATTACTGTCATCTTCGACCCACGTTAACGGATATTCACGTGCATAATTTTCCAGATCGCCGCGAGATATTGCTAATAACGGACGTAGTAACCACGTTTCCCCTTTTTCTGCATAAAATGGTGACAATTCGGGCATTGACGAAAGCCCAGCAGGTCCACTGCCACGCTTTAATGCCAACATAAAGGTTTCTGCTTGGTCATCAAGGTGCTGAGCGGTGGCTATGATTTCCCCCTCTGCCAACTCGTTTCGGTAAGCCTGATAACGCGCCTCACGAGCAGCCGCTTCAATACCACGACTTGAAGGATCAACTGTAACATGCGTGCAGACAAAGGGAATATGCCACTGTTCACACAAGTGTTGGCAGTGAGCTTCCCAATCGTCGGCCCTAACGTTAAGCCCATGATGAATGTGAATAGCCCGGATCTCTAACGAAGGAAGCTGATATTTTTTGATTTGGTAAAGTGCATGCAGCAATACGGTTGAATCAACGCCCCCGCTAAATCCCACCAGTATTTTTCGAAAATGACCTATTTTGTTGAGCACCTGCTCTATAATTGCTTGCGGCTGTAGCGCCATGAATCTGCCCTTCTTTACGCTAATATGATTGCTTTCTCTTCTGACCAACACATAACACACCAGAAACGATAACTAGCAATACACCGATGATATAAGCGATTTCAAACGGATCACTTAAAATGACCACCAACCAAAGTACGGATAATACTGGGGATAAAAATACGATGGAGGCAATTTTTGCAGAATGTCCCGTATTCATCGCCTTAAACCATAAAATGTAAGATACACCGTTAATGAGTACCCCGTTGATTACCGTCGGCCAAAATGCAGCTTTGGAAGGCAATTGTAGTTCACTAAATGACAGTAGTAACACCAATGAAGTTAACGTTGAAAAGATAAATAACCAAACTGTACTAATATAAGGGTCAATCGAATATTGCCGTGAGAACACCGACATCAGTGCGAAACAAAATGCACCGCTAAATACGAATAACAGAGCCACCGGATCCTCAACCTGTAGTTGAGTAATATGCCCTTTGGTAAAAGTGATAATCACTGCAATAAACCCGATAATCACGCCCACAATCTGCCTGCCAGCTAGCTTATCTTTTAATAAAAAGACCGACAGCAAGATAATGATTAAAGGCCAACTATACTGGATCACTAATACTGCAATACCATTTTCAATGGCGTAACCGTAATAAAGAAGCAAATAAAATAAGCAATCTAAAAAACCAAGCACAAAGACTTTAAGGAGGATATCACGAGGAAGAATAAACAATTTGGTTGGCTTATAACCCGCGATCAGTGCAACCAGTATTACTGACATCGCTGAAATAAGATTAGACCAAAATAAAAATTGAAAGCTATCTAAACCATTTTGCCCAAAACGAGAAACAATTGGGATAAAACTCCATATTAATACACACATCAAGGCGTAAATTAAGTAGTTATATTGCCTCATTCTTATCTCTTATTTATGTCAGTTTTTAATCGGAAAAGTGACATCAACTTTGGAACGACCGTCGCTGCCTATATTCATTATTTTAGCAAAAACAATAAAGTGCTTATGTGGTTAACTACCCTATCAAAGTTACCAATTAATCACCACCTTGACTAGATTTCACGACTCAAAGAGCGTGATGCACGAATAAAAAACGGGAGCTGGCTATCCCAAACTCCCGTTTTTACTTTGCTAATAGGTCTTAATTAGCAATAGCCATATTCCATTAAACGCTGGTAGCGACGATTTTTTAATGCTTCTTCATCTAGCTCAAGCAATTCGTCTAAATCTTCGACGATACGTGCTTTTAAAGACGCCGCAACTTCATCGTAACTGCGGTGTGCGCCACCTAACGGCTCAGTGACCACATTATCAATAAGTTTCAACTCTTTAAGACGAGATGCGGTGATCCCCATTGCTTCTGCCGCTAATGGCGCTTTATCAGCGCTTTTCCACAGAATAGATGCACAACCTTCTGGAGAGATAACGGAATAGGTGCTGTATTGCAGCATATTCACTTTATCACCTACGCCGATAGCCAATGCGCCACCAGACCCACCTTCACCAATAACGGTACAGATAACTGGCACTGATAAGCGAGACATTTCACGCAAGTTACGTGCAATGGCTTCCGACTGACCACGCTCTTCCGCGCCAACACCTGGGTAAGCCCCCGGAGTATCAATAAAGGTAATAATAGGTAAGTTGAAACGATCGGCCATTTCCATCAAGCGTAATGCCTTACGATAGCCTTCTGGTGCTGGCATACCAAAGTTACGGCGAATTTTTTCTTTTGTCTCACGCCCTTTTTGATGGCCAATAACCATAACAGGACGACCGTCCAAACGTGCAATACCGCCAACAATAGCTTTATCATCGGCATAAGCACGATCACCAGCGAGTTCTTGGAAGTCAGTAAATATACGAGAAATATAATCTAATGTATAAGGACGGCGTGGATGACGAGCAAGTTTAGCAATTTGCCATGCACCCAGATCAGAGAAAATCTTACGCGTCAGTTCAACACTTTTTTCACGTAAACGAGCAACCTCGTCATCTAGGTTGACTTCTAAATTGTTGTCTTGACGGCTAACTGCAGTCAGCGAATCAATTTTCGCTTCCAATTCAGCAATTGGCTGTTCAAAATCAAGAAAATCCAGACTCATAATATTCCTATTTTAGTCAAATTCTAATTCTACCTGCTCATTACCCAGCAGAGTTCGCAGAGAATTCAGAAGGTCATCAACGGGTGTTACGCGCCAAACAACACCAAATTTAAGCTTTGCTCTGGCATCATCCTTCTGATAATACAAATGAACCGGAATCGTTCCTGAACGATGGGGTTCAAGAGTGCTGCGAAGTCGGTTCAGTAACTGATCATTAATTTGTTTGTCTGACAGTGAAATTGCAAGTCCTCGCGCATATTTTTCCCTTGCTTCACTAATATCCATTAACTCCCGCACTGTCATTTTATTACCACCGTTGAAATCATCAAAGCTGACCTGACCGGTGGCAATCAGGATACTGTCTTTTTCCAGCAAGTGCTGGTATTTATCTAGTGCATCTGAAAATAACATAATATCCAGACGACCGGAACGATCATCAAGCGTACAAATACCAATTCGATTGCCACGCTTGGTAGTAATAACTTTGGCTGAAAGTACTAAACCTACCACAGTTGTCACCTGACCACGAGGGGTAGGGTTCACATCTTTCAATCTCAGACCATTAGTATAACGCTCTATTTCATTTAAATAACGCGTTATCGGGTGCCCTGTCAAATAAAGACCCAGCGTTTCCCTTTCACCGTCCAAAACAACTTGATCTGGCCATTTTGGTACGCTCGCGTATGAGCTTTCCACTTGTTCAGGGGCTTCTGCAAGCACACCAAACATATCAGTTTGCCCTATAGCCTCTGCTTTGGCGTGCTGATCCGCCGCTTTCAGCGCATCTTCCAGTGAAGACATTAAGGCTGCGCGGTGAGGCCCTAAATGATCGAACGCCCCCGCCATGATCAGTTTTTCCATGACGCGACGGTTAATTTTTTTAAGATCAACACGCGCACAAAGATCAAAAATTTCCTTAAAGATGCCACCTTTTTGGCGAGCTTCTATAATCGCCTCAATTGGGCCTTCACCGACACCTTTAATCGCACCGATACCGTAAACAATTTCACCTTCATCGTTAACGTGAAAATGATATAGCCCACTATTAATATCAGGAGGTAATACTTTTAACCCCATTCGCCAACATTCATCGACGAGGCCGACGACTTTCTCGGTGTTATCCATATCCGCGGTCATAACAGCCGCCATAAATTCAGCCGGATAATGCGCTTTAAGCCATAATGTCTGGTATGAAACGAGCGCATAAGCGGCGGAGTGAGATTTGTTAAATCCGTAACCGGCAAATTTTTCTACCAAGTCAAAGATTTTCATCGATAGCTCACCATCGATACCGTTTTTGATGGCTCCTTCCTCAAAGACGGAACGCTGTTTTGCCATCTCCTCCGGTTTCTTTTTCCCCATCGCACGACGTAACATATCCGCGCCGCCGAGAGTATAACCAGCGAGTACCTGTGCAATCTGCATCACCTGTTCCTGGTATAAGATAATGCCATACGTCGGCTCTAGAACAGGTTTTAATGATTCATGTTGCCACTGCACATCAGGGTATGAAATCTCTTCACGCCCATGCTTACGGTCGATAAAGTTATCCACCATCCCTGATTGCAATGGACCAGGGCGAAACAGTGCCACCAATGCAATCATATCTTCAAAGCAGTCAGGACGCAGGCGCTTGATCAAATCCTTCATCCCTCGGGATTCAAGCTGGAATACCGCCGTTGTTTCTGAACGCTGCAACATGTCGAAACTTTTTTGATCATCCAATGGTATTGCCGCAATATCCACTGGCTCAAGGTTTTTCTTAGCCCGCCTTGCGTTGATCATCTCTAACGCCCAGTTAATGATCGTGAGCGTACGTAATCCCAAAAAGTCGAACTTCACCAATCCCGCATATTCAACGTCGTTTTTATCAAATTGGGTGACTGGGTTATTCCCTTCCGCATCGCAATACAGAGGGGCAAAATCGGTAATTTTGGTAGGCGCAATAACCACGCCCCCAGCATGTTTCCCGGCGTTACGTGTGACCCCTTCAAGTTTACGCGCCATATCGATGAGCGCTTTCACCTCTTCATCGGCTTCGTAAATTTCAGGCAGTTGCGGCTCGGCCTCAAATGCTTTCTCTAATGTCATTCCCGGATCAGGGGGAACCAGTTTCGAGATCCGATCGACAAAACCGTATGGGTGGCCTAATACACGGCCTACGTCGCGGATAACCGCCTTCGCCGCCATCGTACCGAACGTGATGATCTGTGAAACCGCATCTCGTCCATACATTTGAGCAACGTGATCAATCACTTGATCGCGTTTTTCCATACAGAAGTCAACGTCAAAGTCAGGCATAGAAACCCGTTCAGGGTTTAAGAAACGTTCAAAAAGGAGATCGAACTCTAACGGATCTAAGTCCGTAATTTTTAGAGCGTAGGCAACCAAAGAGCCTGCACCGGAGCCACGACCAGGCCCTACTGGTACACCGTTATCTTTTGACCATTGAATAAACTCCATCACGATCAAGAAATAACCAGGGAACCCCATTTGGTTAATAACGTTTAGCTCGACTTCTAGCCGTTCATCATATTCAGGACGTCTTTCGGCTCTCACTTTCTCATCAGGAAAAAGGAACTTCAGGCGCTCCTCTAATCCCTCTTTTGACCGCATAACCAAAAAGTCTTCCGTTTTCATATCCCCTGTTGGGAATTGGGGAAGGAAGTACTCACCAAGACGAATGGTTACGTTACAACGCTTAGCAATCTCTACACTATTTTCAAGTGCTTCAGGGATGTCGGCAAACAGCTCACACATCTCTTCTTCAGATCGTAAATATTGCTGAGGGCTATATTTTTTAGGCCTTTTAGGATCAGATAAAGTAAAACCATCATGGATAGCGACACGTATTTCATGCGCATCAAAGTCGCTACTTTCAATAAAACGTACATCATTAGTCGCAACAACAGGTAAACCACGCTGCGTTGCAAGCTCTACCGCCGCATGTAAATAACTCTCTTCGTCAGGCCTTCCTGTACGAATGAGTTCTAAATAGTAGCAACCGGGAAAGTGGGTTTCGTAAAATGCCAAGCATTCATCAACGAGAGCTTGATTACCGCGCAATAAAAATTGCCCTACATCCCCTTGGCGGCCACCTGAAAGCAGTATCAAACCTTCTTTATGCTTAACAAGCCAATCGCGATGGATCGTTGGCCCTATCGCCCCATAGCCTTTTTGATAGGCTTCTGAGATCAACAGTGTCAGGTTTTGGTAGCCTTCGTTATTACGAGCTAGTACGGTTAAGTGAGCAATCTCATCCCCCAATTGCTCGCTTTCAACAAAAAAGTCAGCACCAATAATAGGTTTAATACCAGCACCGTGCGCTGCCCCATAGAACTTCACCAAACCACATAAGTTAGTGAAATCAGTGATCGCAAATGCTGGCATGCCCATTGCTGCCACTTTTTTAACTAATGGACCGGTTTTTGCCAGACCATCAATCATTGAATAGTCGCTGTGAACGCGTAAGTGAATAAAACGAGGTTCAGCCATCTAATTTATACTCAATCTTTCGCTTCTAATGCACGGCGCACAGGAGCAAAACTCTTGCGATGAAATTTTGTTGCGCCAAACTGTGCCAGTTTTTCTAAATGATAAGCCGTCGGATAGCCCTTATGTTTTGCAAAACCATATTCTGGATAAGCTTTATCTAGCTCAACCATTTCTCGGTCTCTAACCACTTTGGCTAAAATTGATGCCGCGCTTATTTCCTGCACTAAACTATCACCTTTAATCACCGCTTGTGAAGGCATTGATAAGGTTGGGCAACGGTTACCATCCACTAAAACAAAATCAGGTGTTATGCTTAAACCAGCAACAGCACGTTGCATCGCAAGCATGGTGGCATGCAGGATATTGATTTCATCAATTTCTTCAGGTTCAGCTCGCCCAATACACCAGCACAAGGCTTTTTCTTGGATCTCAACAAAGAGTTTTTCGCGTTTTTTCTCGGTGAGTTTTTTTGAGTCAGTCAAGCCAATGATTGGATTTTTAGGATCCAATATTACAGCGGCGGTCACCACCGCACCAACAAGGGGGCCGCGCCCAACTTCATCTACGCCAGCAATTAAGTTGGCATTTGGGTATATAAAATCCATTAATTTCGAACCAAATCCAATACAGCTTCAGCCGCTTGTTTATCTGCATCACAGCGGATCAATTGATGGAGCTGTAAAAATGTTGCTTTTAATTGTTCTACCTGTTCGCCGCCTTCCAGTAAGGGAATTAGCTGCTGAGCTAACTTTTCAGGTTGGCACTCTTCCTGTAGTAACTCTTTGACTATCTCTTTTTCAGCTAACAAATTAGGCAATGAAACATAGGGTGTCTTTACTAAACGTTTTGCCAACCAAAAAGTAAATGGTTTCATACGATAACCCACTACCATTGGACATTTCGCTAGCATACATTCAAGAGCCGCCGTTCCCGATGCGAGCAACGTCGCATCCGCCGCGATCATCGCATCTCTGCCTTGGCCATCTAACATATGAACAGCTAGCTCTGGAGCGACTTGTTGACGGATCGCTTCAAACTGTTCACGCCGTTTTTGGTTGACCAAAGGCACGACAATGTGAAGATCCGTAAAATGCTGTTGTAAAATTTTCGCTGTTTTCAAAAAATCAGCACTTAGCATTTCAACTTCTGAGTGACGGCTGCCCGGTAAGAGGGCTAAACACTTCCCTTCTTCAGGTATACCAATGCGTTGCCTTGCCGCTGTTTTATCGACATGAAGCGGGATAGCATCTGCCATTGTGTGCCCAATAAAGCGACACGGAACATTAAAACGATCATAGAAGGCTTTTTCAAACGGCAAAAAGGCAAGCACTAAATTTGTTGCTCGACCAATTTTGAAGACGCGTTTCTGCCGCCATGCCCACACAGAAGGGCTGACGTAATGAATGGTTTTAATGCCTTTTGATTTTAACTTCCCTTCAAGGGTGATATTAAAATCAGGTGCATCAATACCAACAAAGATATCTGGCTGTAATTGTGTAAAGCGTTCGGTAAGATCTTTGCGAATAGCGAGTAACCGAAGAAGCCTGCCAAGCACCTCAACAATCCCCATTACCGCTAACTCTTCCATCTCATACCAAGCTTCACAGCCTTCTGCTTGCATTAAAGGCCCTGCGACACCTACAAAACGTGCATCAGGTACTTGTGCTTTGAGTGCTCGGATAAGCCCTGCGCCGAGTATATCGCCGGATGTTTCCCCAGCAACAAGGCCAATAGTAAGTGGGCGGTGATGATTCGCCAAAATGATCTCCTTAATAAAGGCCCTGACTTCGTTATCTTAACTACCGACTAACGAATAATACCACGATTAGACTCTGCGGAGTTCTCAAGGAACTCGCTGAACACTTTCACATGCGGGTTAGCTTGTGCAAGTTGAGCGATTTCGCTACGTGCTTCCTCTAGTGATTTACCTGAACGATAAAGGACTTTGTAAGCATTACGAATCGCATGTAGAGACTCTTTATCAAAACCGCGACGCTTCAAGCCTTCAATATTCAGGCCATAAGGCGTTGCATGGTTACCTTGCGCAATGACGTAAGGTGGAACATCTTGCGCCACACCTGAACAACCGCCAACCATAACATGAGCACCAATTTGGCAAAATTGATGAACGGCAGTCATTCCGCCAATAATTGCGAAGTCACCTAAAATAACATGACCACCCAGTGTACCGTTGTTTGCAATGATGCAGCGGTTACCAATAATACAATCGTGGGCAATATGCACATTCACCATAAATAGGTTATCGTCACCCACTTTGGTTAAACTACCGCCTTGGATCGTTCCGCGATGGATAGTGACACTTTCTCTTATACGGTTTCTGTCACCGATCTCGACTCGTGTTGGTTCACCTTGGTATTTCAGGTCTTGGTTGATTTCACCAATCGATGCGAACTGGAAGATCACATTGTCACGGCCAATTTTGGTGTGGCCATTAACAACAATGTGCGATTTGAGCTCAGTGCCTTCGCCGATTTCAACGTTAGCACCAATATAACAAAAAGGGCCAATACGAACATTGGCACCAATAATAGCTCCATCTTCGACAATCGATGAGGGATGAATACAGGCTGTTTTATCAATCATATCAGACCTCACGGCGACGGGCGCACATCATTTCAGCTTCGCAGGCCACTTCTCCATCAACTTTTGCAACACCTTTAAAACGTGCAACACCGCGACGTTCTTTAATAAACTCGACTTCGAGGATCATCTGATCTCCCGGTAACACTGGGCGCTTGAAACGAGCATTATCAATCGCTGCAAAATAGTACAATTCACCCGGTTCTAGTTTACCAACGCTCTTAAATGCTAGGATACCTGTTGCTTGAGCCATTGCTTCTAGGATCAACACACCTGGAAAAATAGGTTTGCCCGGAAAGTGGCCTTGGAAAAAGGGTTCATTGAATGACACATTTTTTACTGCGCGCAGAGATTTTCCTTTTTCAAAATCCAGTACACGGTCAACCAAAAGGAATGGGTAACGGTGTGGAAGTAATTCTAAAATCTCTTCAATATTCAGAGTATGATTATCACTCATCGAAATACTCTTCCTGTCTATTAATACAATTTAATTAACGAATCGGCCTGCTTTAACCATAAAGTTAGGTTAACTGGCAGGCCGGAAAAACGTAACTCAGTCGATTATTTTAACCTGAATTACGAAATGATTACTGATTTTTTTGAGTTTGACTATCTAATTCACGCTCAACAGCTTTTAAGCGCTTATTCATCTCATTGATATTCAAAACCAAAGCTGCTGTTTTACGCCAAACTTTATTAGGCTGTAAAGGAATACCAGAAGAGTATACACCAGGTTCAGTGATTGGTCTCATAACCATTCCCATCCCTGTGACAGTCACCTTATCGCAAATTTCCATGTGACCGTTAATAACACTCGCACCACCAATCATGCAGTAGCGACCAATTTTCAAGCTACCCGCCATGATAACGCCACCTGCTACGGCGGTATTATCACCGATGGTTACGTTGTGTGCTATCTGACATTGGTTATCAATAATAACACCATTACCAATAACTGTATTATCTAGCGCACCACGATCAATTGTTGTACAAGCGCCAATTTCTACGCGATCGCCAATAATAACTGTGCCTAGCTGAGGAATTTTGACCCAATTGCCACGATCATTCGCGTAGCCAAAACCATCAGAACCGATAACAGCTCCTGATTGGATCAAGCAGTGTTCACCAATTTCAACATTATGGTAAACGCTAACATTCGCCCATAAACGCGTACCAGCCCCGATACGAGTATTTTTACCAACAAAACAACCTGCGCCAATAACAACGTTATCGCCTAACACAACGCCGCTTTCAATCACGGCATTCGCCCCAATCGCCACGTTGTTTCCTAACTTCGCCCCTTTATCGATAACGGCTGACGAATGGATATTCTCTGCTGGGCTTGGCGTTGTATCCATGATTTGTGCCATGCGAGCATAGGCAAGATAAGGGTTATCGACTACCAGCGCCGCCACTTTACAAGCATCAAGATCTTTCGCTGTTAATACCACAGCGGCAGCCTGACACTCAGCGAGTTTGTCGCTGTAGCGACTATCTGATAGGAATGTAATTTGCTGATTATTTGCTGAATACATCGGTGCAATACCGGTGATGACGATATCGCCATCACCGTGTAACTGTGCATTCAACTGCTGAGCGAGGTCAGCCAATCGAATTGAGGACATCTATTATTTAACCTGTTTTTGAACCTTACTCGTGATGTCTACGCTATCTTTGGCATATGCAACAGCATTTGCATCGATAACCACATCATAACCTTCTTTGGCTGCAACAGATTTAATAGAATCCTGAATACGACTTAGGATTTTGTTACGCTCTTCCATTTGACGACGACGGTTGTCTTCTTCAAATTTTTGCGCTTTTTCTGCGAACTGATCACGTTTAGCCATCAGCTCTTTTTCTTGTTTTTCACGTTCGCTTTGCTTCATTGTTGCACCATCACGACGTAATTTTTCTACGCGTGATTGAAGGTCTTTTTCTAAATTTTGCAACTCTGTCGCACGGCTTTTGAATTCACTTTCAAGCTGTTTAGCTACAGCTTCGCGCGCTGGCATTTTTTGGAAAATTTCGCCAACGTTCACGACTGCAATTTTATCTGCATAAGCACCTGCTGACATCGCCAAAGCCAGAGTGACACCCGCCGCACACAACAATTTTTTCACACGAAACTCCTTAACCCATATTTATGGCTGGAAATTTTGGTCACCCTCACAATATATGCAAGGGCTTTCCTTAGATAGAGACGTTCTAGATTACCACGTTCTACCAATATTAAATTGGAACTGTTCTGATTTATCCCCTTCGTAATCCTTAATAGGTTGCGCATAGGAGAAGACCAGAGGCCCAAGCGGTGACATCCACTGTAGAGCAACCCCCGTAGAAACACGGACGTTTGTTGCTTTACCATAATCTGGCATGCCTTTACGCCAATCTGCATTGATACTGTTCCAGTTGGTATCCCATACTGTACCCGCATCAACAAATAACGATGTACGAACTGTATTTGAGTATTTCTCATCGATAAATGGTGTTGGTGTAATCAGCTCAAAGGACGCCGCATACATCGCATTACCACCTACCGCATCGCTTGATGGGCTACCCGGTTCAGGCTCACCTTTACCATTAACATTTTTCAGATAAACCGCTTTTGGACCGATATTGTTAGAACGGAAACCACGCAGCGTACTTGAACCACCAGCATAGAAGTTTTCATAGAATGGCATTTGCTTGCTGCCAAGACCATCCCCGTAACCTGCTTGTGCACGACCTAAGATAACCCAAGTCTCATCTTCATTGATTGGGTAGTACTGTGCTGTATCAAAACGCAGTTTGTAGTACTCGTTATCAGAGCCTGGAACGGTGATTTTACCTGAAACACTGGTTTTATTACCCGATGTCGGGAAGAAACCACGGTTCAAGGAATTATAAGTCCAACCTAAGTTAACGGTGAAGTCATCCGCATTAAATTTCTCTTTATTGCGACCATCATCATTAATTGGAGGCTTATCGCCCATAGAATAGAGGTAATCCCACATTGCTGCTTGCGGACGCATATCAGACAATGAGTTATGAACGTAACCTGCACCAACACGGAATGAGTTATTCTCGTTGAATGGGAAGCTTAAGAACGTATCTAAACCATAGGTTTTATTGGTATAGCCAGACAAGTCAGCATCTTTCGCACGGAAATCATTATAGAAAACACGCCCGCCTAAGCTCACACCATTAACGGTGAAGTAAGGATCCGTAAACGACATTTCAACGTTGGTTGAGTAATCGTTTTTACTTGCGTTGATCCCAACCGCATTACCGGTTCCTAACCAGTTGTCTTGACTTACACCGACTTGGAAACTCACGCCACTTTCAGTACCGAAACCGACACCAAAGTTCATGGAGCCTGTATTACGCTCTTTAACTTTGTAGACCACATCGACTTGGTCTGGGCTACCCGGTACCCGTTGCGTTTCGACATCAACAGTTTCAAAGAAACCCGTACGGTTAAGACGCTCTTTGCCTAATTCGACTAAATCATTACCAAGCCAAGCCCCTTCCATCTGGCGCATTTCACGACGGAGGACGGAGTCTTTACTTGTGTCATTACCTTGGAAACGGATTTGACGAACATAGAAGCGGTTACCTGCATCGATATTGACATGCAGTTTGACCGTTTTATCTTCATCATTAATTTCAGGTTGTGTCATTACACGAGGATAGGCATAACCATAACGACCAAGAAGATCCTTGATTTTGTTTTCCATACTCGTCACCTGCGTGCCGTTATACAGCTCGCCTGGGGTGATCGTAATGAGTTCTTGAATTTCAGTCAGATGATCTGCGGTATTACCATTAATTTCCACACCAGAGATCTTATATTGATCGCCTTCAGTGACATTAATTGTAATGTAGATATCTTTTTTGTCTGGCGTCAAACTGACTTGAGTGGAATCAATATTGAAACGCGCATAGCCACGGTCAAGATAGAAGCTACGAAGAGTTTCTAAATCACCAGCCAGTTTTTGTTTTTGATATTTTTGGTCTGCCGCTAGGTTCCACCATGGCACATCATCACGCAATTGGAATTTATTAACCAATTCAGCCGTCGTGTAATTTTTGTTTCCTACGACGTTAATCTGCTGAATTTTTGCAGACACGCCCTCAGAGAACACAAATTTTAAATCTACACGGTTACGAGGCAGTGGCGTAGCCACTGCTTTTACTGTCGCATTGTATTTACCAACACTATAGTAAAAGTCTTCCAGACCTTTCTCGATATTCGCTATTTTCGTGCGGTCCAAAGCCTCACCAACACGAATGTTTGATGCTTCCAAGTTTTGTTTGAGCATATCATCTTTAACAGATTTATTGCCTGTAAAAGTGATACTCGCGATGGTTGGTCGCTCTTTAACTTGAACGATCAGCGTGTTTCCATCACGCAGGACCCTAACATCTTCGAAGTTGCCAGTAGAGAATAGAGATCGAATTGAACGGCTAATATCTTCGTTATCAATCGAGTCACCTACCCTGACAGGCATGTTCAATAATGCTGCACCAACGGCGACGCGTTGTAGACCTTCGAAACGAATGTCCTTAACTACGAATCCGTCTGAACCGTATGCAGTCGCGCTGCCAAATAGCAGCGACGCTATGAGCAACTTTTTCATCGCCATCGTTGTTATGCGTATTCCTTACTGGTCCCCAGCTTACTTGTTAGAAGCGAGAGAAATCATTAAAAAGTGCAAGTCCCATTAACAGAATCAATGCCATTGCACCTATCCGATAACTAAAGTCTTGTACTCGCTCAGACACTGGACTTCCTTTAATTTTCTCAATTAACAGGAAGAGCAAGTGCCCCCCATCTAATACAGGCAATGGAAACAAATTGATAATGCCCAAGTTTACGCTTATCAGCGCAATGAACATCAAATAATATACCAAGCCTGACTCTGCCGATACCCCTGCACCTTTCGCAATAGATATCGGTCCACTCAAGTTGTTAAGTTTGACATCCCCAACAACGAGTTTGCCCATCATATTCACGGTCAGTTTCATCAACTGCCACGTTTTATCGCTAGCTTGATAGATGGCAGAAAATGGCCCATATTGCTGTACCATTCTATATTCATCTGCTAACGGTAACACTGAAAGTTCAACTCCCGCAAATCCAATTTGCTCGCCACCCTTTCCATTTTGACTATCAGGCGTCAATGTGAGTGAGATGATCTGATTATTTCTTTCAACAGCTAACTTCAACGGTTGATTCGGACTATTACGAATCAACCGAGTTACCGGATTCCACAAATCTAATGTTTCGCCATTTACGCTAACAATTCTATCTCCGGGTTGCAAACCTGCTCGCTCACCAGCTAAACCCGGTGAAACTTTCGATATCACAGGATCAATTCTAGCGGAAACCGGCATAATTCCCATGGAAAGAACGGGATCTTGCTTTTCAGGATCAAATTGCCATGCGGTTAAATCTATCGTTTTAGTCACTGGTTCACTAAACCCTTGAGGCAATACGGACACAGTGAGTTCACTGTCGCCAATTTTGCCAACTAAGGCTAATCGAATTGAATTCCAGTCAGGCGTTTCGATACCATCAATCGATTTTAGTTCCATTCCCGGCAAAATATTTGCACTAGCGGCAACGGAGCCAGGTTTCACATCTTCAATCACAGGGCGTACTGATGGAATCCCCATCATGAACACCACCCAGTAGACAACAATTGCAAGTAAAAAGTTCGCAATTGGGCCAGCACTAATGATGGCGGCTCTCTGACCAACCGTTTTATTGTTAAACGCTAAATGACGGCGTTCAGGTGACACATCGCCGACGCGCTCATCAAGCATTTTGACATAACCGCCTAGCGGGATCAGGGCAATAACAAATTCGGTTCCTTGTCGATCCACCTTGCGCCATAACGTTTTCCCAAAGCCGATAGAAAAACGTTCTACATAAACACCGCAGCGACGTGCAACCCAAAAGTGACCAAATTCATGTACGGTAATTAACACCCCAATGGCGATGATAAATGCCGCTAGACTCCAAAAAAATCCCATGTCTTATCCTAGAGACCGAACCCGTTAAAAACTAACAAATTTAACCCTGCAAATACAGGTATTGCCGCTGTTAGACTGTCAATTCGATCAAGAATTCCACCGTGACCAGGAATTAAATGGCTACTGTCTTTAATTCCTGACCGGCGTTTAAACATACTTTCCGTCAAATCACCGAACACAGATACTACAACAACAATAATTGATGTAACCAGCAAATAATCAGGCATTACTGGGATTGGCGCAAATGAACTAAATAGCCAAGAAATAATACCTGCGGTGATCAACCCACCAACAAGGCCTTCCCAGGTTTTACCGGGGGAAACCTTAGGTGCCATCTTATGGCGCCCCATTGTACGACCAAAGGCATAAGCACCTGAATCAGCACCCCACACCAGCAACATAACATATAGCAACCACCAAGCACCAAAAAAGGTGTCACTATGGTAACCAATGGTTCGAAGCACCATCATACCGCAATAAAAAGGAATGATAGTTAACAGCCCAAACAGTACACGTACTAACGTCGATTGCCCCCATGCTTTTGCCGATGCTGGGAAAGTAATCACAAGTAAAATTGCCACTATCCACCAAATAAGACCGGCCCATAAACCATATAAAATAAGCGGCTCATTCTTTAACGTTGTGATATCAGCAAAAGAGAACTGCATGGCTAGCAGTATGACGGCAAAAACCACCGCAAGACCAATTCGCTTAGCTTGTGTGTGCCAACCTGCAAATTGCGCCCATTCCCAAGCCCCTAAGGCACATACGGCAATCACCACATAACCAAAAGCGGCAGGTGAAAGCAAAAAAAGCGCAGCAATAACCAGCGGTATTAATACAATCGCTGTCATTAAACGATATTTCAGCACAATTTACCCCTTTTATTTAACGAGCTCATCATCAGACTCAGCTCCACCATAACGCCGCTCGCGTTGACTAAAAGCATCAATTGCATTCTGAAACACCATTTCATCAAAATCTGGCCACAGTACATTGGTGAAATAGAATTCCGCATAAGCAACCTGCCATAATAAAAAGTTACTGATACGGTGTTCTCCACCAGTTCTGATAACCAAATCAACATTTTCTTGATCATGCATACAAACATAATGGTCAATGGTATTTTCATTGATATCGTCAAGAGAAAGTTGCCCACTTTGTACGCGCGCAAAGATTTGCTTCATACTATTAGCAATATCCCAACGACCACCATAATTCGCCGCAATATTGAGTTTTAAGCCCGTGTTATTTGCAGTTAATTTTTCTGCTTTTTGAATACGTTTTTGAAGACGCTCACTAAATCGACTAATATCACCAATAACCAATAATTTTACATTATTTTTATGTAGATTCTTGACTTCATTATCTAACGCAAAAACAAATAGCTCCATCAGTGAACTGACTTCTTTTTCTGGTCTTCTCCAGTTTTCACTACTAAATGCATACAGCGTCAGTGAGCTAATCTTGTTTTTTACTGCAAAACGTACTGCATTACGCACAGACTCAACGCCAGCCTTGTGCCCTGTTATTCTTAGTTTTCCTCTCTGCTTTGCCCAACGCCCATTGCCATCCATGATAATCGCAACATGTTTTGGCAAGGCTGAATGAGAGAGATTTTCACCACTAGAGTTCATTAAATAGTAATCCTTGTATGCATAGCGTCGAGAATTCAGCATTATCATAACCGCTATTGTTGAGTTTGCTGATAAGACACATCCTTAATTCTCCGCTAAATACTGATATTATCTTTCGTTCTTATAAGCGTCACATATTAAAGACTTATTATACTTATCAGCAACTAAATAAATCACATACTAGACTGAAAATGTATGTTTGATTAGTTGTGCAGCTTCTCGACGAGCTTGATTGTCGATGTCTAAGACCTCATCAATCGAAACTGGTTCAGATAAATGCAATTTTTCTAATGTACTTAGGTTAATTTTTGCAATATCTGTAAAGCGTATTTTACCGTCCAAGAATGCAGCGACAGCGATTTCATTAGCGCCATTTAGAATAGTTGTGGCTGCTTGCCCAGCATGGCAGGCATCGATAGCCAATTTTAAACAAGGGTAACGTTGATAATCTGGCTGTACAAAGGTTAATGATGACAATTTTGTAAAATCTAACGGTTCGACACCAGAAGAAATACGCTGCGGATAAGCCATGCTGTATGAAATTGGGGTGCACATATCAGGCGTACCTAGCTGAGCTATCACGCTACCATCACGATAACGCACCATAGAATGGATAACGGATTGAGGGTGAATAATCACTTCCATTTGTTGTTGATTGGCATTAAAGAAATAACAAGCCTCAATATATTCAAGCCCCTTATTCATCATCGTCGCTGAATCAACAGAAATCTTACGCCCCATAGACCAATTTGGATGGTTGCATGCTTCGTCCGGCGTCACATTATCTAGGTGCGACAACGGAGTATCCCTAAAAGGACCACCAGAACCTGTCAAAATAATGCTTGAAATTCCCGAGGCCGATAAATCGGCAAAACCCAAGTTGAGTTGAATGTTTTCAGGTAAACTTTGGAAAATCGCATTATGTTCGCTATCGATAGGAAAGACTGTCGCACCGTGCTCACGAATCGCATTAAAGAATAGACGACCGCTCGTGATCAGCGATTCTTTATTCGCTAATAAAATTCGTTTGCCCTTGCGAATTGCGGCTAAGGTAGGAAGTAGTCCAGCAACACCAGTAATAGCGGACATCACTTGGTCCGCATCATCCAAGCCTGCAAGTTGAATGGCAGCATCTGTTCCTGATAAAACTTCTGTTTTGCAATTATTTTCAGACAAAATTGCCCGTAATGCTTGAGCAGAAGATTCATCAGCCATAGAGGCGTATTGAGGTTGAAATTCAAGGCATTGGTTTGCTAATTCCGCCACATTGCGACCAGCAACTAAAGCGACAATTTGAAATTTATCACGGTTATTTCTGACAACAGAAAGTGTGCTTTTACCAATTGAACCTGTTGATCCTAGAATAGTAAGACGTTTCATTATGCGGATGCTCTGTATTTACTCAATACTGAGATTATATCAGCTTGAAAGGGAAGAAAGGATTTTTATTAGATATGAATGAATAAAGCCATCAGAGATTTCCCTCTAGATGGCTTTATTCGCTACTTGATAGATTAGAATTCCATCAATTCAGCTTCTTTCTGCGCTAATGCTTCATCAACTTTCTTAATGTAGCCATCAGTCAGTTTTTGGATGTCATCTTGTGAACGACGTTCTTCGTCTTCACTGATCTCTTTATCTTTCAGCAGGGCTTTAATTTTATCGTTCGCATCACGACGAATGTTACGAACAGCAACACGACCTTGCTCAGCTTCCGCTCTAACAACTTTGATCAGGTCTTTACGGCGCTCTTCTGTCAGTGGAGGAAGTGGAACACGGATAACAGTACCGGCAGAAGATGGGTTTAAACCTAAATCAGACGCCATAATCGCTTTTTCAATCGCAGGAGACATTGAGCGATCAAAGACTGAAATCGCTAAAGTACGCGCATCTTCAACAGTTACGTTAGCAAGTTGGCGCAAAGGCGTTGCGGCGCCATAATAGTCAACCATGATGCCATCAAGTAGGCTTGGTGACGCACGGCCTGTACGAACTTTACTGATTTGGTTTTTTAGTGCTTCAACACTCTTTTCCATACGGTCTTGAGCATCTTTTTTGATTTCATTAATCACGTTTTCAACCCTTAAGAACTGGTTATTAAAGGCCGCAATGCAGCCTCGCTTAAATTGTCTGAACTTATATTAGATAATACAGTTAAACGCGGTTGATGTCTCTGAGTATTAATTGTGAGAAATCAGAGTTCCTTCATTTTCACCCATTACAACACGACGTAGAGCGCCAGGTTTATTCATATTGAAAACACGAATAGGCAAGTTATGATCACGTGCTAACGTAAACGCTGCCAAATCCATCACTTTCAATTCACGCTCAAGCACCTCTTGATAAGTCAGCGTTTCATAAAGTACGGCATCTGGGTTCTTTGCAGGATCCGCTGAATAAACACCATCAACTTTTGTTGCTTTCAATACAACATCCGCTTCAATCTCAATACCACGTAAACACGCGGCAGAGTCAGTTGTAAAGAATGGGTTACCTGTTCCAGCAGAAAAAATCACAACACGACCATGGCGTAACAGACTGATAGCTTCAGCCCAGCTATAGTTATCACACACGCCGTTAAGAGGAATAGCAGACATCAGTCTTGCATTCACGTAAGCACGATGCAATGCATCACGCATCGCTAGCCCGTTCATCACAGTGGCTAGCATTCCCATATGGTCACCGACCACACGGTTCATCCCCGCCTGTGCCAAACCAGCACCACGAAACAGGTTACCACCGCCAATAACGACACCGACCTGTACACCCAGCTCTATAAGTTCTTTGATTTCCTGAGCCATACGATCTAAAACGCTAGCATCGATTCCAAAACCTTCTGCGCCTTGTAAGGCTTCGCCACTGAGCTTAAGCAGGATACGCTGATAAACGGGTTTTGCATTGGTTGCCATGGTGTTCTGTCCTACACAGATAATTTATTGGGGTAACACACGCAGAATACTTAAAGGTGGATTCTACGTACCTTAATTATTGAATTCGTTGTATTACTACAATGTATATTAAAACAGAGCCGCCAATCGGCGGCTCCTTGTAAAACTGACGACTTATTTGCTCATTGCAGCAACTTCAGCTGCAAAGTCAGTTTCAACTTTCTCAATACCTTCACCCACTTCGAAACGGATGAAGTTAGTGACTTTCGCATTTTTCTCTTTCAGCAGATCACCAACAGATTTGCTTGGATCCATCACGAAAGGCTGGCCAGTCAGAGAGATTTCGCCAGTAAATTTGTTCATACGGCCAGTAACCATTTTCTCTGCGATTTCGCGTGGTTTACCTGACTGCATAGCGATGTCTAATTGGATTTGGTGCTCGTGAGCAACAACGTCCGCTGGTACATCGTCTGGAGTAACATATTCAGGCTTGCTTGCAGCAATGTGCATTGCAATGTGTTTTAGCAGCTCTTCATCAGCGCCTTCAGCCGCAACCAAAACACCGATACGCGCACCGTGCAGGTAGCTACCTACTTGTGCACCGTCTAGGATTGCGACGCGACGAATGTTGATGTTTTCACCGATTTTAGCGACCAGAGCAGTACGTGCATCTTCGAATTTCGCTTTAACTGCTT
Source organism: Providencia sp. PROV189 (assembly GCF_028480065.1). Lineage (NCBI taxonomy): Bacteria > Pseudomonadati > Pseudomonadota > Gammaproteobacteria > Enterobacterales > Morganellaceae > Providencia > Providencia sp. PROV189. The sequence goes on from NZ_JAMPOG010000016.1 coordinate 34,159, forward strand.
CGATATCAGTATTTCTATCAGCGATAACAGAAGCCATAACTTCTTTACCAAATGCCAAGAAACCAGCATCTTTAGCAACGAAGTCAGTTTCACAGTTCAGTTCGATCAGAGCACCGCTTTTGCCATCAGCAAAAACTTCTGCAAGGATAACACCTTCAGCAGCAACACGGCCTGCTTTCTTAGCAGCTTTAGCTTGACCTGATTTACGCATGTTGTCGATTGCTAATTCGATATCACCATTAGCTTCAACTAGTGCTTTTTTACATTCCATCATACCTGCGCCAGTACGTTCGCGCAGTTCTTTTACCAATGCAGCGGTAATTCCAGACATGTGATTTATTCCTCGATATACCTCGTAGGGGGCTCCCTACAAGGGTCATTCTGATTCAGATAGATAAAAGGGGCCATATAGGCCCCCTTCTAACCATATAGCAATACCTGGTTTATAAGGGCTCTTTATTAGAGCAGGCCTTATTATTCAGCTTCTACTAAGCCTTCTTCTGCTTGAACAGCCAGATCCTGAGAACGACCTTCACGAACGGAAGTTGCTACAGCGCTCAGATACAATTTGATTGCACGGATTGCGTCGTCGTTACCAGGGATAACGAAGTCGATACCGTCTGGATCAGAGTTAGTATCAACGATAGCAAATACTGGGATACCCAGGTTGTTTGCTTCTTTGATAGCAATGTGTTCGTGTTCTGCATCGATAACGAACAGAGCGTCAGGTAAACCGCCCATATCTTTGATACCGCCTAAGCTGTTTTCTAACTTACCAAGTTCACGAGAACGCATCAGCGCTTCTTTTTTGGTCAGTTTGTCGAAAGTACCGTCTTGTGACTGAACTTCCAGATCTTTCAGACGTTTGATTGACTGACGAACAGTTTTCCAGTTAGTCAGCATACCACCTAACCAACGGTGGTTAACGAAATACTGGTCACAGCTATTAGCAGCTTCTTGAACGGCTTCGCTTGCTGCACGTTTAGTACCAACAAACAGAATCTTGCCTTTACGAGAAGCAATTTTAGTCAACTCAGCCAGAGCTTCGTTGAACATTGGAACGGTTTTTTCCAAGTTAATGATATGTACTTTGTTACGAGCGCCGAAAATGAAAGGTTTCATTTTAGGGTTCCAGTAACGAGTCTGGTGACCAAAGTGTACGCCCGCTTGTAGCATATCGCGCATGGAAACAGTTGCCATTTAATACCTCTGTATTTTAAGTAATTGGGGTTATGCCTCCACGGATCCCATAACACCGACTCCAAAGCTGCGCTAAAACGCATAAGAGCACCCCGGTGCATGTGTCGACCCGTGTGTGTTATACACAATTGAGTTTAGTTTTCGCTAATCCATAATGCCAATCGAATACGCTTTAACAGGGTAGCAAAACGATTTTTTCGAAGAGATAATGTGGATCGCCGGCGCGCTTTATACCATAAAATGGATCAATAAGCCAACTTTTGTTGTTTTTTTAGGGGTGAAAAAACGCCATCAAATAACTTGAATCTCTTCATTAAAACGAGGCAAAATCGCCTTGGTAAGCATCATTGAGCGTTTTATACACGGCGTATGAATAGCGTTTTTTCTTTTTATTATTTGATAAAAAAATCTTCAACGACAAATACTCGTGTTTCACTATCCATAATATCAGACCAAAAGTGTATTTGCTCTTAATACCTTTTATTTAATGGCGTACATTCCAGCCTGATATTTCACTCTAAAGGCTAAGAAGCATCAATGCCTAGTTGGCAGAAAATGCAGTGGCTGATACCATAAACATCATCATGTTGATATAGATGGTGCTATCGCTCATCTATTAAACCCTTTTCATACAAACTATGTCACAGAGTCGTTACTGACATAAATGGACTGAATTCATGGCTATTATTATCAAAACTGAAGAAGATATTCAGAAAATGCGCGTTGCTGGTCGTTTAGCAGCCGAAGTGTTAGAAATTATTGCTCCCCATGTAAAACCGGGCGTTAGCACGGGGGAGTTGGATCGCATTTGTCATCAGCACATTGTCGATGTACAACAAGCGATACCTGCTTGCTTAAATTATCATGGCTTCCCTAAATCAGTCTGTATTTCAGTCAATGATGTTATCTGCCATGGTATCCCTAGTGATGATAAGATTCTAAAAGACGGCGACGTTGTGAATATCGATGTTACCGTGATTAAAGAGGGTTTTCATGGCGATACCTCAAAAATGTTCATTGTTGGTAAGCCAACCATCCAAGGCGAACGCCTGTGCCATATTACCCAAGAGAGCCTCTATTTAGCGTTACGTATGGTAAAACCGGGTATCCGCCTACGCACCTTGGGCAAAGCGATTCAACAATTTGTCGAGAAACATGACTTCTCTGTTGTTCGTGAATATTGTGGTCATGGTATCGGTGAAGGTTTCCATGAAGAGCCACAAGTCCTTCATTATGATGCCGATGACAGCGGTGTTGTATTACAAAAAGGCATGGCTTTTACTATCGAACCGATGGTCAACGTCGGTGATTACCGCATCCGTACTATGAATGATGGTTGGACCGTAAAAACCAAAGATAGAAGCTGGTCGGCTCAATATGAGCATACGCTAGTTGTCACCGACAACGGGTGTGAAATCATGACATTACGTAAAGAAGAAGAGCCATATATCTCAGCGGTGCTGGTTAACGATTAATTTTTAGCACGCGGCTCTTATGTGGCATGTTACCTGTTAGAGAAAACAACTTTCGTAACATGCCGTATACTTAAGGCTTCCCTTCTCTTTTTTTACTCGAAATAATTTAATTTGCGGCTGTTCATCCATGAAAATCCCCAGTAAGCTGTTCACTATTGTGTTCAGCCTATCGATGCGGAAAGATAATGATGACACCATCCTCTGTAGCGTTTTTATCACCCACTTTATTTCAATCTTCTGACCTCGAACTGCTTCGCCTCAAGCAGCATGTCGAATCTTTCCATAACCACTTAGAAGCCGCATTCAAGCAAAACGAGTCCGTGATTGATTTAGTCCATGTGCGCAGTGATTACTTAGATGCCCTACTCACGCGTTTATGGAAAGAGTATCAATTTGACCGACAACCCAATATGTCTTTAATTGCTGTAGGTGGATACGGGCGACATGAGCTGCATCCCTTATCAGACATTGATATTTTAGTGTTAAGTGCAGAGCCTCTTTCTGAACAGATAGCCTCAAAAATAGGCCAGTTTATTACTCTATTGTGGGATCTTAAATTTGATATCGGCCATAGTGTTCGCTCATTGCAAGAGTGTATTGATGCGGGTATCGCCGATTTAACCGTTGCGACAAACCTTATTGAATCGCGCCTAATTTGTGGTGATATCGCCCTATTCTTACGCTTACAAAAAACCATTTTTAGTGATAGTTTTTGGCCTTCAGCAACCTTTTTTGCCGCAAAACTCGAAGAGCAGCAAGATCGCCATCATCGCTATCACAGTACTAGCTATAACTTAGAGCCAGATATAAAAAGTAGCCCTGGAGGGTTACGCGATATCCATACGCTACTTTGGGTCGTTCGGCGGCACTTTGGAGCCACCACCGTCGATGAAATGGTCGGGTTTGGTTTTCTTACTGAAGAAGAGCGCCAAGAGCTAAAAGAGTGTCTCACTTTTTTATGGAAAATCCGCTTCGCTTTGCACTTAGTCGTCAAACGCTATGACAATCGCCTTTTATTTGATCGCCAATTTAGTGTCGCTCGCTTACTCGGCTACCAAGGGGAAAAAAACCAGCCCGTTGAACTGATGATGAAGGATTTTTATCGTGTGACACGTCGCGTTCGTGAACTCAATCAGATGTTATTACAACTGTTTGATGACGCTATTCTTACTCTCAATCCTGATGAAAAACCTCGTCCACTAGATGAACAATTTCAGTTGCGGGGGCCATTAATCGATGTTATTGATGATATGCTGTTCGTTAAGCAACCCGCCGCCATTTTAAAAATGTTCTATTTAATGGCTCGATACCCCAATATCACGGGGATCTACTCAACGACCTTGCGCCAACTGCGCTTTGCGCGACGTAATTTAACTACTCCTTTATGCGAACTCCCTGAAGCTAGGCGGCTTTTTATCAAAATATTACGTCACCCTAGAGCCATTAAAGGGGCTTTCGTTCCCATGCATCTGCACAGTGTATTAAGTGCTTATACCCCTTATTGGAGCAATATCGTTGGTCAAATGCAGTTTGACCTTTTTCATGCGTATACGGTCGATGAGCACACCATCCGAGTGCTACAAAAAATAGATAGCTTTACTCATGAAGAAAATCGCCGCGACCATCCACTCTGTGTTAGCGTTTACCCTAAGCTGTTGCATCCAGAAACATTAAGGCTTGCCGCATTATTCCACGATATTGCGAAAGGGCGTTCGGGAGATCATTCTGATTTAGGGGCTGAATTTGTGTATGAGTTTGCTCTGCAACATGATTTGCCGCTCAAGGAAGCTGAGTTAGCCTCTTGGTTAGTAAAAAGCCATTTATTAATGTCAGTTACGGCACAACGTCGCGACATTCAAGACCCCGATGTCATCAAACAATTTGCCCTTGAGGTCAAAACAGTGACGCGGCTAAACTATTTGATGTGTTTAACTGTTGCCGATATTTGTGCAACTAACAGTACGCTTTGGAATAGTTGGAAGCAGAGCCTAATTCGAGAACTGTTTTTATCTACTGAACATCAACTCAACCAAGGAATGCAAAGTACTCCTGATTTACGAGAACGTATCCGCCATCATCGCCACCAAGCGTTAGCGTTATTACGCCAATCTTCAATCAATGAAGAAAAATTAAACCAATTATGGTCTCGCTGTCATGCAGACTATTTTTTGCGTCACACGCCTTCTCAATTAGCTTGGCATGCCTGTAACCTATTAAAACATGATCTTGAGCAGCCTCTCGTGTTGATCAGCACACAGCCAAAACACGGTGGAACCGAAATTTTTATTTGGTGCCCCGATAAGCCACACTTATTTGCGGCCGTGGCTGGGGAGCTTGATAGGCGCAACCTGAGTATCCACAGTGCACAGATTTTCACCAACAAAGACAACATGGCAATGGATACCTTTGTGGTGTTAGAACCGAATGGCACGCCATTATCAAAAGATAGATATGAGCAGATCCGCCATAGCCTGCTACACGCGGTACAACAACCTGCGATCTCACTTCCTCAGGCTCGCACCCTACCGTCAAAACTACGCCATTTTACCGTTCCTACCAAAGTGAATTTTTTACGCTCAACCAATGAGCGCCGTAGCTATATGGAGCTCTTTGCTCTCGATCAACCGGGGTTATTAGCACGGGTTGGGCATGTGCTCGCTCAGATGGAAATCTCGTTACATGGTGCACGGATCACCACAATTGGCGAGAAAGTGGAAGATTTTTTCGTCCTTGCAGATAAAAATCACAAAGCGCTCGATAAAAAAATGCAACAAGAGTTATCAGAAAGGTTGACAGAAACCCTCAACTCGAAGGATAAATGTTAGGTTTTATAAGCAATATTATTACTGGTCCTTAAAGGGGAAAATTAATCAATGCAGCAATTACAAGCCATCATTGAACAAGCATTTGAAGATAGAGCGGCTATCACACCATCCACAGTGACCCCCGCCGTTCGCCAAGCGGTGACAGAAACCATTGCCCTACTTGATAGTGGTAAACTGCGTGTTGCTGAAAAAATTTCAGGGGTTTGGGTAACACATCAATGGTTGAAAAAAGCAGTATTACTCTCCTTCCGCATTCACGATAATCAGTTAATCGAAGGGGCTGAAAGCCGTTATTTTGATAAAGTTCCCATGAAATTTGCGGATTACGATCAGGCTCGCTTTGAACGCGAAGGCTTCCGTGTTGTTCCACCCGCGGCTGTTCGCCAAGGGGCATATATCGCTAAAAACAGTGTTTTGATGCCTTCTTATGTCAACATTGGTGCTTATATTGATGAAGGCACCATGGTAGACACATGGGCGACGGTAGGCTCTTGTGCCCAAATCGGTAAAAATGTGCATTTATCCGGCGGAGTTGGTATTGGTGGCGTACTTGAACCACTACAAGCTAACCCAACCATCATTGAAGACAACTGCTTTATTGGCGCCCGTTCAGAAATTGTTGAAGGCGTTATTATTGAAGAAGGGTCTGTCATTTCAATGGGGGTTTATATTGGTCAAAGCACAAAAATTTATGACCGCGAAACTGGTGAGATCCACTATGGACGTGTGCCAGCGGGCTCTGTGGTTGTATCGGGTAATCTGCCATCGAAAGACGGTAGCTACAGCCTTTATTGTGCCGTGATTGTTAAAAAGGTCGATGACAAAACCCGTGGAAAAGTCGGTATTAATGAGCTATTAAGAAGCATTGACTAATCCCACATCCTCGCTCGGCTAGAGATAAAACACGTTCTCTACCCAATCTAAAAATGATAGACCTCTTTTTCTTATGATGAGGGGTTTGTCAATTTCCTCATTTCGCGCATAATATATAAGTTTAGCTATTGTCGGGCTTTCGAGAATATAAACTGTATGATTTTATTTTTTGCCTTTTTAAAACACAGATTAATAGCATCGCTAAGTGTTATTCGCTTTAATGCGCGTGTTTTTAATTCCTGCCAAAAATAGAATAATACTGTTTCTGCTGGCATATGCTAACGGCTCTGTGCCTCTACAAATTTCGGTTTCCTATAACTCGGTGAACAACATGTACGATAATCTAAAAAGTTTAGGTATTAGCAACCCTCAAGATATTGACCGTTATACGCTACGCCAAGAAGCAAATAACGATATTTTAAAAATCTATTTTCGCAAAGATAAAGGGGAATTCTTTGCGAAAAGTGTAAAATTTAAATATCCACGCCAACGCAAAACTGTAGCCGCGGCAGATGGTAGCAATAATTTCAAAGAAATTAATGAGATCAACTCCAACCTACGTTACGCTATTGAAGAACTAGACCAAATTTGCCAAAACGATACAAGTGATATTGATTTGAAACACAAAATTTTGGATGACCTACGTCATCTTGAGCATGTGGTCTCAAACAAAATCGCTGAAATTGAAGCTGACCTTGAAAAATTAACCCGTAAATAGTTTTAAAATACCGCTCTTATTTTCTTTACTGCACCGAGAATCCTATTCACGGTGCAGTAATTTACAGTTGCTCACCCCAAGATTGTATCCAAGGCTTCGCATATTCTTCGGGTACATCTTCTTCTATCGCGTCAATGAACAAAACCTCACCAATCCGTGTTCCCGATTGTTCAGTTAATAACTCATCAAAACGCTTTCCTGCCCCACAAAAATTTTCGTAGCTGCTATCACCTAAAGCGATTAACCCGTAACGTAATTCAGGTTGATAACCAACAACATCTTGAATTTCATAAAATAGTGGAGCAATCGTATCGGGTAAATCCCCTTGCCCTGTGGAGGAAGTGATGACTAAGGCGACCCCTTCACCCGCATTATATTGCTGCCAGTCACTGAGCATTGGCTCATCAAAAATCGTGACCTCATGGCCGAGTTGCTCCAATATTTCCTGAGCAGATTCAGCCACCGCTAAGGAATTACCATAAACTGTTCCCACAAAAATACCAATTTTTGACACGAACACCTCCTATTGACCCAACTACAGTGATGAATTGAATTCTCCCATCCCCAATTTGCTGGCGATATGCTGCCACCCAAACTGATTTACCAATGACAACCATGACTCATCCCATTGTGCAATCAGAGAGATACGCTCCCCTGAAATGGGATGATCTAATACTAGCTGGCTGGCATGCAACATTAGCCGTGAAACGGCAAAATGTTGGCTTACACCGCGGTTTTGACGTAAATCACCGTGTTTACTATCGCCAATAATGGGGTGACGAATGTGCGACATATGACGTCGTAACTGATGTTTGCGCCCTGTTTCTGGTTTCAATTCTAGTAAACTAAACCGAGATGTTGGATAACGCCCAATTGCGACTGAGCACTCAACTTGAGCGATTGGCTGGCAATGTGTAACACACTCTTGCAATGCTGGCTCTCTGGTCGCATGTTTATCCGCAATTTTGTCCAACTGCTCAAGTAATGGATAATCAATGGTTTGAGGCGCTTCAACATAGCCACGAACCACCGCATGGTAGATTTTTTCTATTTGATGAGATTCAAACTGCGCCGCTAATTGCCTCGCCACATCACTGGATAGTGCAAACAACAACACACCCGATGTTGGCCTATCAAGACGATGGATTGGATAAACAAATTGACCAATTTGGTCTCGTAATGTTTGCATAACAAACACAGTTTCCTTGCTGTCTAACCAGCTGCGATGCACCAACATACCGGCAGGCTTATTAACAGCAACCATATACTCATCTTGATAAATAATCTCTAACATCAATGAGCTACCTACCCAACTGAGTACTGAAAAAATCATCTAATTCACGAAGGTGAATCAACAATAAATGATATTGCCCTTCCTCATCATTCTTATAAACTTCTTCAAAATAAGGGGCTATAGCAAAAGCTCCGGGTAAAACAGCGCCTTGCTCAATGAGTGCTTGTAAACGAGGGATAAGTACCCATTGTAACCACTCTGTTGCTTCCATCGTATCAATTGAAAAAGGCTCTGTACTTTCAAAAGCTTCAGGGCTAGGTGGTAATTCACGCCAAAGTGCCTTCGCTCTCATTTCCTCTTCAATATGACGAAGCTTTTCCATGATGCGCTGTTCAATATTCATATAAAAACCTACTTAATAAACTTAATTCGAAATATACGGCATATCCTTCATTAATTCTGTCGTAAATATGGGGTGTAGAACAACCAAAATAATTTCCCACACAAAATTCTAGTTACTTTCACGTAATCCATCTTGCCGCAAGCACTTTTATAAGTTTATTTAAAGTTTATTTACCTTTTGTTGTAGTTAATAAGAGTAATATCAGACGCTTTTCACTTTACTGAATAAAAAACACTCAACAATCAAGTATGGTTTATATATGGGATTATTAAAGCAGTGGCGTAAACAAAATAAATTTTGGCAGTCTATTAACAACAGCTATGACCATTTAAAACGACAAGTCCGTATTGCCAAACTCCCGTCTAAACCTTATCAGCAATTTCAATCCATGTGTGAAAGCTACACCAGTGCCCGCATGTCTAAGGAATTAAATAATATTCCTGATTTTGCTGAACGCCCCTTAAATAAGTATTTGCATCGCGAGTGGAACGGAAAACAAAAATTACTCACCGCGAGTCACACCCTAGAACTCATCGAAAAAACATTTTCGACGGATGCTATCAAAGCAATGTTTTCTATTGACCGCCAAGGGTTAAAAGTTGCAGATATCGAATTAAAATCGGGAGATTATGCGCAATTAAGGCTTGTTTACTCCCAATATCCACGCGAAGGTGACCTCACCTTACACCTGCTAAACGAAACAGGGGATGATATCTATTTAATGAGCTTTTCGTTTGGTACTGAGGGCCAACTTTATATCTGTTCTTTACAGGGGCCTGCTACTGAACAAAGTACCGAACAAGTGAAGTCCATTACGAAGCAAATGCATGGGATGCGACCTAAAAATTTATTGATGTCGTCTATTTATGCGGTTGCCGCTTTTTTCCACTGTACATCTATTATGGGTATTTCAAACCATTGCCATATTAAACGCCAACATTTGAAATCAAGCTACGATAATTTTTGGCAAGAGTGTAATGGTACGGTTTCCGCGGATGGCTGGTATCACTTGCCTTTAACAGAGCCTGTTCGTGATATCGAATCGGTCAAAAGCCAACACCGCTCTGCGTTCCGTAAGCGTGAGGCCTTAAGAGAAGCCATGTATCAAAGTGTGTTAAACGCATTAACGCAATATTCTACCGACCCACATCAAAAGACACGAACGCAACACTAAGTGAAAAAGAAGCCAGCCAACAAGAGGGTTGACTGGCTTATCTCATGTTTTAAAGGGTGTTAAAGCATCCTGCAAAAACGACCTCCTGCCGTTCGACATCCTGTCGCTAATAAACAGATTAAAGTCAGCGACATGCGCCACTTTGCCATCCATGACCTCTGTTTACTGATAAAGCAGCAAACTCACTGCTCCCTCATTCAGTCGTTTAAGAATGTATTAAAAACACTAATGAAACAACCTAGTGCAATAAACTTAAAAACAGCCTTAGACCTTCAATTTAAGAGATTGATAGTAACTACATGAAATTAAATGTTAAATAATGCTCACTTAGATAAATTAAGAAAATTAAGGTTTATTTCTTAATTGATTTGTAAGCTATTTCCTACAGCTTCTATCAGCAATATCTTACTCAAGCGGTTCTACTACTGGGGTTAACTCTTGAATAAAATGGATAAGATTAGGCGCTAACACGCGTTTTTCCTTACTACCAAATTTTTCTAAAATAATTTCTCCCGTTAAATTACATAACGAAATCATTTCTAAATCAGATTCTAATGTTGCTATAAATAATGTTGGTGATAGTTTTAAACGCTTTTGGGTAACTAGATGACCAATTAAATTTTCTTGCAAACGGATAAAATCCTCTTCGCTCCACACTTGAACCAAATTCAATAGATGACCTTCAAATTGAGCCTTCATATCCCCCGCAAGCTGAGTGGTATAAAAAGGATGGATCATCGGTTGTAATTCAATATCCAATGCTGTCGCTACTTTATTTAAGTTTTTATCTGCTATTGGGAAGGCTTGTGGCTCCCAATAAACCCAATTTTCCCCCGTCCGAATGACACAAGGAGACGGAATGCCATATAGGTCACAGGAAGCAGGCGATAGACCTGTTTGCTCCTTCCATTTGGTCACATATTGTTGAGTAAATTGAGTAAGCGCTTCAGAAACGGTTGTATTCATAATGATTTAATAACTTTAGATTGAGTGAACTGAAATGGCGGCAATATCATTAATAAATGATATTATGACAGAAGTTAACCGATGAATGAATTGCTCTCATTTTCAGCCGTTTTATGGTATCGCGTGCTTTTAGTACATGAAGTTTAAGGATCACTATGTCACACTATCAAAATAACCCTGCTTTGGATAATCTCACACTAGGAAAAAAAACGGCATATTATGATCAATATGACCCAAGCCTACTCCAAGCCGTTCCGCGCAGCTTAAATAGAGATCCGTTAGATATTCACGCTGATAGCCTACCGTTTCATGGGGCTGATATTTGGACCTTATACGAGCTATCTTGGCTCAACAAGAAAGGTGTTCCGCAAGTCGCTATTGGTTCAGTCCATGTCGATGCACAAAGTGAAAACTTGATCGAATCAAAAAGTTTTAAACTCTACTTAAATAGTTTTAACCAAACTCGCTATGATTCATGGGAAAATGTGCGAAGTGTTTTGCAAAACGACTTAAGCAATTGTGCTAATGGAAAAGTTAGCGTTACACTCCATAAACTTGATGAGTTTTCACAGCAAGCGATTTGCCAATTTGAAGGGATTTGTATTGATGAACAGGATATCGAGATCAATCAATATGAATTTAGTCGTGATTATCTCGCAAATAGCACGGAAAATGAAAACGTAGAAGAAACACTAGTTAGCCATTTATTAAAGTCGAATTGTTTGATTACTAACCAACCCGATTGGGGGTCAGTACAAATTCGTTATCGTGGCCCGAAGATCAACCGTGAAGCACTGCTGCGCTATTTGGTCTCTTTCCGTCATCATAACGAATTCCATGAACAATGCGTCGAACGTATTTTTAATGATATAACACAACTGTGTAAGCCTGAACAACTCAGTGTTTACGCACGCTATACGCGCCGTGGTGGTCTTGATATCAATCCATGGCGTAGTAATACCCAATTTACGCCTGAAATAGGACGTTTAGCACGGCAATAAGCACCTTAATTAAGTTAATTGATATAATTTTATATACTCTAAATAGTTCGAGGTACAGCAAGGCGACCGGTAGACCAGTCGTAGCAAGGCAGAAATAACGATGCCAATGGTGCGAAAGTAAACTGAGTCAATGACGCCGTAACTTGAAGTATGGCGAGTATATCAAGATCCCTTTGGGATAAAGGAGAGTTACTTGATTACTCATATCAGTCCATTAGGTTGCCAAAACAACAAAAAGCATTAAATATCAATAACTTAATTTATTATCAGTTTATTTTTCATGCTACAAAACACTACATTTCATTCTAAATGAATCAATAAGTTACCCCTTCATTTCGAACGAAAAAGAGGGGTAATTACCCCCTCCCCTCTCATTTTTGCGGCACAGTTCGTCACAGTGATTTCCCCTCCGTGCTATACTTAGATTATTCATTCCCACATAGAAAACCATCATGCACAATCTCGCAGAACTATCGAAAGAAGAAAAAGACAAAGTGAATGTCGATTTAGCCGCCTCCGGAGTCGCATATCGCGAAAGACTCGGGAAAGAAGTCATCGACATTGAAGTCGAGCAACAACAACCCGAGTACTTGCGCGAGTATTTCAGAGAACGTTTAGTTTATTACAGAGAATTGAGCAAGAGATTGCCGCAGGGGTATGAGTACAGTAAGGAAAGTTAGAAACAAAAAAGAGGCCACAGCCTCTTGTCTAAATATATCCGCTACTTGTTTCTTCAACTAAATCATCTCGATAATCAGATAGAATACGCAATGTAGCTGATGCTTGCTTATAATCAAACTCACCCATAGCTGATAAGATTGTTAACTTTACTAAGTAAACAGAAGGGAATAATTTAATATTGTTTAACTTCAGAAATATTGTTGCAGCCTGGAATGCCGTCCGCTTATTTGCATCATTGAAGGCGTGCGCCTTAGCTATGGCAACAAGGTACATTCCCGCTAAATCAAATAAGTCATCACAATTTTCATAATCAATAAGTGATTGAACGCGACCAAGGGCGCCTGATAGTTTATCTATATTTGGCTCTCCGCTTTTAGGTAGCGTTGATTTCTGTATTCTTATCACTTCATCTACAGTTAATAGCCTCATGACTTATCACTTATCTTCTAAATCTTTAATTATCTGAGCATACTCTACTTGTGTATCTTTAAGTGCCTGCTCAAAGTCAGAGGTCGTAGTAATTGAACCTATGCAACGCTTTATAGTGCTGCTAGATGTCCCAACTGTGCTTGAGGTATTGAAATTAAAAAGAACTCCATCACCTTTTCTTACTGTATGTGATGAGCTAGTTTTATTTGTTTTCTTTGTAGTCATGATAATTACCTCCCAACTATCTATATGTATACAATAGCAGTAAATCATCAGGTTTTACTAGCCCATCCTTGGGCTATGTGTGGGTTAGGCTACTTCTTTCCCATGAATGATATGTCGTAATGCACTAATACCATTTTCGTTATAGCGGAATGCTTCAACCTGCTTTGATGAATGAGCTGACTTATCCAAGAAGAATTTCCCGAATTCCTCAGTCTTCAGCCCATTCTTGTTGGCAATACGACCAATTTTATTTGCTGAGACTTCCAGCATTTCCCCCACCTCGCCTGCGGTATAGTACTTTTGTTCAAGCACTGGCAGTGGAACAGCTTCAAAGCCTACAATCGGGTTAACAATATTAGCCGCTACACACTGCTTTGCCTCATCGCTCAGGTTCGGCATTAATTCGAATAAGTTAGTGACAGCATCAACCGACATTTTCAGCGTTCTGGCTTGGCGGTACTCAGGTAGACCAGATTGGCTTTTCTTGATTGAGTAACTACCTGTTTCCATAATTTCAGGTAAAACTTGCTCACACACCCAATCTTGAACATTTTCCGCTGAAGGCAGCTTACTACGCATAATCAAACGGAACATATCAGCTTGACCTGCGAGGATTACACCTTTTGGCCTGTAACCAAATCCTAATTCCGTCGATTCGCCGGAATCAAGCTTAATCAATGACTTACAATGTTTTCTTAACGCATCGTGAGGATCTGAATAACCAAGAGACTCCGCTAACTCAACCGCTAGAAATACAGGCTTACCTTTGTATTTCAAACCTGAAACGGTCACTAATTGCTCATTGCTTGACTTATAGTTAAAAACTCGAATACTATTACTCATAAATATATGTCCTATATTTTAGTTTAAGATGAGCCGATAGCTGTAACTATCGGCTTTTCTGCTTTTAGTACTAATCAATGTGTTAATCTCCTTACCTGCTTTTTACTTGCTATCTTTTTCATACTTGCCGTATACATCCAAAACATATTCATAGTCGCACCAAGTCGGTTAGCCATCTTTGGATCAAACACTGCGATATCATCTTTAGCCAAATCCCATGTATCACAAATTAAGTTTAATCTGGCTAGTAACCCATCAGTGCTGACTGATTTCTGCCTTGTTGTTGGCAAGTTTTGCTTTTCCTCAACCTCCTTATCCAAGATATCCAACACCCATTTACGGAATTCTTTAGCCACAGGAGTCGATGCAAACATTGCGATCAGGTGAGCGCCACGTAAAGAAAAAACTCTAACCATTACATCAACTTCACCAGTTTTCCTAACCAACGTCATTTTGACGGTGGTTGTCATTGAGTCCGTAAATTCATCTGAATTACGAGCGTAAACACGGTTAACGTTGTCGGTTCTGCTATAACCTAAAGCCTTAGCTAATTCAGTTGATGTTAACCACACTTGACCATCTTCAACGATTGGATTGAATGTGAAGTTCTGGAAAGTTAAGTCTGTTTTAGCTACAATGTTCATGTCATTTATTCCTTTCGATGGGTTTATTTGGCAACTGGCCTCATACTGTTTGCGCGGATGAGGCCTTTTACTGAATAATGCTTTCACCTTTCTGTTCCCTGTCGATCACACTATCCATGATAGTATCAAGCATTCCCTGTATAGAACGATGCGTTCTCGCTGCGTAATTTTCTAAAAATTCAGCCACCTCAGGGCGCAGGCGATAACTAATCTGCTTGCTCTTAACTGTATTTTGCTTCATTATTCACTCCATTATGTGTTTTTGAATTTTATATCGCTCATCTACGAGTTTTTATCATACTCAATAATCATTATGAGTCAATGTGTTTTTAAAGGTTCCAATATGAATTTTGATAAATCATTCCCAAGACGTGTATCCATGGCTAGAAACGCCATAGGGTTAACTCAATCTGAGCTAGCAAAAAAGGTTGGAGTAGTCCCTCGGCAAATTGCTGCATATGAGGGTGGTGAAGCAAAGCCAAGGATAAATGCGCTAAACAATTTAGCGATGGCACTTGGAACACAACCAGAGTGGTTAACTCAAGGAGAAGGTTCACCTCCAGAACTTAGAGGTGTCCGCCAAACTGTCACATTACCGCTAATACCTGTAGTCACGAGCGTACAGGCTGCTAATTTTTCTTTTGATGAGCCAATGGTTGGCGTTGAATATATCCCAAGCCCACTTGACCTAGATATAGCTGCATCTGAAAAACTATTTGCTTTAAAAATTGAAGGTGAGTCTATGTGCACAAATGATGGTATCAGCTTTCCTCAAGGGGCTACTGTCATTTTTAACCCAAGCATAGAACCGATAAATGGTGACTTTGTCCTATGTAGGCTAAATGAAACACATGAAGTTACATTTAAAGAGCTTTTTATAGAACAATCAAACAAGTATTTGAAACCATTAAATAAGAACTACCCAGATATATTAATTGGAAGCAATGCTACTATTATTGGAGTTGCAGTCTATTCTATTATCGACCTACAGATTGCAGGCAGGAGAAAAGCACTTAAAATATTTGGTAAGTATTGCAATGAAGATAACCAATTGCATGATATCGATAAAGAAAAGTCGTTATCAGAAAAACTAGATAAAATTGAATCCATGCTAAAGCAATTACTTAGTAAAAAATAACCACCCAGCCAAGGACTGGCAATAAAAAAGCCCGATGGGCTTGTTATCATATAAGAAACCCCAAGTGTTAGCTTGGGGCTGGGGGTTATCAATAATCGTATTTATTAAAGTTAAATACACAACCACATAGGGTCACCTGAACATTGTTAGTCATACTAAGAGCTAAAGTAATTTCTCCGTTATTATCAGATAATGCTGGAGTTCCTAGCCATTCAGTAGAACCTGACTCGATATAAAGGGTTGTTGATGTTAATAAAACAGTAATTGGAATCTTTACCAGCCCACCATTAGCAATCGTGTATGTTTGACTTAACGAGTTTTCACCCTGAATATTTGATAACCCAAAACCTAATCGAACATTCGCTTCGCTTCCTGATGTATTTCGAACGAAAGCAAAACCAGTTAAGCTAAGTGGAAGCTTATCTTTACTGCGATAAAATAACTTTCTACTAGCAATGCTTACAGCATTCCCACTTGGAATTACTCTCTCGCTTTTCAGGAAGAATAAAGAAGATGCCATTGTTATTGGGGTTGTTAAGTCTGAAAAATGGTAAGGTCTATGAAGTAATGTGAATTGCCCTATGTCTTGTCTATCGGTTCCATATGTGCTACCAATGTACGTATTTCTAGAATTTACAAAGTTATCAACAGTAACAAACTGATTTGTTATTGACGGGAAGTTACGGCTACCAACTATATTCGCTACCCCTTTCACTAAAATTGAAGTTGAATGTAATTTAGGGTGTTCATAATCCCATACATGACCATCAACAGTATTTCTTACCCCATAAATATGAATAACATCTTCTGACTGTGCATCAGTCTGATAGTTAATAAAATAGTTATTCGCGGCTATCTCTAACTTATTAATTGCCCCATGAGTGTATTCTTGTTGTATCAGTCCTCTACGACATTGCCATATGGTTAGATTAATATCATTGTTGTTTATGTATGTAGCATCTGACTCTGTACCATTTCGTGACGCTATTTCTTCATAAGCAGTATCCATTCCTTTAATTGAAGCATTAACTTGAATTCCTGCAATGATACCTGATTTATTGTCAAATCCTGTGCTAGCATCAAGCACCAGCCCCCTACCTTTTCGGTATTCACTTTCAATCGTGAAGTTAGCAATCACCGGTCTTCCTACACCCAGAATCATTGCGGGTCTTGTAGAGCCTTTAATTGTCACAACATCCATTTCGTAATCTAGACATGCTAGGCTAGGCGCATAAAATTGAGAGCTTCTATTGAGAATAAATTTCTTACCAGTCCCGCCAAGTAAATTTCTTTTTTGCCCGACAGGAGGCAATACAGTCAGAGTTTTATGAGTTGGTATTTCTATTGTTCCATCAATACGCTCCGCTCTTAATAAAACGTGGTCGTGAATTGTAAATGCTGATATAGCATCCTGCTCAGTAAAAACAATCGTATCACAAGGTAAATTACCCAAATAATCAGCAAGGTTAACACCATCGTTTACCCCAATTAGCTTAGCCCCATCATTGTCAGATAACTCACCTCTCAAACTAGCATCACCAACGCTAACCCAAGCGCCTTTACCGATGCCTCCTGTTGATTGAGGCGTTGAGCCTGCTGGAACGGGTTTAGGTAAGTCGCCATCCCAACGGTAGTGGTCTCCATCGCCATCTGGCAGTTTCCACAACACTGTTTCATTTCTATTGGCTAACTCTGCACCCTCTTGGAATGTGCCAACTGGAGCATATCCAGCGGCTAAAATCGCCTGCTCCATTTCAACTTTAAATCGTTCAATGAGCTGAGTCGCAACCCAGTTAATTCCCTCGATAGTTCGGTGGCACTGTCCGAATCTATCTTTATATTCGTGCTGTAATGATGTTACGAACTCATCAATTCTTTCTGCGTTATAAGCTAAATCACGCATCTCTTTACTTGGTACAGGTTTGTTTGTTGGTACTGTAGACATAAGTTGTCCTCTCCTAATTTTGCCGTTATGCGTTATAGTCTGCTTTTGCGTCGAAATATTCAGTTGCTGTTATTGTGTAGCGTTCGCCACCGAGTGGGCGTTTATCGGTTATCACCCATTTGATGCTTTCAGTTTCCACTGACGTTGCGATAACGTACCGCGATGGTGACTGCACTCGATATCCATCATAGAAATTGAGCTCAATATCTTCTGGCACACTTGCGATAAAGCCGAACTCAGTATCTTGTCTAGGCTCTGCTTTGAACTTCTGTGTTGTGTAACCCATCGAGTCAGTGAGATACACCCACATTTCCTCATCAAATTTGATTTTCTCACTGGTTGTGAATACCTCTCCCTTTCTCTCAGTTATGTAACCTGCTTGCTGATTTGAGTCGTAAGTATCGGCTATCAGCACCATGTCTGACGGGTACACATTCCCGCCATCTGCAAGAGTTGTCAGACTGATACTTGTCCGTTGGTGAATGAGTCGATTAGCTTCTAACAGCGCCCTATCCATTGCTTGGTAGCGATTTCGGCAACCCTGCAAAACAATCTTATTCGGCGTGCGTGATAACCCTTCCGTAATGCCATTTTCATCAACTCGAAATCGGATATAGTCTTTCTTGTTGCGAACCGGTTCGACATATTCAAGTTCAATTCCGTCATACCCACTTGGCATCGACATGTCATAGGAAATTTTCATGTCGTTACCTGTGATGTTAGAACGGTTGAATGTGGTCATTGGGAATTCACTGGACTGTTCGCGGGAAAAAGTAAGGACTGCATTATCGAAATAAGCAGTTACTCTCGCAGCATTACAGATAGTTTCGATGCGTTGACCAAGGGAAATATCCTCATCGTCAAATGTGTAGTCGAAATACCCTAGGCGCTCATCAGGCAAGCTATCGTAAATCCGATACAGCCCGTCGATATCGATATTTTTCTCACTTTCGCCAGCAGTAATTAACCATGTATGCAGCACTGCATCAGCAAAACTCCGCGATGGCCTGAGCGTATAATCAACTTGCTTTGATGCTCGGTCATACGAAATAACCATGCGCGTGGCCAATAAATTATACTTGCGCTCTCTTGCTCCTGTTGGCGCTTCGGTGGCTCTTACTGACACATTAACAATCGTGTCATTCTCAAAAACGACATTCTCACGAACTCGGACAATGTGAGCGTTTTCGATTTTCATGATGCTCTGGTCGCTGCTGTTATTGCGACGAGTGAGCTGCACAGCGTAACGGCCACGCCCTGAATTAAGAGTTACTTTGTCTGTTTTGTAATAAACTCGCGCGCCGTTGTTAGCGCTTAGTGCAGTATTGAAACTTTGACGAGTGCCAGCTATCTCCTCGTTATCCGCATTTACCTTCCAGATTTCGACAGTTGCATTGCAGTTATCACCTCCACCAAGTTGCGCTTGTAAGTGGATCCACATTTGGTCACCATCAACAGGGGAAAAGAACGGGCCCACTGTTAAAAACTGATTGTCATACAGAATGAATTTCGTTGTGTTCACTACTGCATTAGGTGGAAGTTGCGCTAAATCAGTTCCGCTTAGGTTAGTAAAGAAGAATTCGTAATACTCAACAGGGTTAATTAATGAGCCATCGTCACTCTCTTTTGCATCAACTAATTGAGCGTCAATTTTCACATCTTTAGTTACAGAGCCCTGCGGCGTGTCGTAGCTCACATTCACTGTCATTGAGATAGAGCGCGGCTTTGTCAGTTCGTAGAAGTATTCAAACTCATCTTGCTTAACGATTTTAATCGCAGCCTCACCGCCTTTTATCTCACCTGAAACCACTTCGTTAGCGGTTGCGGTTTGCTGCGGGATATCCTTGCTTTCGTTAGGCCCCGGTAATTCTTGACCGTCGATATCAGGAAACTCGAAACCTTCGTTAATCAGTGGGATGACCTCTTTTGGCTTGTATATCTTGTAGCTCGCACCTGCCATCGCCGTGAAATCAGACTCAGCAAATCGGATGCTTTCCGTTTTATACTCACCAATACCGATGTTTAGCCACTCGGTTACTGTCTTGAGGTTGTTGTTATACTCAAACATCGATTGCTGAATGAGGTCAGGGAACGCCCTTACTTGACCGTGAATTTCTGGTCTTGCTTGGTATGCCCGAGCAACGTTCGTTTGCCCTGTGAGCCGGTTATTCGGGCTATCTTTAACATTCGACTCAGCCACAGAAAATGACGGTGTTTTAGGCGCAAGAAACGAGAATACTTTCGTGACAAGGTTAAACACTGGGTTCAGAATATCGCCAATGACGCTCTTTGGTTGGTCGAACACTTGAATAAAGTGAGTTGGTGTTATCTCGAAATCTAACTCGTCATCTTCTTGCAACTCACGACCGTTAACGATAATCAGAACATCGCTATGCAACTGCTGATGCACTAGAAAATCGCTATAAAAAAAAGAGCCGACTGTTAAATCGACCCTTTCTTTAGGTGTTCCCGCTATTCGTTGAATTTCAACTATCGGCATATTTCATAAACTCCAATTTCGTGAATTTCTTCTCAAGCACAATGAGCCTATCCATTCTTACAGCCCCATTCTCGCCGCGACTATGGAATGCATTGCCATCGATAATTAACCCGATGTGAGCTGGCTGAGAGCCGCGATAACCAATGAATATCCCGTCATCTACTGGGTGGTCGGTACGTTGCCAGAATTCGACTTCATTCTCATAGCAAGTTACAAAATCATGGTCCGATTCGTAGCCAGCATCATGATGAATTTCCGTACCCAGTACGTACCTAAAATATAAGACCACTAAGCCCCAGCAATCACACGCCTCAAACGTACACGCCCGATTCTTCCACGGCTTGCCTATCATCAGATTAATAAACTCTAATTTCGTCATTAAACCGTCTCCAAGCCTGTGAACTCTTCCATCGTGTAAATACGCCCAACGTTCTTATTCAGCGGGTTATTCATCGACAGCGTGACAGTGACCGATTCGGCATCAAGTGAGCAGTCTTTCACGTACAGCGACCACTCGCTTATCGGATTATCTTTGTCGGCTGAGTCAAATAACCTGAACGTTGCGATAATTGGCTTCATTCGAGTATTTGACCGCCATAACTTGAGCTGCTGCTTAAAGTCCTGCGCGACTCGGCTAAACTTAACCGACGCATCGATAATCGGCGTTTTACTCTGCTGGCTCTCTGCTAGCTCGAAGTTACACGGCTGATACTCAACGCCGCCTAAAACTTTAGGCTCTATTTGCAAGCTGACTAAATGAATGTTTCCGAATGATGAGTGGTAGAATTGAATGGTCTCGTAGAATGTGCGCATCGGTCTTTGCGCTCGGTACTCTCTTAACTTCATTCTCCCCCCTTGCATCGTGGTAATCGCTCAGTGACGACGATATCGAGCAAGCCCCAATCACTTGGCGGTATCTCAACAATTAAATCGCCAAACTCGTCATCTTCATTAAACAGCTTGCGACAGATAACCGAGCCCGTCCAAGTTACTACGCTGCCATTAATCGACGTTTGCACTGGATAACTAACAAAGTGAAGCTCCTGTGGTTGCAGCCCAGAACCACCAAGATTAATCGGCATCCTGAACCACTTAGTACAGTTATCCAAATAATTAGGGCTTCTCAACCATTGCTGAAAAGCCCTTTCTTCACCTAGTTGGAATATCCATTTAACATTCCAAACCGTTTTAATGTCATCCGTTAGCTTCTGGAATATCGGTGCCCCAACTTGAGGCTGGTCCGTTCGAAACCCAGTGTCAAACGTCATGTTCTTATCCGCTTTTTGTGGTAACGGGAACCATTCAGGGTAGTCGATTATTTCCATGTGATATCCATTAAAAAACCCGCCGTAGCGGGTTATCCAAATATATAGCGCTTGTTTTCTTGGTAGTCATTAAACTCACCAAGATTGTAATATGTGGCTTTATCTTTTTCCAAGTGAATAGCTCTCACCTCACCACCTATATAAATGCGACTATCTTCAGGTTGATTTTTTTGGATGTCTCGCTGCATTTGCATCATGGTCGGAATATTCTCGATTAGGTTACCTTCTAAAATCTCACACTCTGGTTTAACTGCCGTTCCATATGGAAGCCTTTCGCACTTAAAGCTATTAAGTGATCTAAAGGCGAAAGCAACCATTTTAGCTTCTTCTTGTGAATATCCTATGTGATAAATAGTTGAGCTCTCAGTACCTGATAAGTTATACCTTTGGCAATACTCCGCATATAATTTTCTAAGCTCTTCCTCTGATAAATAATTCAAGTGCTCTATATCAGCGACCCTCATGTTTCTGTTTACATTTTCAGCCCATTCAGACCCGAATCCACCAAGCCCTAACCCACAGATAACAGTATTTAGGGTCTGGAGGTATGTGAATTTATTAGTGAATAGATAAGGATTGCCTTCTGCTGTAACTGCTAATGTATCCATGGCAATAAAAGCCATATCCTCTTGAATATAAAAAATTAGTGATGACACTAAAAACCTCCTAGAGCTTTCCTGCTTGCATTATGGTAAGTCGCCATTGCTCCGCTTACTTCTCTTCCCTCTGCAATGCTGCGGACAACAATATTAATTACATCTTGTTCATTTAAACCTTTCTCAGTGGATACATCAACTGTTGCACCAGAGGCTTGTTGATAAACATTGATAATCGGAGGAAGGCTACCGCCTCCTTGCAAGTCTTTGTTAGGAATTACTTTCCCACCCTCACCAGGCAAGAGATAGTTTTTCCCAGAACTTGTCCGTAAAATCTCTGGCTTACCGCCCTCACCAAAACGATAGTAACTATTTGGGTTTACTGATCCGCCATTGTAACGACCTCCGCCATAGCTTCTAAAATCAGTAGGCATACCCATGCCACCAATATTAGACAGTGATGTAACGCTACTTGCTACGCTGGCTATATTAGGAATAGCACCCAGTCCGCCCATAAAAGTACCTAGTATTGTTCTGGTAATTAGCGCCTGAACTGCCATTTGCATTAATTGCTGTACCATCGCGTTCAAGGCTGTGTTAGCCAAGTTACGCATAGCGTCACCAGCCGATTGCGTTCCAGATAACATAGCCGAAACCGCCGTTGCTGTTCCGCTGCTCAATGAATCTATCGCAGTTCCCATGAGGTTGTTTAAATCATTCTGACCCTTCCAAAGCCCCCACATTGCATCAAATCTAGACTGCTCATATTCTCTATTAGCAGCATTCATTAATGCTAAGCCTTGCTCTTCAGTAAGAACTTTTTGATTAACATACTCTTGGATTAAGGCGAGTTTTTGAGCGTTCTCATTAGCTAATCGTTGAACAGGGTCTAACTGACCTGCCATTTCTTGCGTAGGTGTTATGACTGATTTGGCGTTTTCCTCTGCAATCTTCTTAGAGTATTCCGCATTTATTTCAGCTCGACGTTTCTGATATTGCTCCTCCGTGACTAGATTAGCGTTAAGTTGCCTATCTAGTTGCTCTAATGCTAACTTCTGCTCTCTTGCAGCTTGGAGTCCTAAATTTTGCTTGTAAGCATCCTCCCTATCTTTGATGGCCTGTTTCAAGTCGAACTCCTTTCCAGCAAGCTCAGATATTTCCTTAATTTGCTTTTCAGATGCCTTAGAGCCTAAAGATTGAACAGCCTCCAAGATTGCAGCTTCACGAGATAATCCTTTAGTTTCCAGTTCAGCAACTTTTGTTGCATTTGCTAAATCAGCAATCTTTTTCTGTAATTTCTCAGCTTCAGTGGCTTCTTTAGCCGCTGCACTAGCCGCTTTTTTTGTGTCTTTTATGGTTTCTCTTTTTTTCTTTTCATTCCTATATTTTTCTTTTTCTTTATCTATCAGATCCTGAATTGCTGGTTCGCTTGTCATACCAGCATCTTCAGCGGCGAACCTGACTTGAAGTTCAACTTTCGCCTCCCCATCAAGCTTAGATAAAGCCAAATCCCTCTCTATTTTCTTTTTTAACTCCTCCCCTTTTTCGCCGCCATAATCCAGCATCAAGCTTTGAGAATTGAATTTTTGCTTGCTTCTTGTGGCTTTCTCCAAATCTACGCCATACTGTCTTAGCGCAGCACTTCCACTAGGTAGTAGAGTTTTAGCTTCATAAGATAATAGTTCAGCACCTTCTCTTAGTTCGCCATTGAATTTTGCTGTTGCTATAGTTACAAAGTTTTTGGCTTGAGATAACCTTTGTTGTGCCCTTTCAAGCTCACCCGCAGCAATTTTCTGATCATTCAAAACGATATTTAGAGCCTCAGATGCCTCCCTTCCTCTTCTGCTGCTTAACTCAAACCTTTTGATTTCTCTGTTGTAACCCTCTATTTTAACTATGAGTTTATCAAACCGCTCCTGAGCTTCTTTTAGTGATTTTTCCAACTCTGGTATTTGTTTGTTTGCTTTACCTATCTCTTCTCCAATTTGAGCTCGCGTCATCTCTTTGAATTTTTGGATAAGCCCGTTTACTCCGTCCGCTAGGCTATTCGCACTATCTCTAGCTTCCTGAGCCTTTTGGCTAAAATAGAACAAGCCTGACGCCGCCAAAACTGCAAATCCTACTGGCCCACCAACCAACCCAAGCGCACCTCTCAGCACGCCGCCAATCGTAATGCTAGCCCTTGACGCCGCCGCAGCCGCTTCCGCTTGGGCTAATCTATGCTCAGATAACAATCTGTTGTACCTATTTACTATTGGAGCAGCGTTTCTTCTTGCTGCCGACAGCCTAGCTTCTGCTGCTGCAACTTGATCGGTTGTTGTTGCAGTTGCTCTCATTTGTTGCGCTAGCTTAACTTCATCTAGCGCTCTTGTTTTAGCTACTGACGCTGCTCTTAAATTTGCAGCGGCTGTTAATTCTGCTGATGATGCAAGCCTGTGTTCCGCTATGGCTAAATTTCTTGATTCTATAGCTGCTTGTATTTTCCCTTTTGCTGCCATCGCTAGTGCGCCAGCAAACCTACTGCCTAGCACTGATGCTAGCAACGTTAATACGCCAGCCAATGCGCTCAGGTTTTCACTTACTGTTACAACAGAATCATTGAATACACTCACAAATGACTTTATTGTTGATGACTCTCCAAAAAACTTTGTGATGTTATTCCCAGCCTCTTGCATTGCTTGAGACATCGTCTGAGTTGTATTTGCGAACTCCTTACCGATTGAGTCACCTTGAGATAAAAGGCCATTGACAACGACATCTGTCGTCAGCTTCCCCTCTGCTGCCATTTTCCTTAACTGCCCAATGGAAACCCCCATTGAATCAGCAAGGGCAACCATTAGCCTGCTTCCTTGCTCTGCAACTGAGTTAAATTCTTCTCCTCTCAGCACGCCAGAAGCAATGCCTTGCGACAGCTGAATAATGGCGTTCTCCGCCTCTTGCGCGGTTGCTCCGGAAACAATAAACCCCTGATTGATTATTGTCGTGAGTTTAGCTAGATCTTGAGCTGACGTGTTGTACTGTCTTGTTCCTCTTTCTAAGCGAGCGTATAGAGTTGCTGTCGCATCTAAACTTGAGCGAGTTGTTTGAGAAATATTAAATATTCGCTCAGTGACATCAACTAAAGACTCCCCCTCTCTAATCGAGTTAGAGAGTTTGTTGTTTAATGTTGTCCATGCTTCTGCGTAGTCGGCTACAGACTGAACAGACAGATAACTTGTTAACGCTACTGCCACTTTAGATAGAGATAGCATCGCCTTGTTTGTGCGATCTATTGCAGTGCTAGCATTGTTAAAGCTTGCTTCCATTCTATTGAGCCTCTGTTCTAGAGTTCTCTGTGAAGTTAAAAGCTGCTGAACATCGAGTGATACGTCGTATACTATTTCGCCCAAATTCGTTGACATTTCTTTCTCCTAGAAAAAAGAAAGCCCCGTCAACGCGACGAGGCCTTTAGCTAAAATAAAAACCCCACCAATTGGCAGGGTTGAGAGTTTATGTATTACTTACTTGTCATATTTATATGATATTATCACTTGAGATATAGGGTAAACGTCACTCCTTAGCCCTGAATCATCAACTTTAACTGACATTGTATAGCCATTAAATCTAAATAGGTTTTCTTTGTCGTTTAGCTGCTCTTCACTTTTTGGATTATAGTCTTTTTTTATCAACTCACTTATCTTACTAAAATCATTGATTGACTCAGTTGCTTCATTAGCTCCTTTATCGAAAGCCTTGCTTCTCAAATCTATTTGAACCAGCCCTTCATTTTTAGCAAAATAATACATTACTGACTGCATGCTAGGGAATTCCATTGTAGCAAACCCATCGACACAGATAGTTATTCTATCGCCAACCTCACATTCGAATTCATTAGATGCCGTCTTTTTGACTTCATCAATAGTCTGCCCCCACTTCAAGCCGAATGGGGCATCTGGTTTGCTGTCACAGCCTGTAATCAATACAGCCAGCGCTATTGCTGCTAATGTTCTTTTCACTATATTACCTATCGGTTAGTTCGTTTAATTCATGGTAGCTAATCATTGGTGCAATTCCTAGCAAACATTAGGTGTAAAAAACCACCCGAAAGTGGTCTATTTTTTAATAAAAACATGATTAGCTTAAAATCAACTTCTCAACCTTATCTTTAAATTCTTTTTTAATTTCTTTCGGCAAAAACGATTCGATAGTTGATATGTTGAATTTCTGCATTTTTAATAAGGCATCTCCTGTTACTTCAGGATTCTCATCCTTAATCCTATTAATAAGTTTAAGTAATTTATCATCACATATTGATGCCTTACCATTACATATTACAAATAATTCTCTTTGATCGTAGTTAATAGCACTAAACTTATTTTTTGCATTTGCATCTCTAACAGCTTTATTGGCTTTATATTCCAACAAGTCACTTCCGCAATGTTTACACTTGATGGCTTCATTGCTAATAAATTCAGCACAGTATGGGCATTTTACAGAATTAGAATTACTAGACTTTCTGCCCCCGAAGATTACCATTAGCAAACCGCAAAGCATGATAAAGCAGCTTATCAATACAAAATTTTGTCTTTGCGCCATTAGCCCGATATTGTTAACGCGATTTCCATAGCTAGTTGCCACGCTGACATCCATGTTAAAAGCGGCAAATGCTGCCAAAATACCTATAACAAGCAATACCCATCCAAAACCTTTCATGTAGCCCTCACCTCAGTTTTTATTAATTTATCTTATGATATCCCGAGGGTGACGCAAAACAAAGCAAAAGACCTCAGTTAAGAGGCGTGGTGTGTGATCTGGATTACAAGCCCAAGGACGGGCTATCAATTCTCACGATTCGTTATAATCAAACTATATCAATAAGTTGAGAAATTCAGGCAAC
This sequence comes from Providencia sp. PROV189, assembly GCF_028480065.1. Classification (NCBI taxonomy): domain Bacteria; kingdom Pseudomonadati; phylum Pseudomonadota; class Gammaproteobacteria; order Enterobacterales; family Morganellaceae; genus Providencia; species Providencia sp. PROV189. Next base: position 61,230 of record NZ_JAMPOG010000016.1, read on the forward strand.
AAAAAACCCACCGGAGTGGGTTGGTAAACAAATATAATATCAAGCTACTATCAGTTTTTTATTTTTATCAGAATCTAACGAAAAATGGTCTAACGGATAACGACGAAATCTTTTAAGCATATCATACGTAAAGTCTTCAGTTGTCATCACGGCACTTATATATTGTCTATTATAATCCGTATTATTCAGTAGCTTAATGGTTTTAATTCCACTCAATTTTGTTAAAAACACATCATTGAATTCTTCTTCTAATTCATCTAGTTCAATGACTTCTTGCTCTGCAAAATCAACTAAACAAACAAATCCAATTTCATAAATCTCTTTATCATTGAGCTCTTTTAGAGTTGATAATTCGATAAATATACCCTCAATGATATTTGCGTTTTTAGAAAGCCAACGAAAAAAATCCCGATCCCTTAACACACAACCTATCCTGCACACTAGTGATTCAGGTAATCCTAGCCTGTTATATTGAGCGACTGTCCACCTAATAACAGAATTAATAGCACTATCTTCCAACTGAGAGTCTGGACTCACTGTCGATAGTATTCTTCTATCAATAAATATTTTTTTTGCCATATCTAGCTCTAGCTTCCTCTCATTATGGTTCAATACCATTTTCCTTGGGTTAGCTATTTTCTCGTTGTTTGCAGTTCCATTTTTTACATGACTTATGTAGCATTCAACTGTGGGAAGAGCATTACAATCGCCATAAACAACATCACAACTCATACTTATAACAATAACGTAATACTCCCCCTTTTCCTCTACATCTAAGATAGAGCTATCTATATTGCTGCCGAACTTCTCCGCAGATTCTTTAAGTGTATGATAATCAATTACACTTCCTTGTCGCCAGCCATTACTCAGAATGCTAGATCGTAAGTCGTCAACCTCACTCATAAGGTGCAAATTCTCCTGATATATTCACTATATCATTCATAGCATGAGCTGTTTTTTTACCTGCACTCTTTCTTGCAGCAACTATATCACTCAATATTTTGGCGTGATCAATAATTAATTTGGTATCTAATTGCTCCTCACTTAATCTGTCTAAATAGCTTTTTCCATGATACAAATGTGTTTTAGCCAAACGACCAAAAGGCTTAACGCTAAACTCACTAATTTCACTTGCTATTGCGTGTACTAATTTTAACCTTTTTATATTCTCATCTGATTTTACATCACCATCATTCTTCCAGTTATACAAGGTGGCTCTTTTTACTTTCAAAACATCTTCTAAGTCTGAAACTCTAACCCCTAGGTTAGAGAAAACATTAGCAATCATTTCTGACGTACTCAAGGTTGATTCATCAGTGTCCTTGGAATATATAGGGGTAAAACTGCCACTTTCTGCTTGAATCAGCCTATTCCACTTTGTGTTTTTATTGGCTACCTCTACAGATATGTGACTATAATTATTTTCTAATTCACCAGCAGAAATTGATGAAGACAAAATGATTGCACCTACACCAATTATAGATGTAACCAGCCCATTTTTGCATGAATTTGATTGGATTATCATTCTTCCTCCAAACATCAAGAAATTGAGTGTTTTTCCCAAGTAGCATCTGCAAACTCACTCAAATAACCCCAAAATAGAGATGAGCTATCACTATGCAAGCTAGTTAATTTTTCCAGTATATTCTCTTCTGATAGGTTTATTGTTTGCTCTTTACATTTCCACGCATGATCTATGTCTAGAATCGCATATTTACCTAATGTTGCATTCTCTTCCCAAAATGGCTTTTGTGGTACAGTCATACTTAGCGGGTCTGGCTCCATTAAATTTTCAGGAAAAATATTGAATGCCCCGTTTATTGGATATCTCTCTTCTAGAGTAGCGTTAAGGGTCCCATGCTTTGTATCCTGTCTATGAATATTAAAATGAAGTGAATCTTTATCCTTGCTTAAATTTCTTTGATTTTCACTCAGAAACTTTTCGGATATTAAGTCAGAATATGGACGGCCTTTGTGAGGAAAGAATACATCCACATATCTTAAACCAATCCTTTTCATTCCAGCATTTACTGCATCAGGAAAGCAATTTAAAAAGGATCTTAATACTTTTATCCAGTCGCTTTGAAAATTTTCAAAAGATTCATAGTTTGTAACACGCAAACATAAACTTGAATCAGTTAAAATGACACCTGCATCTCTATTAATAGTTATAAAATCCCATCTTTTTTTCGTGTCCATTTTAAATTCAAACCCTTGAACTTTGCTAGGACTAGCATCAACGCTATTAATCATCGTCTCTTCTTGCATTGTATACCCAAGCTTATACAATGCCATTTTAAATTCACTAATACCCTTGTCTAGTATTTCATCTAAGATAGTGCTGAATCTTAGATCTAAAAGCACCATAACCAAAGGAGAGTTTTTTAAAATATATTTCGTCATCTTTAGCCCTAAATTGACAGTCAATTATACAATAATGTATCTTTTTATCTTTGTGTATTCAATAAAAAAATCCACAACCTATCTTTTTAGATCTGTTATCAGCCGTTAAAATTAAGGGACTGTCCTAGATAAGGTTTAAATTTTACCTTTAACTATCTGTTTTAGAATAGTTAATTGTTGTTTTGCACTAGGTGTGTTAAATCGCCACTCACATTCCTTTAAATACAGCTCAAAATGAGCCTTCGGAATACCGTTAAATTTGCGCATGTGACGCTTCGCTTGGTTCCAAAAATTCTCAATGCCATTGATGTGATTTTGCCGGTCTTTTTTGTCGACAAACTGAGTGCTGTGGTTGATTCTGTAATGCTTAAAATCACTT
>NZ_JAMPOG010000017.1:0-12093 GCF_028480065.1 Providencia sp. PROV189
GGCAGCACCTCTGCCACGTTGACCTTTACGACGACCACCAAAATAACTTTCGTCCAATTCAATCTCGCCATCAAACCAAGTGTGCTTATCAACGTGCTCAGCTATCAGCACTCTGAGGCGATGAAAATAGTAAGCGGCTGTATTTCTGTGGACACCAACTAACTCTGCGGCAATACGGGCTGTGGAGCCAGCAATAAACAGCTCAAGTAACCGTGCTCGTTTATACTGACTGAGTCTACTTTTTCTCATAGAACTATCCTAGATGATCTTAGTTATCTAGGACAGCCCCATTAATTAATACCATCTTATCTGTTGATAGTTTACCAGTCGCCCCGCCCACCAAACCACTGTATACATACACAATGACACCTAGTTGGTACGCATTGATACTAGGGCATTGCTGCCCTACTTAGTATTATTTCCTACTCACCAACCGACGCTTACCACTGATCAGCTCATCATTGCGCTGGTCATCAGCTTTCATGATCTCGTCGTATTCTTCGCGCGTGAAACCCTTCTCGTCTGGATATTTAGCTTTTAGCATCATGACGAACTCGGTCATGGTTAATTGCTCCGCCTCCTCACGACTCATTCCAAAATGAGCTCGAGCAGCATTGATGTACTCAATGGCATTAAAGCTATCTGTAAATTCGTTTTTACCTTCGTTACGCTGAAGCTTTCTAACCTTTACTTTGCCAACAATGCCATGCATCATTAACTCATTAGCCAACACAATTATGGATGTGACAGGCATCTTGCCTAGCCTGTATGTTGAGCCATTTCTACTTGGCTTCCACTCGCCTATCAGCTCATCGCAATCATCATTACAGCAAGCTTGCATTACCATCATTGATGTTGATAAAACGCTGCGTCCGTAGGCTGGTTTTTTTAACGCTCTAAATAGCCAATCAGGAACCTCTCCATAAGCATGTTTGGCGCGAGCAATTAATGCCTGAGCCTCCGCCCCGCTTATCAGAGTAAGTGCATTAACAATCTGCTCTGGCGTTCCTATTCTTGTCATCGCATCAAATGAAGGCTTGAAAAAATAATCTTTGTCAGGCGTTGATATTATGAATTCGCCATATTCCTTTCTTGCTGCCATTTTTCCCCCTGAAAATATTATCAAGGGCACTCGAAAGCACCCTTTGTAATATTAAGCAGCCGTGACAGTGACTACGCATTTAGCAGTTTTTGCACCATCTTCAGATGTGACAGTTACATTTGCTGTTCCTGCTGCAACACCTGTGACAGTGACAACATTCGCTAGCTTACTAACTGTTGCAAAGTTGGTCTTATCACTTACAACCGTGTAATTTTTATTGGTTGCATCTGTTGGCGTGAAGTTAACTGTAAACGTGCCTGTTTCACCTACTTTTAAGCTCAATGTTGCAGGCGTGACTGACACTCCTGTCACTGCAACTTCCTCAACTAGCCATTCAATCGAGTCAGCATCAGATACTTTTAACTCTCCCGAGTAAGTGGCGATTTCTGATGCTGGAAACTCAGAAGACCAAGATGTGAATACAAAATACCCTTGAAGAACCACTGCATCTTCACCAGTAAAGTCCATTTGCACCCAATAAGCAGGCTGGCGACCCATTTGCACTTCTTTAGGGATCTCCTGTAATAGCTTTAATGGGCCAAAGTCAGTATCTTTGTCACGCTTACGGTACTCTCCATCGAATGAGATAGAGAGATCCATGTTGGTAACAATGTTTTCTATTAGGCCTTTTGTATCGTCTGCCTCTGACGTAATCGAATTTGGTGATAAATCAAAGGACTTTGTTGTAATCGCGCCAATCCGCTTAAATGCAGACTGCGCTGGAACTTGGTCATGACAGCCAGGAGCAATACGAATAACTGCATTGCGCCCAATCAACTTGTTAGTTTGTACGGGGCAGTTAGCCATGTTTTACCTCTTTCTATAGGAAATAAAAAAGGCCGCACATTGGCGACCTAGTTTGAGATTTGTTTGTTTATGATAAGCAGCGGAATGAGAGCCTGAATATCGTTCGGTTTTCTGTGGTTACAATTCCTGATGGCAACCCACCCATGTTAAAAACTGAGTTGAGATTACAGTCACTAGGATTTGCCGCGACATATTTGAGTATTTCATCGGCGCGAGTTAATGCGGGTATCGGGTCATCTTGCGCAGAAACGACAATAACATCGACATAATCATCAGCACTCAACTCACCCAACCGACCAGAACCACTGGCGGGACGGATAACAATATACTGCTGGATTTTTGTATCTTTCCTCTCTTTCCAGTCTAAGCGTTGAACAATGAATCCATCAGTAAGTCCACCGCGCTTTAAGTAGTCAAGAAAATCATCAATAATCACACTCTCAGCTCCCTTGTTATCACTTCATGTATGCGAGCCTCGGACTCTTCAAATGCAGATTTCAAAAACTCTTTTTTTGCTGAACTGCGCTTAAAGTTTTGCTTCACTTTAGGATCATGGACATACACCGCATAACTTGCGCTATAACCAACCCTCCCCGTTATGCGAGTGCCGTTCACTTTAGTTTCGCGAAACTGCGAATTAATTAGCGTTGATGTATCAATAGGGGTATACACAGCAGACAGCTCAGCACCGACAAGGATCGCTTTATGTATTGCTGTTTCCGCTTTCCTTGTTGTTACATTAACAAATGAGCGCGTGTTTCTTCTTGCTCTATCTAACCCTCGAATTCTACCGCTCATTGTTACGTCCTTATCTCATAGTCTGGCTCTTCCCCGAAAAAGCTCATATCATCTTCTTTAACTGTGATGATGATGTCAGCTCCAGCGACTCTAGGGTCAGATTGAGAAGTGGTATCGCCTTTGGCAATGTAGAAACCTCGCTCTGGCTTTTGTACATCTACGCCGTTGCGTTTTAACTCAGTGAAAAATACGTTGTTGGTAACAAACTCTTTCCCCATGTCATCTTTCACAACTTCATTGCTAGATTGCCATGTGCAGTCAATAAGATAAGGAAGCCCGTAGGTGGTTTCATCCCCCCACTCGCCGCCACCATGAATGACAGGGTAAATTGTTGCGATGTTGGTATATGACCAATTAGCGGTAGCGCTCAATGACAACCTCCCACAACACGAAAGAACCCAGCCGATTTACTCGCTAGAGGCAACGTAGATAAACACCCTGCCGTATCCCATACTCTCAACTGTTTCAGTAAATAATCCGTCCCAGAGGAATCATAGGCAAATGAACGTGACGCCCCGTTAGGAGCGCCTTGTGATGATATCTTTCGAGCGCCAGACAATGAGGCAAGACGAACCAGCGCATAAACTAGAAGCAGCTTTTGCAGAGACTCATCATAGTTAGCCGCCAAGCATTCAGATTTTGCATTCACTTGATCCAGCAGCAACAGCAGCACGGAATCAGGCAATGTAAACCCAAGCTCGGCTATCATTGGCTTTACGTCATCAAGTGTTATCACCATCTGCCTTACCTTTGCCCTTTTTCTTCTCTGGTGTAGCGACTTCGAGTTTTCGTTCTTCGATTCGCTCTACCAGCCCAGCTCGCAGCCATGTTTCAGCAGTTTCTTCTGAGACTTCCAACTGAGCACCAACCTCTTGTTTTTTGAGGTTGGCACCAGCAAACAAGTTACTTGAGATAACCTTTACCAGTGCCATGAATCCCCCTTATGCGCCTTTAGCGTGGATAACTGAGAAGTGACCCGCAATGTCTTGCTTAACCATTAGGCCAGCAGCCCCCCATGTGCGCCAGATGTAATCTGAGTTGTAGAACTGGCGAGGGTCAGCAACAGTACCGAAAGCTTGACCGACAATAGGAGCGATAACGCCAGCGCCAAGCGGAACAATCAAAACTTCGTTACCCTTCAGCTCATAATCTTCTTTGATGTCTTTAATGCCCGTGATTTTCTTGACCTCTTCAAGAATGGTGCGGGTTTGGTTAACATCGAAGTAGACAGATTCCCAGTTAGACAGGATTTCGCCTGACACGTACCAAGTTTGCTCACCATATTGCAGGTTTTGCAGTTTCAGTACGTCACGCAGCTTGATGATTTCAGTGCGGATTTTCTTGCCATCTTGCTCAGTTGTAAAATCAATATTCAATGTCACTTGAGCCACGCGTTCATCATTACGTAACCCCTTAAATGTCTTGCCATCAAACGCAATGAAATTACCTGCGGCATCGCGGAAGCCGTTCCAGATAAAGTCCAAATACTTGCGACGAACAGTATCGACCGAGTCTTTCTGCGCATCTGATAAAGAGGCCAGCGCCGAGCCTTTAGCAAAGATAGGGTCACGGAAACCGAACTTGAAGCCAGTATCATGAATAGGAACCATTGTGCCATCAAAGTCATACGCACTTGCTTCTAATAACGCACCGATTTGACCACTCATTGATGTATGAGCAATTCCGCCGCTTCCTTTTCGCGCATATTCATACACCGACTCTTCCAGTCGAACTGAGCGCGATAGCCCCATTAGGTCATTTAACAATGTGAACTCAGTAGTAGGCTGAAATTCAGCCATTACAGTCTGGTCATATGCCTTGTAAAGCCGCTTAATATCATCAATGGCATTTGTTGCGTCCAGTGACGGTGCATTTTCCCCACGAAAACGAGCGCGAGAAATAAAATCAGCCACCGCTTGAGCAGATGAATTACGGGCTAACTGCAATTCACTGAACTGCGCTTGGTTTGCTTCGAGATTTCCTGTTTCGGTTGCTCGACTAGTTGAAAAATAAAACATTCAGTTCTCCTTACTTGAACACAACACGAACCAGCTCACCATCCGTAACGGTTAATGCTGAATCTTCTTCGACATAGGCAAATACTCTTTCACCTTCTGCACCAGTTGCCAGTGTGATTTGACCGTTAGCAACAATGACCGCTTGGCCTTTCTTGTATGTGCCAGCAGCGGCACGTACGTTTAAAAACATGCCCTGCATAGGTTGAATTGCCACAACCCAATCACCCGTTTTGATTTCATCATCTACCGTTTGGCAGCGCAGATAATCAAAGTTGGACACATACAGAATATTTGCTTCTTTGCCATCAACTGATGGTGTGAATTTAGCAGTAGCCTCATCATAGAAGCCGATAACGCCAGCCTTAGTATCAACTACCGCCGCACCTTCACGATCTAATAGCGGGTTAGGAAATACACCGCCCGCATGAATTACACGTTTTTTGCTCACCATGTTTTACTCCGGCATATCTGAAACTGATTGAGAGGAATTTACTTGTTGGAATGAACCATTCAAGCCATGCGATACATTGCATTTTGCGTATAGCTCTTTCAGTGGGTCGCCACTTAGCGCATTAACTGCTGTGTCGGACATGCCGAATTTAGCTTTCACAGCATCACGCATAGCATTGATTTCTTTGTCTGCGTTGGCATTTAACTGACCTTCAAGAGCGTCAATTTTATCGGTTAGCGGCTTAATCGCTGCATTCACTGCCGCTGTAATGGCATCCGCATTTGTCGCGGCATCTTTTTCCTTCTCTTTTTTATCACGCTCAGATTTCTCTTCTGATGCTTCCCCTTTCTTTTCTTCGGCATTCATCTGGTTGTAGGCATCCAGCAACTCAGCATCAGATTTACCTTCCGTTTCAATACCTTTCGCATTCAGCGCATTTGTGATGATTTCTTTCATCGGGTTAGTTTCCTTATTGGTTTTAACTTCGTACTCTGTTGGCTTGCGCACAACTTCGACAGGCTCACCAACGAGTTCGGCTTGCCCGTTTTCGTCAATGAGGTATTTTTGTTGATAAGTTTTCCCTGACACGTAGTAGATAAACCTGTCAGACCAGACGCTCTCTGGATAAGGCCAGTCGTCTTTTGGGTAGACTTCTTTTAAAGCGGTGCGTAATGCAGAATGTATTTCATCAAACGAGAGTGAGCTGTTAGTGAAGAAGAACTTAGCTTTGTTAAATAAGCCTTCCTGTGTGCAGTTTGCTGCATCAATAAGCTCTGCCGTTTCAGTTTCTAGCTTCTCACCCTCGCTATTCACGAACATTCCTACACCATCTTCTGGGGTGGCCGCGCCCGGCTCTGATGCTGGCAAGATAGCGACATGATCGAAGTGCATGTTTCTGGCTACCCATGTGTAGGTTTTACCTTTTGACTTGCCTTTGTTCTGTTCGCGCTGGAGTAATAACCCCGTTGAAACATGAATAGGCTCCGAGTTGTTACCAGCGATAATGTCATCAATGCGGGATAAGAACTCTTTCCCTTTCTCGCTGCCGTCTGCGAATCGACGGTTCACCTTCACGTCCATGACGACCTTTTCGCCATCCTTACGGACGTTTTCAGCCCATGCACCGATGTGATACTGATTGACTGCTCGCGGCATATCTGCTGATACATAATCAGAGCCAATTTTAGGGTGCCCATATGGACATTGACGCCCCTCTATCGACTTAAAGCTTTTGTTAATCTCACTAGCTGGATATAACCCCCCATTCATCACAACATCATCGACGACAGGCACAACGCCACGTATGACGATATGCTCATCACCATCGATAGTTTCAGTTGAGATATTGGAGGAATTGACAGCCAGTGATTTAACATGAATGCTGGATAGCTTCATGCGTTGGCCTCTTTATGAATTACTTGTTGTTTCCTGTTGCTTTTCTTCCCACTCATCACGAGACTGAATGAGCCTGTCTAAAACGCTAGGGTTATGCAGCGTGCCGTCTTCATTCAGTAATACTGGTTGATTGGCACAGTAGCAGTTATAGCGATTGCCATTGATTGAGTAGAAATGCTCCACCTCTTCAACAGTGAATATCTTACCGCTACGTGCTGCATGGCTAGGTCTAGTCGTTGGTTTGAGTGCTGATATCCATAGGATGCCAGTTTTCAGCCCTAGCCTTTCACTAGCCCATGTCGTTTCATTCCAGTTTGCTCTACGAAGTGCGCCTACCTGCTCAGTCTGTGCGATAGCCTTTGCTCTAGTCATCGATACATCTAATCGCTTGCTAACTATCCTCGCTGTCTCGCGTGGGTTTATGCCTCGCGCTATCGACATACCGATTACATTAGCGAGGTCAGTGCGTACAGCATCAGACAAGCCGCGCCAATCGCTGTATGTAGAGATAAATGCCGCTGCAACCTGATTCTGGTAAGCTGGCTGTGACAATAGATAAGTAAGTGTTGTTTGCTGTGCGTAGACTTCGGATTGTATGACTAAGTTAGTGTAGGCGTTCAGGGTGCCTCGCTCATACCCATCAAGCACATACTCAAAAGCCCACAATCGTTCATCGCCACCTTCGAGAAGATAGTCATCAAGTATTGATTGCAGTCTTTCAAGGAATCTAGCGTACTCTGTGGGACGTTCTGCTAGTTCATATATATAAACGCCAGCGTTAACCTTAAAAATCGTATCAGGCTCATCCTGTGCGTTTTTAGCGAGTATGTAGTTTTGGGTGGGTGATTGCGTTTTCTCTCTGCCAGTAAATGACAGACCGAAGAGTTGCTTGAGTGCCTTCTTGAGTTCGTAATACCGATTATCAATATCACGGAACATCTTTCTAACTTGCTGCCCCGATTGTGTTGGGTCAGCCTTATTCCTTGGTATTATCGGCGCCCCTATCTTTTGATTCTTCATCATCGACTAATGGGTCTCCTTTGGCGCCTGACTCTGGCGGCTCGCTGTTCTCAAACTCAGGCAATGTTGGGTACTCGCCAAGCGCCCTAATCTCGTTCTCCATCAGGACTGAGCGCCCAAATGAGTTTTGCGTCTTCATTGCAACATCAGCAGCCTTACTCATGTTATCCAGCTTTTCAGATTGACTAGGTGCAAGCAAATCAGACCAGCTTACTGTTATCTCGTCTTTTTGCTCAATAACGCCAAGCTTTCCAAGTTGATGGATTAGATCAGTGATAACTTTCGAGAGAAACCCTTCACGCCTTGATTTACAGGTTCTTGCCCAATCTTTCATATCCTCAGTTGAAGCGCGCTCCCCTGTAATCTGACCGATAAGCACCTTAACTGGCATGTTGATTGATGCCGCAAACTCAGCGAGTAATGCACGCCATGTCGGTTCAGGGTCAGCAGCGGCAACCGATAACACTGTAGCTGTTCCCTCTTGCATAAATGAAGCTGAGTCAATGCTTTGGTTTAAGCGCCTTACTTGCTCATCTAACGCATCTGGGAGCCCCTCAAGGTTAGTCCCTAGGGCGTCAGCCAAGGCGGTAAAGTCAGTGTTTTCACCAAAGCTGTAATTGAGCTGTCGGCTGGCATTCTTAAGAAAGCCCTCTGCACTACCACCCGAAACCTTTTCAATATCGAGCAGCTTGTTATAACCTTTTCTCAGCAAAGATACGCCGGATGACATTTTACCATCGGCAGCACCTTCGATAAGCGTTATAACTCTGTCAGGATGAATATCAATTATTCGAGATGGTGATCCGTCGCTATCATCCCCCACAGCCATTTCAGTAAACGAGTACATCGTTGGCATGGAGTAGTTTTCGCTTGTTTGGTCTTCATCCCAAGTTTTAACGTCTAACTGAGCTTCCCACGCAGGAATTAAGCGAACGATGGCCTTATCTTTCAGTTTTTTAACGATGGTAGTGTCAACTGGCTCATTCCATTGTCTGTTATCTCTGATTTGGATGATTAGACCAGAATATCGGCCCACTAAATTACGTTTGTCAGCTTCTACAACCTGCTCCCAGTGCTTTTTGAGTAGCTTGTTAAGGCTCTTATCCCAATCAGTTGAGCCGTCTTGGTCTGCCTCTTCGTCACCTTCGAATATCTCAGGGTAATCAATCCAGCACCCAGATATGTATCTATCAACCGCAGCACCGCCTAGCGCATTGCGGTCATACGCTCGATAAAAGTCATCAAATGTGAGAGTTTCAGGCCAGCCAAATTCATTCCATATTCGAGGTCTTTTAGTGTTACCAGTGCCTAACGCCTGAACGTAGGACATTCTAGCTCTTTGCATGGCTTTCACCGCGTTATTAACCGCTAATGACAGCCGTTGTTGATTTACTCCCATTTTTGCCCTCATTAACGTTTTCTAACAAGCATTCCCGCTATTGATTTTTGTGTGATATACCCATCAAGCCCATATCTAACCGCATCCCAACAGTGGTTATGCGCATCCTCAATGACGGGAAGCACTTCACCAGTGATGCGGTCTGTTTTGTATGAGTAGAGGCGGGCTTCTTTTGCTGTTTCTTTACAGCGAGGATGAATGATAATTTGCTTGAAACCACGCAAGTATGTGATGCCATCTTCTACGCTACCCTGCCACTTTTTAGCGGCCGAAATATTAAATCCCTGTCGCTTTAAATAGCTGATAGTTTCGGGTCGCGCGGAGTCGGCTTTGATGGGCCACTTACGAGCTTCGGGTATTTCATCGTAAAACGCTGGCATGTGGTCAAGTTCAACACCTACGCCATAAGCCTCGCGCTCGATGTATAAGCAATCATCCAAGATGAACATGCGAATAAGCGTGTTAGGGTCTTTAGCAAAACCAAAGTCAGCACCAAACAGTAATCTGTCGGCTTTCTTCCACAGGTCATCAGGGAACGATTGAACGACGTATTTATTCGCCAGTACCTGTTTGTCTGAGTTTTCGAGATACGCACCTTCCCAGATCCATGCGTAGGTTTGGTCATCAAGATTCTTTTTGTCCCTGCGCCTGACCTTTTCCAGTACATCAGGAAACCACGGGTTATCGGTGTAGTTCATCTCGACAACTATCATGTCGTCGTCCGGCTGCTTCCTGAATCGTTTATCGGTGGCACTCCCGTCTTTCTCCGGGTTCCACGTTACCCATATTTCCGACCCGCTTTCACGTACAGTGGGGTCAAGCTTTTGCCATGCTGTTTCACTTACAGTCTCAGCCTCGTCAACCCAGCAGAGTAAAATACGGGCTTTTGATTTAATGCTGTCGAGGTTGTGGCGCAGTCCACAGAATACATAACTGACATTGCGATCAAGGGTGCGGATATATTTCTCGCCAATATCGAAGTTAGCAGCCAGCCACGGTACAGAACGAATTGCCTGCTTCACTTCCTCCATCGAGGATTCTTCCAGTGAGTTCATGAACTCACGGGCGCACAGTATTACTCCTGACTCCCCGTTGTTCGCGGCCTGGTATGCCTTAACCGCTGTCATCAGTGCGAACGTCCTCGTCTTTGCACTGCCTCGACCGCCGTGTGAACACCGGTATCGCTTATCTACTGCGGTAAATAACGGAGCCAGTTTTGCAGGGATCTGAAGCTGCACAATGTCATTCATTGTCAGGCTCCACCGGTACAAGCTGGATTGTTGTTGGCTTCGGTGACATAGACCCGTCAGGTGATCGGTGATCTATTTCCTGCTTCTCGGAATAGCCGTGCTTGGTAAGCATTATCTTTGTAATTGAGGGGTTAAAGTCCCCCTTCAATCCGCCATTTATCAGCTTATTTTCCTGTAAAGATAAAATCCCCTCTACGATGTCCGAAAACTCCCGCCCGAGGTCACTATCCTGCTTCGCGTATTCATACGTTGTCGATCTGGCAATGGCTAAATAACATGATAAACCAGCCACGCTAGGAACTACGTCACCAAATGATTCATAACCGCCATACAGGTATTCCTTTGCCTTAGCGATTAGCTCATCAGTCAGCTTGCTAGGGCAACCAACCTGTTTAGATTGTTGTCCCATACCTTTTCCTTAATATTTACTGTTCAACCACTGGCACATATTTAATATCACTAATCTCATCAGGTGATATGTATACCCATGAACCATCAAGTGATGCGATACCGATTAACCCGTTAGTTACACGAGGCTCTTTAGTGGTCATCATGCCTTCGTAGGTTGTGCCGTCTTTCTTTGTTGCTGTTACTGTGTATTTCTTCATATTCCACCCAATAAAAAAGGCCGCTAGGGCCTATTCATCTACAAATAATAATTTGGGTTGAGTCAGTGAGAGTATTTGCTCATATTCCAATTGCAGTGCTTTCTTCTCTTTCTTCCGTTTATTCATTAACTGACTACCTAGTCGACCTTTTAATTCTGACTTTGCCGCTTTTAATGCATGACGATGCTGAGCCTCTTCACCTAAAACTTTCCAGCGATTAATTTGCTCTGCCATCCAGTTAAATGCTTCGATGTATCTAACCTTAATTAAGGTAGCCATTTTCCCCGTAAACCCCATAACAACCAAAATGTAACCATCTTTTGTTAATTTAAACATTGGCTGTACATCGCCATTTTTATCAATAAAATCAGCCTCCTCAAAATTGAGGCGGGCAAAATCATCAGGACACTCATCTCTGACCTGTCTAATTTTCCGTAAAACGTTGTCATGTCGCTTGCCGAAATAATCAGCAATCTTTTTACTTGTTGTGAATACTTGCCCATCAGATGCCATAACCATCTTTTGGAAATTAAATTCAGGGATAACGATTGTATTATTCATAGCGTATTACCTTCATTTGAAATGAACCCTCGTTCACATAGAAAATCAGCCCGTCGAAGCTCGCCAGCCATAACTGACTTCCTCGAAGGCTCATATCAAAGTGATTGGATTCGACGTTTTAGAATTGCTCTGTGAATGAGCGGTGAAATGCGTAGAGTTCGCAGCCTAGCGATACACTGCTAAGCCACTTCTAGTCTGTTCCTAGCAGTCAAGATAGCGATCACCCCCTTAAATGGTGGGATAATTACACCTATTAAAAAGCCTCTGATTCATTGGAAGATAAATAAATTTACATAATTAAACTTATTTTTAACTACCATGTAACTAATTGAATAAACTCTGTATAGAATTAGTGCCGTCCTTAAGATGTACACAGCAAAGATAATTTCCTTTTCAAGCCTCAACACCAGGGGCTATTTTTTTGCCATTAAAAAGCCCCTGATTTCTCAGAGGCTCATTATTCGCTTGCATATTTTGAATGCGTCAACTACATTTAATGTGATATTCATTAGTTCAACAGATGTACTTAGCCCGCGGTGTGTGGGCTTTTTTTTATTCTTTCGGAATGCTTTTATCCAGTTCTTCTCGGAATTGAGCTGGCTTATCGAAACCTTGTGCTGCCATGATATTTCCCCATTAAAAAGCCCCGCTATTTTGCGAGGCTCAGATTTGTAATATCCGTTT
>NZ_JAMPOG010000018.1:0-74617 GCF_028480065.1 Providencia sp. PROV189
GTCTGAGTTACATTGCTCAATAACCGATAACAGGGAGATGTTTAACATTAACGATTCACCCCATGTCATTTGTTCTGGTATGTATGGTAATAGACAATCAGCGGTTAGGTGTGCTGGTATCGCTATGTGCTCCACTGGCACGTATTCTTTCTGAATAGTCGTGCATCCTGATAAGAGCGTCACTAGGAATAGCAGTATTGGCGCAATCATTATTGACAAGAACAGTTTTGATAACCGTTTTAACTTTTTCAGAATCCACGGCTGACCTATTCCGCTCTTCGCTATTAAGTGATGAGACATTATTGATAATCCTGAATGTGCGGTTGGCGTTTTCTGTAATGGCTTGCTGGCGAGATAACTGATTGGTTGCTGTGTTGTAATCTTTGCTCAGCTTGTCGTAATCATCTATTACCCACCATAGCCAGAATGCAGATATTGCCAGTAGTCCAGCTAATACCTTAGTTAGCGTGTTCATATCACTTAACGCCATTGTGCTCTAACGAGTAGTGATTACCGTCATTGAATCGACCGCCCCACGTACCGCCGATAGACTCCCAGTATTCACCTAGCAACTTATGGTCTGTTGTCTGGGTTAAATATTTACCATCTTTGAATAGATTGAAGTCCACCGCTAACCGCTGAGTGTGTAGGCTGTTTTTAATGCCTGAACCCGATTTGGCATTCAATGCCGCTTGCTCTGGTGTTCGGTATGCTTCTGAAAACGTCAGCTCATATCCGTTGTCGTAGGCAAAGATAATTAAGTCCGCAATCATGCGGGTGAATTTTCGTTGTTTCTCACCGAGTGTCATTTTTACTAACCCCTCTAAATATTTGCATCACATTCCCACGACTAAGAATTATTAGCGCGCATAGCGTGATATTGATTCCGACTTCAAATGGATCTGCATGCGCGTAGTCATTCGTTAATATGCGTAGTGGGATAGAACCAAGCATAACAATGAGAACCCATGCTATAAGTGACGGAAAGAATTTGTATTTAGCGCCGTTACGCTCATAGTTAACAAGGCGAATAACAGCGAATAAGCATGAGAAAAAATTGACGTAAATCCAAAACATTGAGATGGTCATCTTCCACCTCCTCTGAATTTATCTATCAGGTTGTTAATAACGTTGTTGATACTGTCTGTGAGAGCACCGGGTTTAGATATTGTTACCAATACACCAACCAAACCAGCCGATGAGAACATAGCACCAACAGAGCGATCAACCTCTCTATCTCCGATAATGCCACTCAGTAGTGACGACATGAAATCAGCGCCTAATATCCCAATCGCAAATGCAACTGTGAAATACGCCCATCGTTTTAACAGACGGATATCATGAGCAGACAATACAAATATCACCGCCCCTGCGAACGCACCGATTACAACGCCTGCGTCCATACCTGAATAGAGACCTACAATAGAGACACCCGCTAACGAGGCGGTTGCTGTGCCTGTTAACGGCTCTTGCATATATGTAGTCCTGATTAGTTAATAGAAAGCCGCGCACAGCTCTTTAGTGAGGGTAAAGATTAGAAGCTGAGTCTGTGGCGGCTGTATACGAAAAAGGCCGCACTAGGCGACCTGTTAAATGTGAACTTGTAAGCAATCCTTACAGCTTTAATTGGCGACACCGGAATTCCGGCATCGGAACAATATTAAACGTTATAAATAGACTGTCAGATAAAGTTTGTTTCTTTTTTTAAATTGGTTGGTTAAAATAAAAGACAACCAAGAGTTTTTTTTGGTTTTGCTATAAACATGATTTGCAATCTTTTGCCACCATCCTAAAAAGTTGGTGGCTTTTTTATGCTCACTCGAATTCATCAAGCATATAAACCCTTGCAATGCAAAAAGCCCCACCGAAGTGAGGCTCTATTAATTAAGCATAATCCCTTGCCGGGGATAACGCTCAGATCGGAGATGTCAGGACCCCACGACCGTACTTACTTAACACACAAGTACAATAATGAAAATATGCATTATTTTCAATGTTTATAAACTAAAACCCCACCGAAGTGAGGCTCTAGAATCGGAACTTTTCAGCCCGTAATCAGCAGGTAATCTCTTACCCTCTTTAATCTATATGTCTGCTCTTTGCTTTTACGAGCGAGCATACACTAAATATACATATTCATAACTTATTTTCAAGTGATTTTTGAAATATTTTTATATTCAACTCCAAGTTGTGAGCGCTCTCTCGCTATTTCATCTTGTAGCACCATGTATAACTTCGCATTAAATAATGTAATGCACCATCGAACACGATCAATACATTGTTTAGTGGTAAGCCAAGGCGCTACTTGTTTTTGGATGTAATTTGCGAGTGTTTGCATCGTATTTCTGCCAAGATAGTAATCGGTAGCGACAACATAAACAGGATTGGACTTGTCGAACGCTTTCAATATTGCCTTCTCTACAAAATCAGCTTCATCTACATCGTTGGCGCGCTGAAACATGTTGCTGAGTGATTGTTTAGGAAATAATATTGCTCTGGCTTTTTCTTCAAGTTCCTGTCCTGTATAGCCTTCCTTCTTTAGTTGTTCAAACACCTTAGTGAAGCGTTCTATATTTTCTCCTGACCATCCAGTAACAAATCGCCAGATGCTTCCAGATCCCCAAGACAACCCAAGATAACTATCATCTTTCATTTCCCCAGCCCACATAGATATAATTGCCCTTACCCATCTATCTTGTGACGGGGTTAACCTCCTTGCTTTACCTAAATAAGATTTTCTAGGCAAATTAGCTACGTATCTATAAGCATCAGATTTAAGCCCCTTCATATCACCCCCGCCAATACTTTACTCTTTCCTTTTATCGCTCCGCCGATTCCACCGCGATGTATAACCATAAGCTGCCCATTTACAATGATGTGCTTTTCTGCCTTTACGTCGAATGCGTACTTCCTTACTGTATTTCGCGATGCGCTTATCCAGCCAGCTACCTTGGTTTGATTTCCTCTGGCTTTGATGAGTAATTCTGGAATGGTTGTTATCTCAGCCTGCATCTTTCAGCTCCTTTAACTTCTTCCGATAGTGATCACGTATCCGCTCATAATCCTCGCGCTTCCACTTTGGCAACTCATGAGAACCCATCAGACGATCGAAACGTTCCTGACCGATTTTTTCTATTAGTCGAGGCGTGTAATTTTCGATATTTCCCGATAGATGGTTATTGCATGGGGCGCATTGTTTATGGCAGTTATCTTCATCGAACCTAAGTTCTGGATTAGCGCCGGTTGTTCGATAGTGTCCTGCGTGATACTGACCTGCGTGAAAACGCCCACACGAGATGCAAGGCTCATCCTTGTCTCTTTCTCTGATAAATGCGTTGAATGCGGTCTGTGCTTGTTTGGTGAAATATGAGAGGGGTTTTACTGCTAACTTGCGGGCTTTGAGTTTATCGCGGGCTTTTACTTCTTTTTGTTTCTGCTCTTTCTTGAGTTTAGCTTCTAGTTTTTCTCTCTCCTTACTTCGTCGCTTGATTGCTAATTCAGCTCCATGTTCCGGACAACACCACCAAATATTATCGTACGACGGGTGAAATATTACTTTGCATATTTTACATTTTCGCCGCACCGATTTTCTCGGTTTTTGCATCTACACCTCCACAAGACCTATAACCAAAGTAACAATCGAAAAGAATAGAATGACGTGTCGGGTTCTAATCATCGCTTCAACTCCCACTCCGCAAGTGTAATAACAAGCATCGGATTACTGCTGCTTTCAATTGTTAGCATTGACTTATACGCTAAGTGCTCCTTGAATTTGCACTTTAATAGCCCTGCACACTTCCTGACGGCTTCATTAGACTTATGGATAGCCCAACATAGCTTTAACGTTGTTAATGCGTTCATAAACGCTTCTGCTTCGTTTTTCATCTCCACATCCTATTAATCATTGTTCGCGGTGTTGGCTTGAGCCATTTTTGGGTTGGTAGATTGACTGATACGTCGAAATATTTCGGGTTAATATTGAGCATTTTGACTGGGGAATAGCCTTGCCTTCGATAATGCTCACAAAGCCTTTCTGCTTCTTCGTAAGTGAGAAGTCTGTGTATGTGGGGTTCTGTCATCTCTCTTGCTGCTCCTTGAGTTATTCCCTGTGACCGTAGTAGTTATATTCATAACGAGTTGTACGCAGCTTCACGCCGTTTTCTACCGCCCAAGCTGTCGAGTATTCAATTAAGCTACTCATGCGCTTCTTGCCCATTTGAGACGTACTCTCTCGTATGTTTAATAGCTCACCTTCAATTCCCCTAATTAACGGTGACTCTTTCGCTCCTGTAGTAACCATCCAGTGGCCAGACACAAAGACATTCTTCCACTGCCATAATTTCAGTGGCTCATTGTTGAGTGTCATTTGCTTTGACACATCACCACATAGCGCATGGAACATGTCGTTCTGCGGTAGTGTTCGGCTGGATTCTGAGATTTTTACTTCTAGGGGGAATTCTTCGTTGAGGGGTAGAGCATTTATTGTGGCTATTAGGTTTTCACGTATTCGTTTATTTCTTAGAAGAAACTTTGTGGCTTTCTCCAAGTTAGCCTCCTAGTTTTCCTTTGCTGTAAAGTGGCAACCAAACATACCGATAAACAAACGGGATAAAAGCTGTAAAGAACTCATTAAATTGATGCTCTCTAAATCCTGTCGCTTCGTCGACCATTGCAATTAGTGGTGAGGTTGGCTTTCTTGGCAAATCAACGCCATAGATACGGCTAAAATTACTAACTAACTCGCTTTCATCTAAACAGCGTTCTACCACTTCGATAAACATTGGCTCAGTGGCTAGCGTTTTTAAAATTTCATCTGGTAGCTTATCGCTCACTGTTGGCTCTCCTGTTCCCCAATTAGCGTTAACTTAACAATCTCAATAACCCCTATTGCTTCAGCTAAGCTTATTTCACCGTCATATTCGTGGATTAATTCCAGCATGCGTTTAGATAACTCACCATTAGCTTGGAATTTTTTATCGATGGGTAATTTGGTGATGTTCATCATTCACCCTCTGGCATTGGTGGGATTAACTCCGTTAACGTTGTTCCTTTCATCACTCAACACCTCGCTTAATTGACTGATTTAGCTCTTTAATTCGATTAGCGCACTCTTCCATTTTGTCGAGTAATTCAAATACAAGTTTGAAGTCGATATTGTTCATCCTAAAAATCCTCATTCTGAAAAATAAACTTTGCATTCACACTTAGGGCAACACTTGTCTTTGGTGTGAGTAAGTCGCTTATTTTTGATTAATTTTGCATCTAGTAAATTGTAGATGTGTAGACATCGGTAACACATAACTCGCTTGTCTATGTTCATCTAGAAGTCCTTATGATTTGGTGTGTTCCTCCGCAGGACCACGCTAATTAATATTTATGTTTGATTGCTTGCTAGCAACTCGAATGAAATGGCGCAATAGCTCAATGTTCATCCAGCTTTTTTCTGTTAAATGGAAAATCCATGTCACTAGTTTTTCAGCGGTATCGCAGGAGGAAATTAGGATCTCGTATTCGTCTAGGTCTGTATCACCATGCTTAAAAACAAAGTGTGTTTTATCAACTTTTAAAGTGGCATTTAAGGCATTTAGTTTATCTATATAATTATCAGAATTTAGCTTTTCTAAACTCATACATCTGCTCCTTGAAATCGTCTTTGTTGAGGTTTCGAACTTTGCAGGCAAGCATTAGCAGCTTCCATCTGGTCAACATCCATAAAGTGACCATTTTTGAATCGCTGATATACCGTTCCTGTTTTTCCAAACCTATTTTTAGTAACTATTATTTCTGCGTAAGGTGCTGCGGAGGAATTTTCATTATACACAGCATCACGATAGAGCATGATGATGGAGTCAGCATCCTGCTCAATGCTTCCCGAGTCGCGCAAGTCACCATTAACGGGCCGTTTGTTTGGTCGCTTCTCAACATCTCGTGAAAGCTGGCTAAGTGAGATAACTGGGGTTAGTAATTCTTTAGCCATCCCCTTGAGATTTGATGAGATATAACCAATTGCAAGGTCGTTACGCTCTGCTTTTGGTTTTTCTATCAAGCCCAAGTAATCGACTAGAATTAATGCCAATGATGGATATTGCTGCTTGTGGCGTTTTGCTATGGCCCTGATTTGGTCCACATCGAGTTTACTTGCATCGACAATCCACACATCCAAATCTTGGACACGACCGATACCATCGGAAACTCTTGCCCATCCTTCATCATCCATTTTTGCAGGGTTTCTCAGTGATGAAACTGATAGGCCCGATGCCCCAGCAATTTGACGCTCCATGATTTGACGTGAACTCATTTCCATTGAGAAAATCAGAACGCCTTTCTTGTGCCCTGTTTTTTTATCGACTTGTGAAGCTACGCCCTCGGTTACTCGCAATGCAAACTCGGTTTTCCCCATTGCGGGACGGGCCGCGACGATAACGAGATCCACAGCGTTGATACCGCCAGTAATTTCATCAAGTTCAGGAATGCCAGTTTTCAACGTGTCTGACTCATCGCCATTAGTTAGCCGTTGTTCTAACACTTCCGTAAAATCTGCTATCAGGTCCTTGGTGTGAACTGGTTTAATTTCATCGTTAGCGGCCCGTAGTTCGCTGGCTTTTTTAACAAACTGATCCATTGCCCGGGAGGCGGCGTCAATCGTGCCAGACTCGATAACGTGCCGATATTGATCCATCAGTTTAATCATTTCGCGTCTATTGTGATTATCAGTCACCATCTTAGCATAGCCTTTCAAGTTTGCTGCGCTTGGGCAGTCTTTAGCGGCTTGCATGATATCTGCGAAATGCTTGTCACCCATTGCCTCGGCAACCATCATTAAATCAATCATGCCGCGAGTTTTGGCTTGTTTCTGAATGACTTTGTAAGTTTCTCTGTAAAAGTGAGATCCGAATGCTTCGGGTTTTAAAGTGGCGAGCACATCTGATGCATTAAGTGTTAATCCTTCTTTCAGCAAGCCACCAATCACACTTGCTTCGATTTGCTGATTAATCATTGATAAACTCCTGTTAAACTTGGCTTTCCTTCCTTGACTGCTGTCAGTGTTTTTTCTTTCAGCAGGTGATCAATATCGGCTACCCATCCCGAGTCATTGTCGCCAAAGTAAAACGGCTTGGCCATTCTCACAAAGGCGCGAACATAGGCCCGCCAGCCATCTACGTTAGGTGTGGCGAGCTTTTCAATCAGTTTTTTGAAATTACGCTTACGCTCCGAGTTAACAACTCTTGCGTGTGGCAAGCGGTCGCCCACTTCCTCGTTGTACGCATCAAGGTATTCTTGGTAGTACCCAGCAGGTTTTTTATCAATCTCCCCCTCGTTCGCGTTAACAACCGAAATGCCGCCAACCTCGTAAACCTCGTTGATGGAGGTTTCCCTGAGCATCACAATGCCAGCAGGGAGCTGCTGAAGTTTGAAAATAGATTTTTCTCTAGGGGATTTCTGGTCTAGCTCAATACCACAACTCGCGCCATGAGCATTGGTGACATACAGGTCAACCTTGCCCTTACGTCCATCACCGCGATCGGCAACCGTGTATTCCCGCTGACACAGGCACCCTGATTTTAAAATCTCTGCTTCCACAGCGTTGTGAAGCTCTTTGGCTGTCGAGCAATTGAATTTACCCTGCAGGAGTTTAATGAGCTCATCACGAAAAATTAAATTATCCGCCTCGCCCCCCTGAAGGGTATGGGTAGTATTGTCTTTCTTTTCTTTTGTAATAGTTTCTTTTGTGTGTCCCTGTTTTGGTGACAGCGCTGTCACGCTTTTGGTGACACTTTTTGTCACTGTTTTGGTGACAATGACACCGTTTTGGTGACAATCAGGAATATCCCACTCAGTTAGGTTTTTATTAGGCCCTATCGCCATACCAACTTTCACTATAACTTTCATAGCGATAAGCTCATTTTTTGCCTTGTTAACTTTCTGCCTTGGTAGTCTAGTTAACTCTGCCAACTGACTGTCTGATATGCGGTCTGTTTTCTTATTAAACCCATAAGTTTTCCTGCAAATAGCATGAGCAACTTTTGCCTGATTCTTTGTTAGGTTTGCGCCAATTAATTCTTCGTAAAGTTCGTTAGCTAATTTTGTATAGCCATTATCAAGATCTGCCACGTTAGGCCTCTCTTGCCGTCGTTGATTACCAAAATCTGCATATGCAACGTTACTCATGCGGTTCCCCTCCCAATAGTTCTTTCCTGTGAGCATTCCTTAGTTTTGCATCTTCAAAAGCTTCTCTAAGTCGCTTTATCCCTAGTGGGGTAACTTTCCTGAGCTCCCTATCTCGCATGATGTTTTTATGCACAGCATGATAATTAAAGTCATGATTTCGTTTATTTTTCATGGTATAATTCTCTTATTCCAAAGCTGTATCAGACAAGAGAAACCTAAATTCCCCTTGTCACCATTACTGGTTGTTGATACAGTTGTTTTGATAGTTAAATATCTAAGTTTATTTGAGCCTCATCATTCGCCGTGGTTGGGGCTTTTCTTTTAACCTTTCCCTTCCCTTCAAGAGCCTGAATAACCCTTTCTGCATAATCACCTTCAATCACAACCTTTGTTGGTTTATCACTGATATTTACAGAGTCAGGGGGTAATCCGAACTTACTCACCAACTGGCAAGCTAAATCGAATATTCTGGCTTTATCTCGACTGGATTTTGATGGGTGTATTCCTAGCGCCTTAGCGAGTCCGTTATTACCGACTGAATACATTTGTTGAATGTAAAACGTCATCAATTCGTTTGATGAGCACTCTACTTTGATATTTTTTGCATTTTCCATTTGTTAAATTCCTTTTGACGTAGTTAGTCCGTTGATCACGATCCTGTGAGTGTGTATTGATGTGCG
Source organism: Providencia sp. PROV189 (assembly GCF_028480065.1). Lineage (NCBI taxonomy): Bacteria > Pseudomonadati > Pseudomonadota > Gammaproteobacteria > Enterobacterales > Morganellaceae > Providencia > Providencia sp. PROV189. Next base: position 8,850 of record NZ_JAMPOG010000018.1, read on the forward strand.
CTTTTTCAGCGCTGAGATGTTAAAGAGCGATTTGGTGCTTATGCTGCTTTTGGTGGGAAAATGTCATCTAGTGAGCATTTCGCACCAAGTTTCTGTAATGCCTCAACGATTACTCGACAATCATTAAGGCTAGGCGTTCTAATACCTAGCTCGTAGTTTGCAATACGAGATTGACCCCATCCGATTGATGAGGCCAAAACAGCCTGAGAAATTCCTAATTTTTTTCGCTGTTCTGCGATGTTATTCATTGTGTGTATCCTCCATGTCTACAACCCCTATTACACACAATATGTGATTAACTGTCAATCACGAATCGTTTAAATACTTACATCACGTTTTGTGTTAAAAGATAAGCATGAAAAAAATAAATGAAATTATCGGCGAAAGACTGAAGTCTATTCGTGAATCTAGAGGATTAAGCCAAGCGCAACTTGCAAAGCTGTGCGGATATTCCGCGGCTTCTAGAATTGGAAATTATGAACTTGGGGAAAGAAAGATAAGTGCTGATGATGCTTTAGTTATCAGCGAGGCTTTAGGTGTTTCACCTGCGGAATTGATGTTTGGTGATAGAAGCGATCAGGTTGTTAGTAACTATGAGTACCCTCTATTCACGAAGGTACAGGCTGGCGCATTTACAGGTAATAGCAACACTTACACCGAAAAAGATGCGATTGCATGGATACCAACAGCTAGAAAAGCAAGTGATGACGCATTCTGGCTTGAAGTTGAGGGGCATTCAATGACCGCACCTCAAGGTGGGCGTCCTAGTTTCCCAGAAGGGATGCTAATACTTGTAGACCCAGAAGAACCTGTAGATATAGGTGATTTCTGCATAGCTAGGCTGCATGGTGATGAATTTACGTTTAAACGATTAATTCGTGAGTCTGGTCAGTGTTATCTTGAGCCATTAAATCCACGATTCGAGATGATACCGATTAATGGCAACTGCACAATCATAGGCAAGGTAATCAAGTCACAATGGCCTGACGACACGTTCATATGAAAAAATTATGGGGTTGTATCAAGCAGCACAAGGTAGAAATAACCGCAGCACTATCCGTGATTGCAATGCTGGTATGGTTTGATTTTGATGATGATGCCATATTCCAACTCTACGAGATGATTTTTGGACGGCCTGACGACACGTTTTAGGAGAATGCATGGCATTTAACGACATTGAGATAGCTAACATTAAGCGGTGTATGGAGTTTTTCATGGAAAAGCGCCGACCTGCTGAACACCTAAGGGATGAGCTGGATTTAAGCTATAGCATTGAAGATGACTCCGTTGTCATATTTGAAGTAAGACGCCTTACTTGGAGTGACGGGCAAGCCCAAGAGCCGATAGCAAAAATTACACATGACAAATCTAACAGCTCTTGGTCTCTGTTTTGGATGGATAAAGACAGCAACTGGCACAACTACGATGAGATAATGCTAGGCAGTTTTTCTGACGCCATTAGGCTCGTTGAAGATGATGCCCGTGGCTGCTTCTTTGGATGACGACACGTTTTAGGGTGTGGTTGACAATATACCAGAGATATTCTTTATTATGAGCAATGACCGTCAATTAGAAGTTACTGAGGTTATCAGAATAATGGAAGCTGGTTCAACAGAACCAGTATTATGTAAGTGTGATGACAATGCCCTTTATGTCATTAAAACCACAGCCTCAGTACCAAGGAAGCAGTTAATACACGAACTGGTAGCCTCAAGCTTAGCTAGGTGTATTGGCTTACCAATACCAGAGTTTGCCGTTGTGTACATTTCTGAGGAACTGATTGATTATCTCCCTCCGGATATCAAAGGTAAGCTTAGTTCTGGATATGCATTTGCATCTTTATTTATACCTGATTCAACACCTATATCATTCACTGATGCACATAAAGCCATAGATTTGTTTAAACAGAAAATGATATATTTATTCGATCGAGTTACTAACAACTCAGATCGGTCTCTATCTGAAATAGATGGAAATGTAAATATTATTTATGATGTTAAAAAACAAAACTACTATTTAATAGACCACAACCTAGCATTTGATGCATCATGTACTCTTGAGCAGTTCGAATACCACGTATATTCACCTAGGCATAGAACGTGGTCATACGATATGATTGATGTTATTTGGATTGAGGATATCATCAAAACTCTCAATGATAATTGCAATGAATTTTTGTTGTCACTACCCAGTGAATGGATAGATGAATTACCAGATAAAGATCATGTTATACAAAACATTATAGACATATTAGCTAGAGGAAAAAACACTCTTTTTAGGAGTTCAATAACATGAATATCCCCCTGCTTTACAGCATAATAAGATATACACCTTACGCAGAAACTGAAGAGTTCGCGAATGTAGGGGTGGTTATTTGTTCACCAAAAACAGGTGAGTTAGCTTTTAGCATTACCAGACATAATGACGCCCGAATCAGACACTTTTTTAAAGATGATTCTATCTTTAATGTTGTTAAGCCTGTAATTGAAGATGAGCTTATGACCGCATCAAAAATAGTTGCTAGCTTAAGCACGCCCGAAAAAATACGCGATTTCTTCTTTAATATTACAGAGCCTAGAGAGTCTGTTTTTCGCTATAGCCCTAGTCGAGTTCTGATGGCAAAAAGTATAAATACAGAATTAGAAAGACTGTTCGCTCAGTTCGTCAAGCAGTCAGGGCATACAAAAGAAAAGCGCGAGGAAGTTTTAGCTAGTGAATTAAGATGCAGATTTCAGCGCCATGAGGAGCTTAAAAATTCCTTTAAAAAGCTTGAACTTGGTGGAGAACTAACCAGGTTCAACATGCCATTAGTTGCCTCTGCTGATGGTGATATTTTATGCGCAATCAAGCCGTTATTGTTTGCTCAAAATGATCCCAGCAAAATGCTTGAGCACTGTGACAAATGGGTAGCCAGAATTAGAAGAGCTGCCAGTGAAAATATATTAAAATTTAGTAATGTATTACTTACTATTGAACATAGTAAAAAATTAAAAACTCATGAGGCTAAAGCCATAGATGAAATCAAGTTTACACTTGATAAGCACAAAATAACTCACTTTGACTTTCGCGATAAAGATTCAATAGTTGATTTTGCAAAATTGAAACTAGGATAAAATAATCTGTATATATTCACTCCAGCCCTCCCCGCGAGGGCTTTTTTGTGTCCGCAATTCCCCGATAGTGTGATCTCTGACACAAATCGTGTCTATAAATAAAAAATTTTCCATTTCAAATCATCACGTTAATTCAATTACAAGCAAATAAACACATTTTGTGGTTGACATCAAAATCACAATTTGTGAATATACTATCCATCAAAGGCAAGGAGCCATAGATAAACAGGATGTTCGCTCTTTAACAGATAGCGCTGAAAAAGCGCAAACCAAAGACAGTATGTTTTGGGATTGGCTAGCTCTGTCGCTATGAGGATAGCGAGAATTGTGGATAGTTGCATCACAGCCAATCACCAAAGCAAACTGTAAGGGGAGAACTATGTGTAACTTTCACGGCTACAACAACGCCAGATTACGCAGAATGGAACGCAGAAAGGCATTGCATGAATCTTACGAGCTAACTAAAAGCTTAAAAGCTGCAATCCATGGCGAACAAGTAGAAGAAACAAAACGCCCTACCTTATCACTAACACGCAAACCAATTAGCCGAGTTGAAAAAGCAATTTCAATTCGCAGCACTAAAGTTTATGACTCAGTAGATAATACCTGCTTACCAAATACTAGCATTTACTCAGTTAAATATAGAAAATCTGGTACGCTGTTGGAATCTGGAGAAGTAACTGCGAGAGCTTAATATAGTGGAAACTCCAATGAGAATTGAATGCCCTGTATGCAAAAGGCTTTTCAACCCAATGAATCCTAAATATCACATTGATAAGTACCACGCGAATGCAAGTGATAATGAGTTGGTTAAAATTAGAGACGCCAAGCGTAAGGTTCTAGGTAGCGAAAAGCCAGTAAAGAACAAGCATTACCTGCTAAAAAGCATAAATAAACACAACGGTTCGCCACCAATGCAAGGCGGATTACCCTCACTAGGGAAGAAAAGATAAACCTCGCAACTGCGGGGTTTTTTATTCCCTAAATTAACACACCTGATAACTGTTGCTTACCTAATGTAGCAATATTTTCAGGCGTTAAAACAAAACAGCCGAGCAGTGAGTTCGGGGTGACGGCGAGATAGAGCCCAAGGATGGGCTTAGTCATGAAATCCAAGTTTTGTTTTGGTAGCTTCAAGGAATAACTTGGTAGCAATGCTCGCATTAGCAAATGCATAATCAACCATTCTGCTAACAACAGCTTCAGCGCCCTTTTCCCTTACCATATCGAGAAGCGTTTTTTTATCTTCATCAGGTAGGTTAACGGCTCTGATCATTGCTTCTAAATTGTTAATGGTGCTTTCGTGAATTTTTATGTTAACAACGTTTAATTTGTTACCAAGAGTATCGGCATTAGCGCAGTCAACACCATCAGCGGTTAACCCCATTTTGTGAATATTAAAAGAATAGGGTTCATCATCGACAACGCCGATTCTCACAGCACCGTCTTGTACTAACCCTCTTTTTTGCAAATAGTCCAACTCTCTTGCTAGTTGGTCTTCTCCGAATTCTTCCAGTAACTCGTTAAATTTATCCTGAGTTATTGGTTTCATTAAGAATTCTCTGTTATTTAATGCTTGAATAATCATTTCTTGCCTCTCAGATAGAACGTGCATGTTGTTTTCCTTTTTCATTGGTGGGGTGAACACATTGTAACCAATTTCTTTGGTGGGGACTAGAGAAACCACTGACGCCCTAAGTGGATAAATAAACGGGCACAGTTAACTAATTACAGTCCATTCTGTGGGCTGTGGTGAGTTGATTAATAGATAGGAGATAGAGATATGTTCGATTACATAAATGAGACTTACGGCTTAAACATCAAAAAAGGCGACCGTGTTCGGTATACATACGGTGATGGCTCAAAAGAAGGAACAATAGTTGGAGTTCATGCGGCTAGCCTAAAAATAAAAATGGATGGCGATGATTATTCAGATATTTATCACCCTACTTGGGAGCTTGAGTATCTCTAGTTAATAACGGAGGGAGTATGACAGATAAAACAGTAGTTAAAGAATTGATGTTGGCTGATATCTCTTTTAGAGATTATTTAGCGGCTGAAGCTATGCAGGGGATTTTAGCCAATCCTGCTCAGCTTGATAACGTCAATGATGAAGCGGCTAAATGGGTAGCAAGGGATGCATATCGCATGGCAGATGCAATGTTAAAGGCTAGGAGTAATAAATGATTTCTATATCTGACTTAATTAATGAAATCGGAAGTGAAAATATATCGTTACAGCTTTTATCAAAGTCTATAGTTTCTATAAAAGAAAGCACTGATAACACGACAGTCTCTTTTGTTACTGATGCTGATTTAGATGAAGAAGCTTTGGTTTTGTGGGTAGATAAAGATGTTTTTAATGAAGCATATGCAATATTAAAGGCTAGGGGGTGATATGGAATTTAAAGGAACGCCTGCGCCGTGGTTAACGGATAGAAATAATTGCCATAGCGGACATATTGCTACGGTTCATGGTTGTGAAAATAACGACTGGGTTGAAATCTGGTCTACTGATTGGCCTGAAAGTGAATCTGTACAAGAAGCAAACGCCCATCTAATTGCAGCAGCACCAGAGTTATTAAGTGAGCTCATTCGACTACGAAACATAGTTGCAAGCTACAAACAGGACAGTGGCGACAATTTAGATATCACTGACGCTGTTATCGCAAAAGCCCTCGGTCAGCAGTAACCCACCGCAACACATTTCATATCGCTATTAATAGTGAGGAATACGCACATAAGGAATTAATTATGAGTAACTTCGGATATTGCGAAGGAGACACCTGTTTGCGTAATGGGTGCCAAGGAACCATAGAACGACATCCAGTGAATAATTGTTCTTGCCATTTAAGCGCTCCTTGCAGTGCATGTACAGCACCTAGCGGATATTGCGATGAGTGCGGATGGGAAGAATCAGAAGATGAAATCATTAATGACTATGTTGTCAGTACAGACAAAGCTACTGGAGCTTATCGCTCATGGGAGCCTAGAAAATTAGACCCGACAAAATTGGATTACTACAGCAAGCCACACTCAGGCTGCTCAATGATTAAAGAAGGTGTTTATCCAGAAGGAATGGATAAAGAAGAAGTTAGGAAAGAAGTCATTGGCACGTTTGGCGGTAGGTTCGAGCACTTTGGTAATGGAAAATTTAAATTTATAGCCTACACGGATTAAGTAATACCTACTGCACCAACACCAGAACCTAAATAACTATGTGAGGCATCACATGGGCGATAACTATTACTACGCAGCATTAATCATTATGACTGCAATCCTATTACCTCTACTGACGAGATAAATCATGCAAATCGATAAACATTTTCTACGTCTGGCTCAGGCACAGGCGCGAATTGCTATAAGCCAACGTTGTGATGATGTTTGGTGGTTAGCAATGGAATTTCTCAAAGCAAGCTATGGGAGGTCTAAGTGAATAAATGCATACAGCTTTTATTGTCAACTTTTGGATGCGACCACTCCTCATCAGGAACAATTATTACTTGTGTCAACGGAAATGACATCAAGCGCATAGACGGTGATTACGGAACAATTATAAGCAAACTACAGTTCACGGAAAAAGAACGCTACGAAAACATTAAGGAAAATGGGCAGCTTGCTGGGTTTATTGATGAAGCAATCGCGGCTGGTGATGGGCAATGGATTGTCGATTACATCAGGAGCAAAGGTAAGGTGGCAGCATGAGAATTTCAGAGTATGAACTCAAGCAAAGGCAGGATGCCGAGAAGCGACGCAGGGAATGCGAGGAAGAAGCTGAATACTATCGCATGGAAAGCTTGGGTGTTCAGCAGCAATCAACACCTACACGATGGATGCGGGGTGATTATGGGTGAGTATCTAGTTAGGTGCTTTCCATCACATAAAAGCTTTGATGCTGCGCTTCAATTTGCAATAAAAGATATGGGATTATCTAGGCAAGGAATGCCACAAGGTATTAACAGCTCAGGAGAGCAACGTGAAGCAAAAAAAGTTTGGCTGTCAAATTTAACTATGGCCAAGTACTACCCTCCTCTGCCACCTCACATAGAACAGCAACGGATCACTGAAAAACAACTTCAATACGCAAAATATTTAGCTAAAGGAATTAGCTCAGGTGGGTATGGGTATGGTGAAGGTAGAAATATGGGAGACTAATTTCGGAGGTAATTATGAAATTTGTAAAAGCATTGCGAAAAAAGGCAAAGCTAAGGCTTGCATTAACGGGTCCTAGTGGTTCAGGGAAAACCTATGGAGCACTGGAAATAGCCAAAGGACTTGGCGGAAAAACAGCAGTAATAGACACGGAGAAAGGAAGTGCCTCACTCTACTCTGACCGATTTGATTTCGACGTACTTGAGTTAGATCCACCATTCAAGCCAGAACGATTTATTGAAGCTATCGGAGCTGCGCAGGAAGCTGGTTACGACAATTTAATAATCGACAGCATTACTCACGAATGGAGCGGTTCAGGAGGCTGTCTTGAATTGCTGGACGAGCTAGCAAAAGCGAAGTATCGAGGTAATACGTGGTCAGCATGGAGTGAAATCACACCACGTCACAATGCATTTCTCGACGCAATTCTACGATCTGACCTGCACATTATCGCAACAATGAGAAGTAAAACGGAAACTGCTCAAGTTGATAAAGGTAACGGTAAGAAAGGCGTAGACAAGCTAGGTATGAAATCAGAGCAACGAGACGGTGTTGAGTATGAATTTACTACTGTTCTAGACTTGAATCATGAAACGCACACAGCAATGGCAAGCAAGGATAGAACAGGATTATTCAGCAACGCCGAAGTCACCCAGTTAAATGAATCAACGGGCAAAAAGCTAATGGATTGGCTTAATGATGGGCGCACCAAAGCTGAGGTGGATTTATCACACTTCACTGATATTGCAATGGAAGCACAAGACATGGATGTACTTAAAAATGCGTTTGGTGAGGCATATAAAGCGCTCAGGGATACACCGGAACAAGCGGAAGCTCAGAAGATATATGAGCTAAGAAAAGAAGAGCTAACTAAACAAGAGGCGACGTAAATGGCTGAAAGAGGCGTCAATAAATCCATCATTCTAGGAAGTTTAGGCGATGATCCGATCGTGAGGTATTCACCAAACGGAACCGCATTTGCTAATTTTTCGGTTGCTACAAGCGAAACGTGGAAAGATAAAAACACAGGCGAGAAACGAGAGCGCACTGATTGGCACAACATTGTCATACAAGGAAAGCTGGCAGAGGTGGCAGGCCAATACCTGAAAAAAGGCAGCCAGGTATACATTGAAGGAAAAATGCGCACTCGTAAGTATCAAGGTAATGACGGGCAAGATAAATACATTACGGAAGTTATCGTTGGCATTGATGGGAAAATGCAAATGTTAGGTGGTCGTGGTGGCGAATCATCAGGCCAAAGCCAAGGTGGTCAAAGCGGTTGGGGTCAACCTCAACAGCCGCAAGCTGCACAACAATTCAGTGGTGGCGGTGCTGCACCTGCACGCTCACAAGCGCCAGCACCACAAAATAATGAGCCGCCCATTGATTTTGATGATGACATCCCCTTTGCCCCTATCGGACTCCCCTACCCACGCCACGCTATTTATGTGATTTAACCAACGCTAAGGTGACAAAATGGTTTTGTTTGATAAGAGGCCATCCTTTGAAAAGGCATGGTTCGCTACCTCATTCCGTGTCGTAATGGCTGGAATGGGCGATGATACAGCAATGCTTATTGCTGAGATGTACAAACGCGGCTATGAGCCTGACGAGATTGTATTTTGTGATACTGGCTCGGAGTTCGAGCACACCTATCACTTCATTGGCTGGCTAAGAAGTTGGTGTAATGAGAAAAAGTGGTCAAAAGTAGTCGTTCTGCGTAAGTGGGATAAAGATGGAAACCCGCTAAGCGTCATAGAGGCTGCTGAGAAAAAAAACACGCTACCTCCCGCCGCATTTGGCAGCAAATCATGCTCACTGCGATTTAAAGTTGAGACCGCTGACAAGTATTTCAACAATCATCCTGAGTGTTTAAAAGCATGGGGAGCTGATAAAAAAGGCGCTCCTCTGGATTCTCACACCGGAAGCATTCTGCGTATCATTGGCATTAACGCCGATGAGCCACAACGTGCCGAACGATGGAAGCCTGAACATAAATGGGTGCAGGTGTTCCCGCTGGTTGACTGGAATATCGGAGAGAAAGAATCATCAGCGGTTGAGGAAGTCGGCCTGTATTACCCCGGTAAATCTTCATGCATTTGCTGTCCTCACCTCACTGGCTCTGAACTAGTTATGTTACGTGATAGATATCCAGAAGATTTCGGACGCATCATCGCGATGGAAAATAATTATATCCAGCACGAACTCCGACCCGATTCAACGACAAAGGGAATGTGCAGAAGAAAAACAATAAATCAGAAAATAGATGAATACGAGCGTGACCAACTGGACATTGCCGAGGGCTGGTGTCAGCTCTGTTTATTACAGTAACCAAAGGATATAACCATGAATCTAACAATACGAGATTCAAATACAAACGAAGAAGTTATTTTAACAGTAGCTATTTCAGAAGAAGACTTTGACAAACTATCCAAGCAAGAGCAGGACGATTTAATAGAAAGCGTTACCTTTGATTATTACGAAAATAAAGCAGCCGAAGAAATAGAGCGTCAATTTAAATAACTCATGGAATATTTGCAAGGATGCAAACAGGAGATAGATATGACTATTGAACAGTTACAAGAAGAAAATGCGAAGTTGAAACAGGCGATTATCAGCATTTACAAAAACACGGAAGAAATCACACTCAATGGCGAAGATGGCTATTACGCAGTAAAGCAAAGTGTTATTGATGATGTTATTGACTTAACGGAAGATTAATTTAACTCGCAGGGATGCAATGAATAAAAAAATGCCGACACAGGGAGGTCGGCGAAAGTTGCACAGCTTGTAACTGCTCTTTCGGATTAAGTGTAGAAGGTAAATAGGTATTTGCCATGAAACGTTTTAATCCTAGCGATTAAATAGATGCAATAAGAGGGATGAATATGATTGAGAAGCCGATTTATTATATGTCAGCAGAAAGACCAACTATTAAAGAAAGTCACTTCTCACTTTGCATTGTTAAAGTTTCTTCTGATGGTTGTGAGCTTTTATCTGAAAAGAAGTTTGCAGTAAAGCCCACAAAACGACAAATACGAAAAGTAACTAAATTTGTAATGAATCACATTAAAAAGGTGGAGTAATGGATAAATCAAGGCAGCAGTTTGAAGAGTGGCGCAGTAAGAATAAATCATCAACGATAAATCTATTTGATGTATGGCAAGCATCACGAGAGAGTTTGGAGGTTGAATTGCCAGCTAAAGAACCTAACCCATCACAAAATAATAGTTATGCTTTTGGGTATAACAGAGCTATCACAGAAGCAACTGAATTGTTAAATAGACAGAGAGTGAGAATAAAAAATGAGAATACTTTCTTTAAACGATGAAGAATATTCTTTATTGCAGAATATATTAAACAACTTTGTATTACACGGAGTAGAAAGCATTCCAAATGACGATAGTTGCAATGTACTTAAAATGAATGACAGGATTAATAATCTAAAAGATGTAGAGCCTGTTGGTTATATAATGGAAAGCAGTTTTGATAATATCAGAGAATATGGATATACACATCTTAATGAAGAAAGAACTGAAAAAATAAATATCCCACTATATCGATTGGATTAAATAATAATGAAGCTATTTGTACTGTTATTAATTTGGCAGGGATATGTTACGCCTGTAACCGATACATTGTACACACAGCAAGAATGCGAGAGCCGTGCTATGCAGATAATGCAGGTGCGGGATGTTGAGGTAGTTTGTGGGGAGGTGATTCGTGGAAAGTGAACTAATTCAAGTTCCAAGGGATTTGCTAGAGGAGTTAGCATCCGAATATCAATCTAAAATATTAGAATACATGCAGGGGTATAAAGGCTATTACGACACAGTGGGCACACGTTGGAATAGAGATTACAACGATTACGTTGATAACTTTAATGCCGCCGCTGATTTATTAGGTTGGGATAAGATGGAGAAAATAGAATGAATAAATATACCGAACTATCTGACTTCGAGATTAATAAAAAAGTTGCTAGTCATGTTTTGAATGGATACTACATTGCTTCAGAAGAAAAGCAAGAAGTGTATTTAGCAACAATGGATGGCGGAGATTTTCTTCCCATAGCCTACTTTGACCCTTGCAACAGTCCAGCCAACGCAATGACAATTATTAAAGATAATTTCATATCTATAACTCATGATGGAATAGCATGGGATGTTAGTTGTGCTAAATATCCAGAGTTAAGCGTGTGGAATGGGTTGGAAAACTACAACGATAATTTTTATCGCAAGGCTATGGAATTATTTCTATTAATCAAGGATGCGGAGAATGAAAAAGTATGACCTACAATTTAATAATATATCGAAAATAGCATAGGTGAATTATGGATATTATCGACTCAGCAAACGAACTCAATGAATTACACATTCAAGCGGCATTATCAAATCGCCAGCCGATAGTTAAATCAATAAACGGAATGTGCATCTGGTGCGAAGAAATGCCAGCAAAACCAAATAGCGCATATTGCAGTAAAGATTGCGGGGATGATTATGAGAAATATAAAAGGAAGAACGGAGGCGCATAAATGCAAACAGTCAGAGAATTCGCAAAAAAGCACAGAAGAAGTGATGAAACGATAAGGCGGTGGATAAGCGCTGGGAAAATATATCCAGCACCAACATTTGATGGGTATCAATATTTAATACACCCATCCGCACAAAAAATAACAAACTACGAAAATCTTAACCCAAGCATTCTATTAAATAAAAACTGCAAACTGTTAAAAAGGATTGAGACAGATGGCAAGAAACAGAAGTCCCAAAAACGCTCACCTACCACCTAACCTATATTGTAGAAAAGGATATTACAGCTACCGAAACCCTGAAACCGGCATTGAATACGGTATAGGAAGAAATAAAGCCGAGGCGGTAAATGAAGCCATCTCGGCTAACTTGTTTATTTATGGAAAAAAAGAATCATTAATAAACAGAATGGCAAGTAATGATGCAATAAAATTTCATGATTGGATAGACAGATTTGGTGAGATTATACTCCTCCGTGATTTAAAGAAAAAGACCCTAGATGACTACCAAGGACGGTTAAAAAGGATAAAAAATAGCTTCAATAATGTTCCTTTAAATGAAATAAAAACTAAAGATATTGCTGATTATATAAATAATATTGTTTCGGATGGGAATATAACTACCGCAAGATTGATGCGGAGTATTCTAAAAGATATGTTTAACGAAGCGATGTCGGATGGTGTTGTTGATTTTAACCCCGTAATAGCAACCAGAGTTCCAAGGAATAAAATAGCCAGAACTAGGATGTCAGAAAGCGATTATATTCAGATATACAACACCGCTGTAGAACACTGTCAGCCTTGGGTTAGCATGAGTATGGATTTGGCTATATTAACAGGACAGCGCTCTGGTGATATTAGAAAATTAAAATGGAATGACATTTATGATGGTTACTTATGGATAGAGCAAGAGAAAACAGGAACTAAAATAGCAATACCGCTTACCATTTCAAATAATATAGCTAATAAAACTTTGCAATCAGTGCTAGATAGATGCAAGCATGAATTGAACGGAAAGGAATTCGTGCTGGTTTCACAGAAGGGTGATATGCTAGCAGATAAAACCATTGGTAAGGCTTTTTCACTAGCCAGAAGCAAAAGTGGTTTGTCATGGGAGGGTTCTCCGCCGACGTTCCACGAAATCCGAAGCCTAGCATCCAGAGTGTATGGGAATGAAAAATCAAATGAGTTCGCTAACCAGCTTTTAGGACACAAATCAATGGATATGACCAGAATGTATCAGGATGATAGGGGTCTTAGTTGGAAAAAAATCGAAATTTGATATTGGATTTATTTCGAATTATTTCGGAGAGCAATCCGTAATAAAATGATTTAAAAGGGAAAAAAATGATTACTCATATCAGTCCATTAGGATCCATGGATCTCTTATCTCAACTTGAAGTTGATATGTTAAAGCGTACCGCAAGCAGTCATTTGTATCGCTTGTTCAGAAACTGCTCATTAGCGGTTTTAAATTCAGGGAGCTTAACAGACAACAGTAAAGATTTATTGGATAAGCATACTGACTTCGATATCAACGTATTACGACGTGAGCGCGGTGTCAAACTTGAGCTAATTAACCCACCTCAAGATGCTTTTGTCGATGGTAAAATCATCCGTTCTATACAAGCAAACCTGTTTGCGGTACTGCGTGATATCCTCTTTGTTCATGCTCAAATCATCAATGCAGAGCAAAAAATGCATTTAGATCTGGGAAATGGCACTCACCTAACTAACGTCATTTTCTCTATATTACGTAACGCGCGTACACTGCATCTTGATGAAGATCCAAGCATGATTGTTTGCTGGGGTGGTCACTCAATCAACGAAACCGAGTACCTATATGGCCGTAAAGTCGGTAATGAGCTTGGTTTAAGAGAGCTAAATATCTGCACAGGTTGTGGCCCTGGAGCCATGGAAGCCCCAATGAAAGGGGCGGCTGTTGGCCATGCTCAACAACGCTATAAAAATAGCCGTTTTATCGGCCTAACAGAGCCATCTATCATTGCTGCTGAGCCACCTAACCCTTTAGTCAATGAGCTTATCATCATGCCTGATATCGAAAAGCGCCTTGAAGCATTCGTTCGCTTAGCGCATGGGATCATTATTTTCCCTGGGGGCGTCGGTACAGCAGAAGAGCTTCTCTATTTGCTAGGCATTTTGATGGATCCTGAAAATAGCGAACAAGTATTGCCATTGGTTTTAACGGGGCCAAAAGAAAGTGCCGAGTACTTCTCTGTGTTAGATGATTTTATTCGTCATACACTTGGTGAAGAAGCCAGCAAACACTATCAAATCATCATTGATGATCCCCAAGAAGTCGCTCGTGTAATGAAAAAACACATGCCATTGGTGAAAGACAACCGTCGTAGCACAGGCGATGCTTATAGCTTTAACTGGTCAATTAAGATCAACCCTGAATTACAGCATCCTTTCGAGCCGACTCATGAAAATATGGCGTCACTGAATCTGTATCCAGGTCAATCACCAGAAAAACTGGCCTCTGATCTTAGAAGAGCCTTCTCTGGTATCGTTGCGGGTAACGTGAAAGAAGTCGGTATGAAGGCTATTGAACAGTATGGCCCGTTTAAAATTCATGGTGATAAAGAAATTATGCAACGCATGGATATTCTACTGCGCGGTTTTGTCGACCAACATCGAATGAAACTGCCGGGTGGAACAGCCTATGAGCCTTGCTACGAAATAGTGAAATAATATAATGAGGCCAAGGATGGCGTAAATTTTATGATCCACTTACTGATAATTGATGCACTTAATTTAATTCGCCGCATACATGCCGTACAAGGCAGTCCTTGCGGCGATGCCTGCTTATCTGCGGTAGCACAGCTTATCTCTCACACCTCACCGACCCATATTGTTGCAGTATTCGATGAGGAAGGTAGGCACAATAGCTGGCGGCATGAAAAACTGCCTGACTATAAAGCAGGCCGTCAGCCCATGCCTGAAAATTTATATGCTGAGCTACCTTCATTAGTCAAACAATTCGAAGCAAAAGGCGTCCACTGCTGGCAATCAAGTGGTGACGAAGCGGATGATTTAGCGGCAACTTTAGCCAAGAAAATCGCCGATGCAGGGCAAACTGTCACTATCGTTTCTACTGATAAAGGCTATTGCCAACTACTGTCGCCTTCAATTCGTATTCGCGACTATTTTCAAAAACGCTGGTTAGATGTGCCTTTTATCGAAAAAGAATTTGGCGTAAAACCTTGCCAATTACCTGATTACTGGGGGTTAGCGGGGATCAGCAGCAGTAAAGTGCCTGGTGTCGCGGGAATTGGTGCTAAAAGTGCCACACAACTGCTACAACAATACCACTCCATTGAGAACTTATTTGCTCATTTAGATAGCGTTGATGAAAAATGGAGAAAAAAGCTTATTGGTCAGTTTGATATAGCAAAAGTTTGCCGCGATATTGCAACCTTAAGAACAGATATTCAGTTGCAAGGGAACCTGAACCAATTGCGCTATCACCCCAAACCATAAGCAATAAAAAACTGCCTCTTCATTCACTGTTAACCAGCGTTTAGGAAGCAGTTTTTGCTATATGATATGTTCTTACTAAATATCAGATTTAGTCGCGTATTGGTGCATAAGCAGACCAAATACGTTGTACATGAACGGTAATTTCTTCGCGGTCATGGTACAGCTGTTTCGCTTGGATCCGCACATTGATGCCATTTTCTGCCAATTGTGTACGCATCTTTTCAAGGATATGAGACACTTCCTCATAGCGCTTTTTCATCGGTAGCTTTAAGTTGAAAATGGTTTCACGGCACCACCCATGCAATAGCCACTCCGTGATTAACGCAGCGACTTTCGCCGGTTTTTCAACCATATCACACACTAACCAAGTAATATTTTTCGTATTTGGCTCGAATTTAAAACCATCGACTTGATGGTGCCTAACTTGCCCCGTGTCCATCAAGCTTTGCGCCATCGGACCATTATCCACGGCATGAACCATCATACTGCGCTTAACTAATTGGTAGGTCCATCCCCCCGGACATGCACCAAGATCCACCGCATTCATACCGCTTGCTAGCCGCTCATCCCACTCATCGTAAGGGATAAATATGTGAAATGCCTCTTCTAATTTCAATGTTGAGCGACTAGGTGCATCCGATGGAAACTTAAGCCGAGGGATCCCCATATAAAATGGCGAGCTATTCGAACTGTAAGAATATCCGGTATAACAACAGCCTGAAGCAATAAAGAAAACATGGATAACCGGACGTTTGAAATTCTCTTTAGCCAGTAAAACTTTTTCTTGTCGTAAAGCATTACGCAAAGGCACCGTAAATTTACGGCAAAATTTCATCAACTCTTTGCTTTCATTAGTATCAGCAACTTCAACGCGAAGATCGCCTGCCCGTTCAACCTGCTGGCTCAGCGCATTCACAATGGGGGTAACACGATCTTCTGGAGGTAAATCTTTAAGCAGTTCCCCAACCACAAACATTTGACGAGCAAAAATCAGCTCACGAAAAGGTAGCTCGCGGGCAAGTTTATCGGCATCTTCAGCTTGATAGCATTCAAAAATAACATAACCGCTATTTTCTTTGACGCGCGCAAAACCATAAACCTCTTTTTGCCCAGCTTTATCTGTAATTTCGGCCGCACACTCTTTTTCAAAGCCTGGACGGCAATATAATGCAATTTTATTACTCATGGCGTAACGCCGGTTTCCTTAGACGCATAGCGCCGATAACGACCAACAGCCAGCCAATAAGAAAACAAACTCCCCCTATTGGCGTAAAATAGGAAAAGTATTTTACCTGTAACAAGGCCATACAATAAAGGCTACCACTGAAAAGAAGTATGCCTACGGCGAAAAAAACGCCACACCAGTAAAACCATAGAACCACTTTACGCAATAAAATCGCCCCTAGCACCATTAAAGCTACTGTATGTAGCATCTGATACCGCAAACCGATTTCAATCCATTCCATCTGATGAGCACTCATAATCGACGAAAGCGCATGAGAGCCAATGGCACCAAAAGCCACAGTAAAAAAGCCACTAATCCCAGCAAAAATTAACATCAAACGACTATTCACAGTAACACCTTTTATTAACCATACCCTAAATAATCCCAGTTGCATCAATGGGTTAATTTAAAATCCCGATAAACACGATAAACTGAGTGCCGTTTTACCTATCTATGCAACCAACTGCAACTTGAAAAATAACGGGTATATATGATTACTGAATAAGCGCCATATCTTGGTCACCCGTAATAAACCCCAGTTTTTCTTGCTCGCTTGCTGCTTGAGTCAAGATCCATTGACGAAATGCAGCTATTTTTCCCAAATCAGCTTGGTTTTCCTGACAAACAAGGTAAAACGCGTTTTTACTCACCAATACCTCGTTGAATGGGCAAACCAAACGACCTGCATCAATTTCATTTTTTGCCATAACATTATTTGTTAAAGCGACACCCTGACCATGTACTGCGGCTTGAATGACCATAGCACTATGACTAAAAATAGGGCCTTGTTGTACATTGATAATATTGTGCAATTCTAATTGGCGAATATAAGCTTGCCAATCCCGACGAGAAGAATCATGTAATAACGTATGATTGACTAAGTCTTCAGGCTGCTTTAATTGATGCGCCCCCGTTAATAATAACGGAGAACAAACTGGCATTAAATATTCAGCATACAGCCTATCCGTCCTTAGACCAGACCAATTTCCTCGCCCATAGAAAATAGCCACATCAACATCATCCGCTAATTTATCTTCTTCCCTATCAACGGCCTGAATACGAACATCAATCCCCGGATAAGCTTGGTTAAAGCTAGAAAGACGCGGGACAAGCCACTGTATTGCAAAACTAGGGGATAAACTAACCGTTAATGCTCCCTTAGCACTTCGCGCCTGTAATTTCCTTGTCGCCTCATTAATAGAAGAAAATATCTCTTTAATATCAAGATAATAACTTTGGCCTTCTTCTGTTAACAGCAAAGAACGATTGCGCCGGCGAAATAACTTTAACCCGAGGAAATCTTCCAAACTTTTCATTTGGTGACTCACAGCGGCTTGGGTCACAAACAACTCTTCCGCCGCTTTAGTAAAACTTAAATGACGAGCGGCGGCATCAAACACTCTTAACGCATTAAGTGGCGGTAATCTTTTAGACATAATCACTTCTACTTGATAGGGTTATACGCATTAGTTTTTCTCATCCGAAGCATTATAAATTGTCCATTGAGGATACGCCAGTAAATACCTATAGTATGCACACTTCCTAAGCCGGAACGAAAAGTTACAGAGTTTAGTTACTTTGAAACTTTTGGCTTTGTGGTTGTGATGTTGTGTTTGCAAGTTGTCTGGGAATGCCAGACTTTGTAGCTTTAGCTACTGTTTTTTTTCACTTCCTGTACATTTACCCTGTCTGTCCATAGTGATTTTATGATGCACCGCTTTAATTGCGGTGCTTTTTTTTGCCTAACAATTGCAAATAACATTTTCAAGACAGGTTTTAACCAGTTTACAAAAAATATTATCAGTTAAATATTTAAGATAATTCTTGAATTTTCCCCATCCAAAGATGAGATCACCGAAAAGACAAAAGAAAAATGATTGCAATATGCAGTAAAAGGCATAATCATTTCCCTAATTTTTTCTAAAGCTCTAATAAAAACCAGCGGTAAAATTAAATGTAACAAAAGATTTCGATGAATAAATCGAGAATATCATCAATAATTATGATTACAAACCAAACGCCAAATATTTAGATAAAGAACACATATAATGTACCATTTTTCTGCAACACAATTTCGAAAACAATTTCCAGCTATCAATTCTCAAACGATTCATCTTGATAGTGCAGCAACAGCCTTAAAACCAAACTCAATGATTGAAGCCGCAGATAACTATTACCGTCACTCTGGCAGTTCAGTTTATCGAGGTCAATCTCCAGAGTCGTTACGAATTACTGAAAATTATGAACAAGGCAGGAAACGTGTCGCGAAATTGATTAATGCAGAGAGTGAAAATACCATTATTTGGACCCGAGGAACCACCGAGTCCATTAACCTTATTGCCCAAAGTTATTTTAGAAATCATTTAACAGCAAATGATGAAATTATTGTTAGCGAATTAGAACACCACTCTAATTTATTACCTTGGCTGATTCTTGCACAGCAAACTGGTGCAAAAATTGTCAAATGGCCTGTCACTCAACACTACACCCTCGATATTGAAAGCCTTAAGCCGCTACTTAATCCACGTAGCAAAGTGATCGCTATCACCCAGATGTCAAACGTAACTGGCTATCAACCAAATTTAGCAGCAGTAACGTCACTAGCTCATGCGGCTGGGGCGCTCGTTGTCGTTGATGGCGCACAAGGTGTGGTACATGCCCCAATTGATGTCACCGCTTTGAATATCGATTTTTATGCTTTCTCCGCCCATAAATTATATGGCCCAACTGGGCTTGGCGTTTGCTATGGCAAACCACAATTGTTGGCTGCGATGTCACCATGGCATGGTGGCGGTAAAATGTTATCAGAAGTTAATTTTGAGGGCTTTACTCCCGCTCCTGTTCCTTATTGTTTTGAAGCTGGCACACCAAATATCGCTGGCGTCATTGCCTTTTCAGCCACTCTTGATTGGTTATCTCACATCGATTTACACCAATCTGAGGCCTATTGTTGTTCACTCATCCACTACGCATACGAAGAACTCAGCAAATTAGAGGGGTTTATCTGCTATAGCCAGCCTAATACTCCGCTACTTTCCTTTAATTTCGCAGGCATACATCATAGCGATTTGGGCCTATTGTTGACTGAACAAAAAATTGCATTACGCTATGGGCAACATTGTACGCAACCATTAATGGATGCAATTGCTATTACAGGCTGCTTACGCATCTCTGTCATGCCTTACAATGATCAGCAAGATATTGATAAATTTATTAACGCAGTAAAATTTGCACTCTCAATACTGAATGATGAATAAGGAAGCCGAATGACTTCAATAATATCGACATTTGTTCCACACCCTTTCGGTACGACGCTGAAAATTGAAGAGATTATTGAACAATTTTCAGCACAAAAAGCGTGGGAAGATAAATATCGCTTGCTTATCCAACTCGCTCGTCAACTACCGACTCTGACTGATGAGCAAAAGCAGCAGACTCAGGAAGTGAAAGGTTGCGAAAACAGAGTGTGGATTGGTGCAAGACTCAACGATGACCAAACATTTCATTTTTATGGCGATAGTGAAGGACGCGTTGTTAAAGGGCTATTTGCGATTTTATTAGCCGCAGTGGAACAAAAAAATAGCCAAGCGATCCTCGCTGTCGATTTTGAGGATATTTTGAATAGAACTGGGTTATCTGGCCAACTCAGTGAATCTCGACAAAATGGAATAGCCGCATTAATAACGACTATTCGCAACTTTGCCAGCGAAATGACACCTGCCGAATAATGTACTAGAGGCTATGAAAATAGCCTCAGCTTTTGAGCGAATTTTCCCGCTCTAATTTTGCGACCATCTTCTTCAGAGCATGTGATACTGCAATAAAACCAAAACTTGCTGTCACCATCGTTGCCGCCCCAAAGCCTGAAGCGCAATCCATTCTTTTAGAGCCGTCAGCGGTACTTTTAGCCGCACAGACGGAGCCATCACTTTGCGGATAAACTAATTGCTCTGTTGAAAATACGCAGTCTATGCCTAATTTACCTTTGCTATTTTTAACAACATTAAAATCGGATTTCAGGCGCTCACGTAATTTTGCGGCAAGGGGATCTTGGATCGTTTTCGCTAAGTCTGTTACTTGGATCTGAGTTGGGTCGATTTGCCCTCCTGCTCCCCCTGTCGTTACAACGGGGATTTTATAACGCCGACAGTAGGCCAACAGAGCCGCCTTCGGCCTGACACTATCGATGGCATCAATAACATAATCAAACCCCGTAGAGAGCAGCTCAGCCACATTATCTACGCTCACAAAATCATCCACGATATTCACAACGCATTCAGGATTTATTTCTAAAATCCGTGCTTTCATGACTTCAACTTTTGGCTGACCCACTGTGGATTTAAGTGCATGTAACTGACGATTGGTATTAGTGATACAGATATCATCCATATCAATCAGGGTAATCTGCCCTATTCCCGTCCGTGCGAGTGCTTCCGCAGCCCAAACGCCGACGCCCCCAATCCCAATAACACAAATATGAGAACGAGCAAAAAGTGATAGCGCTTGCTGTCCATAAAGACGTCCGATCCCAGCAAAACGCTGCATCCAAGCATCTGAAAGCTTAGTTTGCATAGTAAATAGTAACCTTAATAACTACATATGACCGAAAAGTGGCTGGCTCTTTTTCAACACCCACACTCTTCCGTAATGATTATAAAAACCGGCCATTCTACCTGCTTCATGACCTGTTCCATGATAGATATCGAAATGATGTCCTTTAATTGCACCACCAACATCTAGGGCAATCATCATACGCATTTCATAGCGTCCCGTAAATTTCCCTGCATTATCAAGTACAGGTATTTCTGCTAATAGCGCTGTGCCTGGCGGAATAAGTGTTTTATCCGATGCGACTGATGCTTTAGCAATTAACGGTACTGCACTAGCGCCTCTGACAGGAACAAATGATTGTGGTTTGAAGAAAACAAAGGAAGCATTTTGTTCGAGTAATTCGCGTACTTCTTGTTCGCTATGGCTATTCGCCCAATCGTGGATCGCTTGCAGTGACATTTTCTCTAACGGCACTTCACCACGATCGACAAGCACTTTACCTATGCTCTTATAAGCATGCCCATTTTTCCCCGCATAACCAAAGAAATTCAGCGGGCTACCATCACCAAAATCCACATAGCCGCTACCTTGAACTTCCATCATAAAGTTATCCATGGCGGAGTTACTGTAGGCTAGAATGAGTTTATCGCTTAAAGCACCATTGTATATCGCGGCTCGGCTGGGGAGGCGTTTTTTCCCTTTAGGTGGCATTGCATAAAGTGGGTGCTGAAATTCCCCCTGTTTGGTACGGCGAGCTTGGATAACCGGCGTGTAATACCCAGTAAATTGTACGTTACCATAATTATCCACCCCTTCCATTTGAAAGGCGGTTAAGTTGAAACTCGCCAGTTTTTTAGGATCTCCCCCTGCAACTAGCCAGTTTTCAATCGCATGATAGGTATCATTGTTACCTTGAAACAAACGCGGTGACGCATTCTTGATTTCATTAACTTGCCGATAAAAATCTTGTGAATTGATTGGGCGCCCTTGAACATTTACTTGGCTTACTTGCTGAAGATCTTGCTTTAAACGTCCATCTTTATACTGCTGCCCTTGATCTGTCGGGTGAGATTGACAGCCAACAAGTAAAGATACAAACGCACCTGCTACACACCATTTTTGCCATAATTTCATGTTATATCGCCCACTCCAATCCAATATGAAGCGCACAATAGCAAACCCACATAAAGAATGAAACGGCTAAAAATACTTACTCTCCTATCGCCGTACAAATTGTGGACTTATTACTGGTTATTATTTTTCCCCGCAATGGATAATTCACATTTATTTTTTATCATCGACTCTAAAAAAAGATTTAGCCTATTGCCTGTTAATCAATCTCACCGCCCCATTAAAATGATTAATATTTGACCACTAAGTGTATATTTTGTTCTATCTATGCGGAAATTTGAAAAAAATACACAAAAAAACTTGCATCAGATCTCATCCCGAGTATAGTGCCCGCTATCGGACGCGGGGTGGAGCAGCTTGGTAGCTCGTCGGGCTCATAACCCGAAGGTCGTCGGTTCAAATCCGGCCCCCGCAACCAATCTTCAAATTAGTATCAAAAATATTTCAGGCGCGGGATGGAGCAGCCTGGTAGCTCGTCGGGCTCATAACCCGAAGGTCGTCGGTTCAAATCCGGCTCCCGCAACCAATATCCCCTGTTATATTTACCTCTTCAGTCGCGGGGTGGAGCAGCTTGGTAGCTCGTCGGGCTCATAACCCGAAGGTCGTTGGTTCAAATCCGGCCCCCGCAACCAATTCTTATTTTTCCTATTAAATCAATGCAATAATAAAAAAGGCAACTCACTTTTCAGCCAGTCACCTTTTCTAATTTATCGATTTTATTCTAGCGGCTAATTTCTAATCGCTAATTCGCCGCCATTACGAAAATAGGCTTTAATCCCTTGGAAGATAGATTCCGCCATCTGCTGCTGGAACTTAGCGGTTTTCAATTTACGCTCTTCTTCTAAGTTACTGATAAAGGCTGTTTCAACCAAGATTGAAGGGATCTCCGGCGCCTTCAATACCGCAAAGCCTGCCTGATCAACTTTATTTTTATGTAGCCGATTGACTTTGCCCATGCGCTTTAAAACCTCATCACCAAATTTGAGGCTGTCATTAATGGTTGCTGTTTGCACTAAATCAAGCATGGTATGGTCAAGGTAAACATCACCACTTTTGCTCACCCCACCAATTAAGTCAGCCTCGTTCTGTGTCTGAGCGAGGTAACGAGCGGTATTACTGGTGGCACCTTTAGTCGATAAGGCAAACACAGATGAACCGTGAGCTGAGCGATTGGTAAAGGCATCAGCGTGAATCGAAACAAACAAGTCTGCCTGCATTTTTCGAGCCTTAGCGACCCTAACCTTCAATGGAATAAATACATCCTCGTTACGAGTCATATAGGCACGCATTTTGGGATCTTTATCGATTAACGCTTTCAAACGGCGAGCGATTTGTAAAACCACATCTTTTTCTCGCGTTTTGTATTTCCCCATTGCGCCGGGATCTTCCCCCCCATGCCCTGGGTCAATCATAATAATAATGGGGCGATCTCGACCTGCTTTACCCGGTTTCTTCGCCTGAGCAGGCATTTTCTCTTCTAAATCGCCTTTATTATAATCTTCCAATAAGGCAAGCAATGGATCGTCCGATGTTTCTACCCCTTTACCCGGATAGAAATCTAACACCAAACGGTTTTTAAATTCAGCAACGGGCGCGATAGTAAAAATCTGTGGGCTGACTTTATTTTTGACTTCAAAAACAAGACGCACTGTTTTTGGATCAAACTGCCCGACCCGTACTAATTTTAAATGCGGGTCGCGAGATTGGATTTGAGTTCCCATCTGCTTCAGAATGTTGTTCAGCTGTACCCCTTCCAAATCGATAACGATGCGTTCAGGGTTATGCAGTACCAACTGGCGATATTTTAATGGAGCACTCGATTCTAGCGTCACGCGCGTATAACTTGATGCAGGCCAGATACGTACTGCGATCACATTTGTATTCGCAGCAAAGCCAAATGGGCTGACACTAAGCAACATAACCGCTGCCGCTCCTTGTAAAAGGCGGCGTTTAGATGGACAGTGATCTGGGTGACTCATCAATAATTCCGAACCTAAAACTGAATATCAGGTGATTTTAGAACAAAAGCCAAATAGAGGCCAGAAACATAAACTCTAGCGAATCATTCGCATACTGTCATCAAGAATACACATTTAAATATAGAGATATGTAAACCCAAATAATAAAAATGTTACAAGTCTTATCCTATATTTTGCTTGATATTTATCGCTAAAAAGAATAAAAATACATTAATAGCGAATAAAAATTCAGTTAAGAGGGTGGTTATGAAAGAGCGCAGCACCGAATTGGTAGATGAGTTTCGCCATTCGGTTCCTTATATCAATGCCCACCGCGGCAAAACATTTATTATTATGCTTGGTGGAGAAGCAATTGCGCATGAGAATTTTCCGAGTATTGTCAATGATATAGGATTATTACATAGTCTTGGTATCCGCATTATCGTAGTTTACGGCGCTCGCCCTCAAATCGAAGATATTTTAGCCGAGCATAATTATGAGGCTGTTTATCATAAACATACCCGCGTAACGGATGCGAATACACTTGAATACGTTAAGCAAGCCTCTGGTGCCTTATTACTTGATATTACGGCTCGTTTATCGATGAGTCTGAGTAACACACCTTTACAAGGCGCTCATATTAGTGTTGTCAGCGGTAACTTTGTGATCGCGCAACCACTCGGTGTGGATGATGGCGTTGATTACTGCCATAGCGGGCGTATCCGCCGCATTGATGAAGATGCTATCAATAAACAACTGGATAATGGCTCTATCGTACTTATTGGTCCGGTTGCCGTGTCTGTTACTGGTGAAAGTTTTAATCTCACTTCTGAGGAAATAGCCACTCAACTCGCAGTGAAAATGAAGGCTGAAAAGTTAATCGGCTTTTGTTCTTCACAAGGAGTCGCTGATAAAGATGGCAATATTTTATCAGAATTATTCCCCGATGAAGCCGAAGATAGGATCCAAGAGCTGGAATCCGAAGGGGATTATTATTCAGGTACTGTGCGCTTTTTACGTGGCGCGGCGAAAGCTTGCCGCCGCGGTGTTCGTCGCAGCCATTTATTAAGTTATCAAGAAGATGGCTCGCTAATCCAAGAGCTCTTTTCGCGCGATGGCATTGGTACGCAAATTGTCATGGAAAGCGCCGAACAAATCCGTCGTGCTAATATTAATGATATCGGCGGTATTCTTGAGTTAATTCGCCCTCTTGAGCAGCAAGGCATCCTTGTAAGACGTTCACGGGAGCAACTTGAGATGGAAATCGATAAATTTACGATCATTGAACGAGATAACTTAGTGATTGCTTGTGCGGCTCTCTACCCTTACCCCGAAGAAAAACTGGGGGAAATGGCTTGTGTCGCCGTGCATCCTGACTACCGTAGCTCTTCGCGGGGAGAAGAACTTTTACATCGTGTTTCCCTACAGGCTAAGCAATTAGGGTTAGCAAAGCTATTTGTTTTAACCACACGTAGTATTCATTGGTTCCAAGAAAGGGGCTTTATTCCCGCAGAGATTGAGATGTTGCCATTGAAAAAACAGGCGCTATATAACTACCAACGCCGTTCTAAAATTTTGATGCTAGATTTACATGCAAAAGCCGATAAATAGGCTTTAGCTCGACTAACCTGACAATTTACTTACTGTCAGGTTAGTCAATCAACCTAGGCGATTTGTACCACTCTTGATTTTTGGCATAGCGGTATGCTATCGATTAAAGGTTGTAGCAGTGATGACATTTCGGCAAATGATGCGCCATAGAAATAGAATGCTGTTTCTGTAGGGCCTTCCCACACACCATGGATCGCACCAATATCTTCTACAGCCTCATCTAATTTATCGAAAATATCGTTAATATCGCTATTTTCATAAACTTCGTCGGGCAAATCAGTACCATTTAAATAAAGGGCTAACCCTTCTTCATCACCAAATTCAATCACAGTGTCTTCACCATGAATAACTAAACGTGATCCTTTCGGCGCCAACATGGATGAAAACAATTGAATAATTAAGCTGATATTTTCATCATTCGCCTCTGCAACAGATAACTCAATATCACACTCATCAATTTCACCATTGTCTGAAAGTAACGTGCCACCACCTGTCACATGAATATCTTTTTCCATACTTTGCATAACATGCATAAAGGCATCTTCTAAGTCTGCACGTCTTTCTGGCTGAATTCTCGCTTTAAGTGTGACTGTTATTGCCGTCGTTGTTGGCTGGGTATCCATATTATTACCTTTTGCATTTAAGTCTAATTATGTAGCCAAGGCTACTACGTTTATTTTACATTCATGAGCTGTATTGCTAAGCCACTACGTCGTTTCGTCGGTGTCTCAATGGCACGGCGTAAAATCTTAATCGTGCAATACAAAGAAAGTTCTTTTTTGGCGCGAGTTATTGCAGTATACACAAGCTCTCGAGTGACGACTGGTGAATATACCTTCGGTAGTACTAAGGCGGTATGAGCAAACTCTGAACCTTGTGATTTATGTACAGTCATTGCATATGCTGTTTCATGTAAAGGCAACCGATTAGGTTGGATCCCCTTAATTGAGCCATCGGGATACTGAAAATAAGCTCTAAGTGCCCCTTCTTCATCAGGCAGGATTATCCCTATATCGCCATTAAATAGCCCTAATGGACTATCATTTCGGCTGATCATAATTGGCCTACCTGCATAATGTTTATTTATTTGGTTTAATGGCCGATGAATAAGCCCCTGCCGATGAAGCAGTTTTTCTAATTTTTCGTTTATCCCTGTTACACCATAGGGGCCATCTCTCAAAGCTGTCAACAAACGAAATTGATTAAATTTAAATAAAATCTCAGCCGGATCCTGTCTAGCTTTTACTGATAGAAGATAATCTCGATAGAAATTAGATGCCGCTATCAACATCTGTGCATAATCATCCTCACTTTCTTGTAAATAAGTATGCACGTCATTTAATGTGCTGTTTAATAACTTTTCAGCACGCTTGGTATCTCCATCATTAACCGCAAAAGCAAGCTGCCCGATACCCGAAGAAGCCGAAAAACGGTAACTTTTACGCAGTAGGCAGAGGCTATCTCTGATCAAAGGGCCTGTATTTGATGTAAAGTGATCGAGTGCGTATCCTGTCAGTTGAGCCAATTCTTGGGCACGTTGAGGGCTATATCCTTGATCCGCAAATTGGCAAATATCTCCAAGTACAGCCCCCGCTTCGACGGATGCTAATTGATCTTTATCCCCTAAAAAGATCAATTTGGCATTTACTGGCAAGGCTTCGATTAATTTACCCATCATGGGTAAATCCACCATGGAAGCCTCGTCAACAATCAAAATATCCAGTGTTAATAAATTATCACGGTGATAGCGGAATTGCTGGCTTTCAGGTTGTGCCCCTAATAGCCTATGCAGTGTTTTTGCCTGATTAGGCAACATATGTCGCTCTTCATCGGTCAATGACAAGCCATCGAGTGCTGCCCCCAACGACTCTGTTAAACGTGCCGCAGCTTTACCTGTCGGCGCTGCTAATTCAATTTGAATACGTTGTTTATTCTCTACAGCCAATTTAACCAATGCCGCTAAAATTCGAGCAACTGTGGTTGTTTTCCCCGTGCCAGGCCCCCCTGAAATCACGGAAACTCGGCTAGTGACAGCCACTGCGGCAGCTATTTTTTGCCAGTCAATTTCATCACTTTGCGGGAAAAGAGCGTCTAATATTCCTTTAATGCGCTGAGCATCATATTGAGGTAGTCCGGTGTGTGAAAAGTAGTCTGAAACACTTTGCTCATATTGCCATAGCCGCTGAAAATATAAAAACTCCCCCGATAACACCAAGGGGGATAATTCACTTTCCCCCGCTAGGCAGACAAAAGGGGCATTTTTAACTAGGTGATAAATGGTTTCTGGATCAGGTGTACCTATTGCGTGCCAAAATTCGTCTGCAAGTTCAGGATGGCGCCCTGCAAACAGTTTTTCCTGACTGAAATCAGATAATGACAAGCAGACATGCCCTGCCATCGTCTCAGCACTCAATAATGCGGTAAGCAGTAATAATGTTGGGTTTTGCTCTTGTGTAATGTTATAAGCAAACTGGATATCAAGGGGAGTGAATAATCGCGCTTCGAGCGCTTTATTAAACAGCGCTTTCATCATGGCTCACTTCCCTCTTGTGCGTTACGAAATAGTTGGTCCAGTTCGTCGATAAATGCCTTTTCTGGTCGATAATAAAAAATACCATTTTTTGACTCTGCCCGATCAATGCCACGAAGAAAGAGGTAATAGACGCCACCAAAATGAACATCATACTGATAGTTAGGTAACCGCTGTTTAAGGTAACGATGCAGCGCTAATGAATATAATTGATATTGAAGATCATAACGGTGGTCAATCATCGCTTCAGCCATCGCAGATTGCGTATAGCTAGCCGCATCATCACCGAGGTAATTTGATTTATAATCAAGGAGATAAAATTTCCCTTTCCATAAAAACGTTAAATCGATAAACCCTTTTAAAATACCTTGTACTTTTTCAAAATTAAGCGGAGGGCAAGCCGCAGATAGCGGATCATATCGATGAGTAATGCGATCAACATCTTCAGCTTGAAGCAAGTTATCAATAGGAAGATAAAACTGTAGTTCATCTAACATATCTTGAGGCGCTAATGCAGACAAGCATAAACCATCATCTGCCAGTGGCGCATCCACTATAGCCGCCAGCCATGCCTGTAACATGTCAGCCCATTTGGTATCAAACCCTGCTCCTTGCAATTTCTCAACTAACCATTCAAGGGGGATCTCTTGTGAAAAGTCCATTTCTTCCATAAGTTCATGAAGAAAAGTTCCCGGTGCAGTTCCGCGGGGAAACAGATGTGGTGTCAACGTAAATTCATCGATTTCTGGTAAAGTAGCATCTAAGCTAGCTTCCACATCTATTTTAGGTGCCAGTGAGGTCGCAAGCTGCTCAGCACTTATCGCTTGCTCATTACCACTGCCACTATGACCACTGCTATAGCTCAACCCTGAATAACTGGTTACTCTCCAATAGTAGTCAAAGAAGCGAGTAATATCCCTAGCTGACAATGACTCATTATCATCTTGATCAAAAGACATTGAGATAGATTCTGTATACTCAATGCGCTCCACACTAATCGCAGTACCGGCGAGCTCTGCTAATCCTTTATTGAGTAAGCTAAAATCCCCTGCTTCTCCCTTTTGAATTAAATACCCCAAAGCAGATAAGTGTAGGTCGGTTTCACCACTTTTCTTGCGGTTACCTTTAATTATTGGCGCAATACCAACACTACAATGATAGATTGCACGTGTTAAGGCAACATAGAGTAGCCGTAAGTCTTCCGCCAAACGCTCTTCATCCGCAAGCGCAACGTTCTCTTCACTATCATCTAAGTCTAAATGAGTGCCGTAATTCTCCCTGTCATGGTACAGCGCCTTTGATTGTGGTAAAAAATTACTCGCAAATGGCAGCCAAACAATCTTGTATTCAAGGCCTTTTGATTTGTGGATGGTACTGATTTGAACTAGGTGTTTATCACTTTCTAAACGCATTTGCTGTGCGTTCGATTGATGATCAGGATGAGCAATTTGCTGTGTTAACCAACGCACTAATGTGTGCTCACCTTCTAATTGAAGAGACATCTCTTGAAGCAGTTCACCAATATGCATCAAATCCATTAAACGACGTTCACCTTCCACGGCAGAAAGCAATGATTCTGCAATATGGCGCTCCGCCATCAGAACCCGAAGCATCGGCAGAACCCCGCGCTTACGCCAAATTAGCGCGTATTGAGAAAACTCATCCACCAGCGCTTCCCATGCCTTTTCATCGTAATTTAGCGCATCAATCTCTTTGGCGTTTAGCCCTAAAGTTCCCGTTGCTAGTGCACTACGTAAAATACGCTCTTTTTCTGGCGACAGTACCGCTTGTAAGATCCATAAAAGGTCACGCGCTTCTTGGGTCGCAAAAACACTTTCTCTATTCGATAGGAAGACAGATGGGATACCCAACTGATTGAGTGCATCACGGATCAGTGTTGCTTCACGTCGGCTTCTCACCAAGACTGTAATATCAGCCGCAGAAACCGGATGTTGTTTTCCATCACTATGCTGAAATAAGCTTGTTCCCTCAGCTCCCCCTTGTAACCATTGACTGATCTGTGCGGCGCATTGTGATGCCATTGTTTGCTCATAATCAGCAATAGAAACCGCTTCTGCATCAATTTGCCAAAATGTTAGCGCTTTTACTGCTTGACCATGATGCTTTAATATCTTGCCCGCATTTTTGGCTGCAAAGTTGACAGGGTTAAATGGGATCTGCTCAAAAATAAAAGGTTTTTCGCAATGGCTAAAAATACGGTTAACAGCTTCAACCATTTGCTCGGAGGAGCGATGGTTAGTTTCTAGTGTATAGTGAGCACTAACCTGCTTTTTCGCTGCAATGTAAGTAAAAATATCAGCGCCGCGAAACGCATAAATAGCTTGTTTAGGGTCACCAATAAATAACAATGCACTATTTTCAACCTCATGATAAATCCGCTGAAAAATACGATATTGTTGAGGGTCGGTATCCTGAAACTCATCAATCATCGCAACAGGGAAACGCTGGCTAATGGCTTTAGCTAAGTAATCTCCGCCCTGCTTTTTTAATGCGTTATCTAAGCGAGTGAGCAAATCATCAAACCCCATTTCGCCTCTACTGTGTTTTTCTCGGGCAATGTTTTGCCTAACTTCTGTTATGGCAACGGGAATAATCAGATCTTTAATAGTTAGGGATTGCGAAAGAAGTTCATCAATGAGCGCGAATACCTCGTGCTCAGGGCCTGAGCCACTTTTCGATTTATCATGTAAGGCAGCTTGCGAAAACCGAATAATTTCTTTTGGCAGTTGGTAATCTTGTGTCTCTTCCTCTGCCCAGCGTGCCATTTTATCTAACCAGCTCGGTAAAAAGCGCGAGCTATAACTACGTTTATCAACATCCGAGCTAACAATCCGTTTTTCAATCTCAGAGCACCCTGCTAGCCATAAAGACTTCACTTGAGTAATGAGTTCGATTAAACGCTGGTGACGCTCTTCAAAGGTTTCTTTATTTGGCGTTTCATTAACTATGTATGGCATATCACCTTGTAAAAAAGGCTTAATATCCGCCAGTAGTGCTTCCGGACTATTCCATTGTGACAAAACAACTTTTGCCATTGAATAATCGAGTGGATAGAAATGACGCCGCCAAAAATCAGCACAAGCTTGCTTTTGAATCGGAAGTTCATCTTGGATCATCGTCTGTTCAAATAAAACGCCTGATTCAAAAGCATTGTGAACTAACATTCTCTGACAAAAGCCATGAATGGTATAAATCGCAGCTTCATCCATTTGACGCTCAGCGGTAAGTAACCAATTTATGGCAAACTCACGTTGCTCTGGTGTTGGAATTTGCGAGAGTAGCTCTAAATATTCCGGCTCTTTTTCGAAACCGACCCCATCACGGATACAAGCAAGGCGCATTTTATGAATTCGCTCACGTATACGCCCTCGTAATTCATTAGTTGCGGCTTCTGTAAATGTCACTACGAGAATTTCTTCAACTGTAAGAGGTCGGGGGAAAGCATTCTCCCCCCCTAACCCTAATAGTAAACGCAGATAGAGTATCCCTATCGTATAGGTTTTGCCTGTACCCGCAGAGGCTTCAATTAACCGTTGGCCTTGTAATGGTAACGAAAAAGCATCTAACAATTGGGAACTTATCTGCATTTTACTCACTTCGCATCTTCCTTAACTGGCAAGATTTTTTGAAATTCTGACGCATTCGGATAGAACACCCAGCCTTTTAGTGGTGCATATCCTGTTTTTTCATTGACATCTTGACCAATAACTTGAGATGCCAACGCTAACCCTTGACGTTTCATCACCGCTTTTTGGTAGTACTCAATCACTTGCTGCTGAGTCACTTTCTCAAATAACGCGAGTACTTTCTCTCGGGTATCGAACGTAAAAATATTGCGGTTAAAGTCTGAAGAATAACGTCCAACCTCTTCATAGAAAGTTTGTGGAGGTTGTTTCATTTCAGTAATAATCGATTGTTTATACTGTTCAAACTCTTGGGCTGGTAGTTTGTTCAGCTTATCGAGCGCAACTTGATAAAACTCTTGGTAACGAGAGTTCAAGTAGTCCGGTGTTTTTGCGTTACTTTGCAATAAGAAACCAATTCCCCACTGGTCACCTAACCCAACTTTGAAAGCAAAAACCGCATACCCAAGTTGCTCATTTGTTCTTAGTTGATCGTAAAACCAAGGCTGAATGATATTAGACAGAAGGCCAGACAATACCGCCCCTTCAATACGGCTATAACCTTCAGGGATAAATATCTCTGCCAAAGCGTTATCTGTACTTTGAGCTTGGTGATGGAAATCCGCTAAATATGGTTTATCAACAACGACGATATCACCACGCCACCAATTTGTTCCTTTGCTCTTAAGTAACTTTTGGGCATCTTGGATCACTTTCACGCTTTGTTTATCGGTTAAATTACCAATAACCATCGCCTGTAGCGCTGCACTATCCACAACTTTGCTACGATAATCTGTAATATCTTTTAGCGAAATGCTATCAAGCACTGATAACCGTTCTTCTTGCTCAAAATAAGGTACGGTATCGATACGACGCAGTGGTTGCATCGCTAATTCATAAGCTTTGGCATTATTAGCAACTTTAATTTGCTCCTGATACCAAGATTTCGCCTGAGCCAGTTCCCTTTCGGTAGGTTCAAAGCTGACATAAAGCTTGGTCATTGATAAAAACAACTCAGGTAAATGCTGTGTATAACCACTCGCATTAAACTGTAAGCCAAGTCCTTGGGAAACAGAAACAGACATCCCAGCAACGGATGCTTGGTATTGCAATTCATCCATTTTTAAAGAAGCGATATATTGCAGTAACGCGCCTGTCACTTGCGATTTAGCATCCTGTATCCCCTCTTTCGTTCTAAGAGATAAATTAATTGTTGCCTTCGGTTCGTCCGCGAAATATTGGCTAGGCATATAGAGCACTCGAGTGTTATCTGTTTGATAGATAAGCTCTGGGTGCTTATATGTCTTATCAACCTTAATTAATGACAAGTTATCAGGAATGTATGGGTTTAATTCAGGCAATCTAAATTTCATTTTAGATTCCAATTTATCCCATTGTGCTAACTGCTTTTCTGTAATTTTATCAACCTGATAAGGTGCATTCACAAAGTAAGCTTTTTTGTTATGAGGCTCATCCGGGCTAATAAACCAAATCCTCGCATCTTTTGCCGTTAATTCAGATAGACGAGCCTTAATGGCAGCAGGATCATACTTGTCAGCAATATAATCTGAGTCCAGTACATGCTTCACTGGTACATTGATCATTTGGTCTGATAACCACTCAATGTAATTCATATCTCTGACAATGGAGCCATAACGAAAAGAGAGATTCAGTACATTGGCAATTTCTTCAAAATAATTTTTATTAATACCGTCTTTTTTCAGTAAATCGATATAAGAGAAAACAGCCGCAATAATCTGATCGCGCTCTGCTAACCCTTTATCGGTTAACGTAATATAAATTGAGAAAACACCATCATTGCGATCTGCATTTGGTGTTGATGACGCACTGATCCCTTCGGCAAGCCCTTGAGATATTAACCAATCAGCAAGCGTACCTGGGCTGCGATTCCCAATTAGGTAACCAATATACTCATCACTTTTACTACGAAAGTCAGCCATATTGTTTTTTATGCTAAACTCAAGCTGAATTGCTTTTTGTGGCTGAGCGGGAACATAGTGAATGATGATCCCCTTTTCGTTATCTGTAACGGCTGGCACATCTGTCGATGGTGCAGTGACTTGACGATCTGGGATGCGTCCAAAGGTTTCTGCTGCTATTTTTGCCAATGACTCTATAGACTGGTCGCCATAAAGCACACCATTCATCAAATTTGCAGAGTAGTATTGCTTATAAAAACCCACCAGCTCTGCTTGTAATTTACTGTTCGGTTTATCTTGTAGCGTCTCTAAGTTCCCACCGGAAAAACGTGAGTTCGGATGCTGAGGATTTAACGTTTCCGAACGAACCTGCCATAACCGCATGCCATCACGGGAGCGCGCCATCGTCAGTTCAGCATTGACCGCATTACGCTCTCTGTCTGCATTAGTTGGGTCGAGCAATGGATCTGCCAATGCATCAGCCAATCGATCGGTTGCTTGTTGAAGTGCACTATTTTCAACTTCCAAATAATAAGCAGTACGATGAGCGGCAGTACTTGCATTATGACTACCACCGTGTTTTTGCAAAAACTCAGACAAACTGCTTGGTTCTGGATATTTTTTAGATCCCATCAACACCATGTGTTCTAAATAGTGCGCTAACCCCAATTGACTATCTGGATTTTCTAGACTTCCAACAGGAATGGATACCGCCGCTAATGACTTTGTCGCTTTAGGATCGGACACCAATAGAACAACCATGCCATTATTTAACTTGATGGCTTGATAAGTTCTTGGGTCATTTTCACTCTTATTGATAGTCTCAGGTAAAACTTGCCAAAGGGGTTGTGCGGCTACCGCTCCCCCCCAAGCCACTAAGGCCAACAACAAGAAAAATTGAGCGATACTTTTGGATAAACGTAGCATCCTTTAATGCTCCCCTTTTTATTTTAAATGTTCTGCCATTGGCAGAAGGTAACGCTGAGTATTTTCCAACAGCGCCTGAATTAAGTTCTGATCGATGTTTCTACAAACTCGTAAAACATAATCGTCTTCCATTTCACCTCTTTTCATTGAAGAACCTTGAAGACTTTGCATTAATGCGGACAGTGCTTTTTGCTGAATCTCCTCAGAAACAAAGTCATACTGTTTGCTCTTTTTATCAAAGCAAGCGGACAACCAGTTCCAACCGCTTTGATTTAACAATAATAGTGGTGAATTTAGCCCATCACAGTAACCTGTGATTAATTGCTCTAAGTATTTTTTCGCATCGTCTTGTTTTACACTAGAAAAGTGCCAAATGCTATTCTCTCTACCAAACGCGATACTCTCACCTTCAGCGATAGCAAAATTAAATAATAAGTGTTCAACCCACAGCTGAACGCCATCATTTGCGGTTAAATAGGCAGGCCGATAGCGCAACACCCCTTTTTCATGAATATTCTTTAATACCCCATTAATTTTGATGCCATTAATTTGAATATCAATAACGTGATCAAATAGTTGTGCATTCTGCTCTTTAATCTTCTCCGCAAGTGGCGCAATATCCTTAACTTGCTGCTCCCAAAAAAGCTGACCAAATTGTTTTGCAGGTAGCTGCCCCGCCGCCCTTAATGCCTGATATAAAGGTGCCGGATTCTCATCTTTAATGAGTAAGGCTAAAAGTCGCTCATTCACTTTATAGCGCTGTAACCTATCCAGAATAAAAGGTTCATCTTCTGGTAGCTCTGTTTCTTCAATCGTAAAATGAATTTTTAAGCGCTGCTGGAAAAAAGCCCTAATTGGGTGCCGATAGAAGCGTAACAGTTGTTCAATCGAAATATCGGTCACTGGCTCTCGTTCATCCAAGGTAGAGATAAATGATTTGTTCCCTTGAAAAGTTGTTTTGGCCGCTGGTAACCACTCACTCGCAAAGCTTTGATAGGGTGAATTAGCTATAAAGTTTTCTTTCGCAAATGGCACTCTATTGTGTTGGAACACCAAATGCTCTTTTAATTTTATCGCGCTGTCATCAATATTAAGGGCTTCATCGCCTTCCAGACAGAAACTCTGGCAAATATAATCTAACAACTCGGTAACCAATACCGATGGGTTACACACCTGATTATCCTGGATAGATAAGCCGATATAACTGATATAGAGCTGTTGTGCAGCTGAATTCAATGCTTCCAAAAACAGATAACGGTCATCATCCCTACGCTTCCTATCCCCTCTAGCTGGTTTTTCTGCCATTAAATCGAACCCTAATGGCGGAATTGTTCGAGGATAGATACCATCATTCATGCCTAGCAAGCAGACCACCTTAAAGGGCACTGAACGCATAGGCATTAGTGTACAAAAATTGATAGCTCCCGCTAAAAAGCGTTGGCTGATCTTCTCTTCATCGAAACAGACTGCCAATTCATCCCGAATTAAGCGTAAAGGCACCTGTTCATCATAGCCAGAGCCCTGCGCATTTTGGATAATTTTATGCCACTGCTCTGTAACAAGAGTAAGTACTAACTCAGCATCTCCGTCAACGTGAAAGAAGCTATCAATTAGCTGCTGGCAAACCTCTTTCCACTCATCAAGAGTTCTTTCAACGTCTAGTAAGGTTCGCCATTCTTTTAGTGTATTCACTAATAAAGCGAGTTTACCTGCTAATTGAGCAGCTAAACCACTACTCTCATCATACGGTAGAACATCATGCCAAGGGCCATATCGACTGTCCATCGCATAACCTAACAGCATGCGACTTAAACCAAACTCCCAGGTATTTTGCCCTATCACTGGAAGCGATAAAGCGCGAACGTTATCATCATCCAATCCCCAGCGGATACCTGACTCATTAACCCACCTGCGTAACAAGCCTAATTCCCTTTCATCAATATCAAAGCGTGCAGCAAAAGCAGAGACCTCAAGTAATGTGAGTACTTGCTCCGTTGAAAAACGGCTTTGAGGCAGGTCGAGTAACAGTATAAATGCCTGTAAGATTGGGTGTGCTTGTAAGGCTTTTCTATCTGAAATAGAAAACGGGATATATCGCTTAGACGCGGTATTACCAAAGACGGCTTGGATAAATGGAGTATAACTATCAATATCCGAAACCATCACAATGATATCCCTCGGGGTCAATGAAGGGTCTTGTTCAAACAGCGCCAATAATTTGTCTTGTAAAACTTCCACTTCCCTTTGAGCACTGTGGCAAGAATGAAATGTGACGGATTGATCAGATAAGGTTAATACCCGCTTATTTTGACTTGTATTGTAATCCGTTAATGTGGTTCCTAGCTGAGCATGGTTTTCGAGATCTAAAATATCTTGCTGCAAATGCTCTAGTAAACAACTACGATCGGTATCCACAAATGCTGAAATTTCATTTGCACCATCGATTTGTGAAATAAAATAGAGGTTATCTCTCCCCAATTTTCCCCATGATGCCAGCAGTGGGTTCGCTAACTCTTGCTCTCCCTCTGCATTAAATAACCCTTGAGCATGCTCATCTATTTTAAAACGTGATATTTCATGCTTATCAATATAATGATGCAGTTTTCTTTTTTGAAGTTTTGCGAGAAAAGCGTGGCTATGGATATCCCCCCAATAGTAGCGGCAAGGGTTAGTAAACATTAAATGGATATCTGTGTGTTCTGCAATGGCATTCAATGCTTGCAGGTAAACAGGTGGTAATGAAGAGATACCGCAAATAAAAATGCGTTTTGGTAGAGCATCTCGTACGCCCTGAGTGGTGGACAATTTATCGATAAAGCTCTGATAAAGATTCGCTCGGTGCCATGGGGATTGCCCAAGTGAGTCAGTATAAGCAACTAACCGTAGCCATAACCGTTTCTGCCATAGCTGATTGGTTCCTAAACCATCAATAAGCTCATTTTGTTGCCATTTTTCAATCCACTGAGGCCGATATACTAAATATTGGTCAAATAGATCCGCGACACGCCCAGCAAGTTGATGTAGCTTACGTTTATCTAAGTCATTATGAAGGTAATGGCGTAGTGGCTCAAATTCATCTTCATCGATCACTTCAGGTAAGATTTTCATCAACTTCCATGTCATCGCCTGCTTAGTGTAAGCGCTCTCTTTTGGTATATCCGGTAATACCCGTCGAAACATATCCCAAATAAAGGTTGCCGGTAATGGATAATAAATATTCGCTGCTATTCCGAAGCGTTTTGCTAATTCTATCTGTAACCATTGAGACATACCGGGGCTTTGTACCAAGATTATCTCTTGTTCGAACGGGTGAGAAAGAGGCTCATTCTCCATTAAGTGAGCTATCAGTTTCTTTAACAGCTCTAACTGATTAGAATGATAAACCTGAAACATTGTTATCTCCTGTTCTACAAAACCAGCGGTTTAGAGAAAGTGCTTGCCTAGTCGTTGATAGGGTTACTTTGATATCACGACAACCATCTAATACGGTGAATGTCTGTGAGCTTAGCTGCCAATCGGGGTACATACCCCCTGAATTTTCAAGGATGGGCACCACACCCACCGTTGTGCGTTCCAAATTGCTCTGTAACTCTCTTAATGCTATTGAATTATGAAATATCCAATTGAAATTCAAGGTAATATATTGGCTGTAGTTTAACAGAGCAATTAACAAAATAGCAAAAACAACGAGGGCGATCATTGATTCTATTAATGCGAAACCTTCCTGTTGACTGGTGGGCGACCTCATGAACAAAATCCTTTTTGATTAACAGGGCAATAATCCAACCAACCTTTTATACGTGGCCTGACTTTTTGAGTTTTAGAGATAGGCGCGACCCAACGATAAACCGTCACATAGTGCCGCCCTTTATATAGACCTTTGCCCGATAAAACAAACTGCCCACTCTTATAATGTTTAATACAGCTCACCCACGTTTGAGTTGGTGGTCGTTGGCATTGCCAATTTGCCCCTCTGTACGTCGTTAACCGCCAAGATTGCTTTAACCCCCACGCTAGCGCTGATTCTGCTTGGTTAAAAGCTTCGATATAGTTTTTTTCACGAAAAAACTCATCACGGGCATTATCTTGATAAAAATGTAAGGTTTTTAATAATAATAACCCCATAGTCATCAACACAATGACCATGACTAACGCAATGTTTCCTCTTTGCTCCCTAACTCGCCTCATCGTAAGTTTCTCAGCAAAACAGCGGTACGATAATGCAGCACTTTGTGAGGCAAATGAGGGCTTTCAATATCAAGGCTCATTTCAAGTATTGATTGTGATTGATCCCAAGTAAATCTCATTGAATTCACTTTAATCATTAAGGGGTCAAACAAGGATAACCACCGATTGCCATCACAATCCATCACATTACGGTTTGACTCTAATTTTCTATCATTGAGCCGGTAACCAAAAAAATCAGACTCCTTATTTCTGCCTCTGACAGGTCTCCATGTACCTGATAAATTTTGGTCGTAAGCGAAAATAATGCAGGAATTAGGGTGACGACCTAAAAATTTAGCACCGATCTTGATAGGCTCTCCTTGGCAAGAGAAACTACTACAATAGCCAATACGCCTAAA
The DNA here is from genome assembly GCF_028480065.1 of Providencia sp. PROV189. NCBI lineage: Bacteria > Pseudomonadati > Pseudomonadota > Gammaproteobacteria > Enterobacterales > Morganellaceae > Providencia > Providencia sp. PROV189. The sequence goes on from NZ_JAMPOG010000018.1 coordinate 48,249, forward strand.
ATCCTTTTCCATATTAATAAGCACCTGCCTAACCTCCCTATCTACCTGATACTGAATATAAGATTGGTGAGTCTGTTTAAACAAATTCGGGAGAACAGCAATGGCAGCAAGACAAACTAAGCTACTGATAGCCATTGCTATCAATGTTTCAACTAAGGAAAAACCGTGTTGTTCATTGATTTTCATAAGAGAAACTCAACAACGCGGAATTCCAGTCAGTTTATCATTGCTACACACCCTGATCCGCCCCATCGCTGACATGAATACCGTGATCTGCCCAAAATCATTTTTCAATTCAAGACGAAAAGAGTGGCTAGTCCCTTGCTTCCCATAAAAATCAACAGATAAACGAGAAGCCGTTTTAATTTCAATGCCTTCAAATTGGGTCGATGCTAATGCTGCAATGGATTTTCTAGTTCCGGCCTCTTTGATGCTTAACGTCCATTCTCCTTGAGAGAGTGCTATCGATAAAATGCGATGTCGATTTAAATAAACACTCTCCATCAAATGACGGTAAATAAATACGGTAACCTGCCGTGCAGCATCAATTAAGCGTAACTTTTGCTGTTGTTGCTGCCAGTTATATAACGCGGGCAACAAAGCTAAAGAACAAATAAATAACACCACTAAAAGCTCAATGAGCGTGAAGCCTTTCTCTCCTTTCACTATTCGAATTTCCATATATCGCCGCCATTATCTTCGCAAAATGTGCACTTAATATTGTCGAGGATGGCAAATAAAAACAGCGTGATTAGTTCACTCTACATAGCCTTTCGCAAACTATTATGAAATTCATAATAGCTGTTTCGTTATTTTAGGAAGCGCTTCGCAAAAAATGATGAGGGCGAAAAAAAGAGGTAACAAACTGAATTCGGAAAAGGTAAAAAAAACCAAGGCGCGGTTCAAAATGACCATACGCCTTGGTTTATCAACGTATCTCTAGGTTGCGTTATACCGTAAATGGATACTTGATAGCTTCGTGGCACTGATACCCCTCTAGGGTGAAGTCATCAGTGCTAACCCAAGTTTCAATATCTTCCAACGTTTTAATTTGAGGGTTTATCGATAATGAAGGCAAAGGGAAAGGTTCACGCTTCAACTGTACATCACGCATCAATGGCAATTGGTTTTCATAAATATGCGCATTCACAATTTTATGGTACGCCTTACCTGCTTTATGACCCGTAATTCGTGCCATTAATGCCAATAATACAAAGCACTGCACTTGGTTAAAGTTTAAACCTAGTGGTACATCACAACTACGTTGATAAGAGGTCAAATGGAGGGTATCACCTAATAATGAAAATGTATGGGTGTGCATGCAAGGACGCAGACACCCCATTTCAAATTCACCGGGGTTATAAAAAGTAATGATTTCAGCGCGGTCATCAATACCATTTTTTAGGTTATTAACTACCTTTTTAAGCTGATCAAGGTGTGAACCATCAGGACGTTGCCAAGAGCGACCTTGGACACCGTATACACGTCCCATATCATCTTCACCTTTTCGATGGGGGTTATTTAGCCATGCTTGGTTTTCATTGGCATTAGCATTCCATGTATTACAGCCAATTTCACGAAACTGAGCTGCGCTATCATAGCCACGTAGGTAGCCTAATAGCTCGGCAATAGCTGCCTTATAAAAGCTTTTTCGGGTCGTGATTAATGGAAACTGGTTATTCGCAACATCATATTCCAGATCAGCATTAATCACTGTTAAACAACGTACCCCTGTACGTTTATTTTCAACCCACTGGCCTTCATCAATGATGCGCTGACATAACTCAAGATACTGCTTCATAATCACTCTCTTACTCAATAGGCTACAAAATTGCCGATAACTGTAACCTTATAATATTAATAGATTTTAACTAACGCGAAGTACCGCTTGGCGGCAAATAAATCAACCATTCAGGTTGTGGCTAAATGTGAGGAAACTTAGCCGACAACCTAACTACTTGGAGTATGACAACCCTATATTGATTTATTTACTTGGCTGCTGCTCTTTATTATCAGGCTTATGTGCGGGAACATTTTTACCATACTTATATGCCCAAATGATCATCAACACACCAATAATAATCATCGGTATTGATAAAATTTGGCCCATACTGATCCCACTGAATAAGCCTAGCTGAGCATCAGGCTGCCTAAAGAACTCAACGATAATGCGGAATGCACCATAACCAATTAAGAATAAACCTGAAACACTGCCCATTGGGCGAGGTTTACGGACAAATAAGTTAAGGATAAGGAATAACACAACGCCTTCTAAAAACATCTCATAAAGTTGAGATGGGTGGCGAGGAAGCACGCCATACTGCTCTAGAATAGGGATTAATGAAGGGTCTTGTGCCGCAAGTTGAATATCTTCACTACGGGAATTAGGGAATAAAAATGCCCATGGGGTATCAAGTGTTACACGCCCCCACAACTCACCATTAATAAAGTTACCTATCCGCCCCATGCCAAGACCAAATGGGATCAGTGGAGCGACAAAATCTGAAACTTGCAAAAAACGACGGCGTGTACGATGCGCAAACCACATCATTGCACAAATAACACCAATTAAACCGCCATGGAACGACATACCGCCATCCCAAACCTTAAATAAATAAAGGGGGTCATCTAAAAATACAGGAAGGTTGTAGAAGAAAACATAGCCGAGTCTTCCACCGACAAAGACACCTACAAAGCCAATATAGAGTAAGTTCTCAACCTCATTTTTTGTCCAACCGCTATTTGGTTTGCTTGCACGGCGACTAGCAAGCCACAATGCGAAAACAAACCCTACAAGATACATAAAACCATACCAGTGTAGTGATACTGGCCCAATTGAGAACATTACGGGATCAATTTCCGGAAATGCTAAGTAGCTGTTACTCATCGTTCCCCACTTTATTTGTTAATCTAAAATCATAGCGCATCATAGCATAGCTCATACGCAGGTGAATAAGGCAGATTAGATCCCGCCTCGAGCAAAGCCACCAAGCCCATTTTTCTCCATAAATAGACTTATTATTTGCCTAATACTGTCGCTTGTTTCCGCAGTTAAAAGCTCAGGCACTAGCTGCTCAACTTTTTCAGGCTGCAGCCCTCGAATAAGATACTTCACTCTTGGTACGCTTCTTCCACTCATACTTAAGGAACGATAGCCTAATGCAATTAACGCCATCACCCCAAGGGGTTGCCCCGCCATTTCACCGCAAACACTGACTGATATCCCAACCCGTTGACACTCTTCATGAACTTTTGCTAAAAAACGGATCATTGAAGGATGGAGGTTGTCATAAATGGTGGCAACATGCGTATTGTTGCGGTCAACTGCAAGTAAATATTGCGTCAGATCATTCGTTCCAATTGAGATAAAATCTATCCGTTTTTTTAACTCAGGAAGAAGAAACAGTAAAGACGGAACTTCAAGCATTACCCCAATTTCCGGCATAGGAACGGTTTGCCCCGTTGCTAAACTTACTTCTTCTTTTGCCCGCTTAATCAATGTGATCGCTTCATCCACCTCATTGATACTCGTGATCATCGGCAGTAATATGCGCAAGTTTTGTGTTGCAACATTTGCATGTAGCATAGCTCTAAGCTGGATTAAGAAAATTTCTGGCTGATCTAGCATCACGCGAATGCCTCGCCAACCTAAGCATGGGTTTTCTTCATTGATTGGCATATAAGGTAATTGCTTATCTGCACCAATGTCTAATGTCCTCAATACCACAGGCTTATCGGCAAATAACTGCAAAATCTCTTGGTATAACTGCTTCTGCTCATCCTCTGACGGGAAGCCATTATGGAGCATAAAAGGGAGTTCTGTGCGGTATAACCCAACACCATCAACAGCGACATTGATCTGCTGTTCATAACGGGGCTTAAACCTGCATTCAGATGGATATGTACGCGCTCGCCATTTTTTAACTCTGATTCCTGCTCAAGTGCACCTTCAGCGAGCCGACTCAGTACATCTTCCTCTGCAATAATTTGTTTATATTCCTGAGCAACAATATTTTCAGGCTCTATGAAAATTTCACCACGATAACCATCAAGGATCAAAAAGCGGTTGTGAAGCAATGAAGGGTCAATATCCGCCCCCATTATCGCGGGGATCCCCATTGCCCGTATCAAAATAGCCGAATGAGAGTGTGTCGCGCCATCTCGCACGATAACGCCTGCAAGTTGCTCTAATGGCATTTCAGCTAACAAACTCGCGCTCAATTCGTCCGCCACTAAAATAAAACGTTCAGGCCACTGATCCATTGAAGTCAAGCTGTCATCCAGATGAAATAGCAAACGCTGTCCTAACGCGCGTAGATCGGCTCCTCTTTCGCGAAGGTAGAGATCACGTAAGCGTGAAAACTGCTCAACATAGTCTTCAATAACGATTTTAACCGCCCACTCCGCCATTGAGCCTTGTTCGATTGCGGAAAATAAGCGTTTTTTTAGTTGAGGGTCATGGAGTAGATGATTGTAGAGGTCGAAAATCGCAGCACTCTCTTTTTGGGAGTTTGCAATAAAACGTTTGCTGATACGGCGGCATTCTGAGGCGGCATTTTCTATCGCAGTTATTAAACGCTGTTTTTCCGCATTTTGGTCTAAGGCACACGCCTCACAAATACTGTCGAATGATGGTTGTGAGCTATCTTGCCAGCCATATGCCATGACAATTCCCTGAGAAACTGAAATGGCTTTAATACGGCTTTGCCTATATTGACCAAACACCCCTTTGGTTTGCGCTTGCGACAATATTACGGCTAATTGCATGGATAGCGTCACCATAAAAGATTCTTCGGTTTCGCTAAAGAAACGTCGCTCACGTTGTTGAACGACTAACACCCCAAGTAATTGACGACGATATACGATAGGGACACCTAAAAAGGCTTTCAATCGCTCTTCTTTTAATTGGGGAAGGTATTTAAATTCGGGATGTTCACGGATATCTGCAAGATTCAACATCTCAGACTGGCGTCCAACCGCACCAACGACTCCCTCATCAAAACCAAGGCGAATAGCAACACCGCTAGGCTTTTTTAACCCGCGGGTTGCCATTAGGTAATAGCATTGACGTGAGTGGTCTGCCAAATAAATTGAACAAACGTCAGTCTGCATGGCATGACAAGTTTCATTGACCAAAACTTCTAGCGCTCCGGTTAAACTTGTCGCCATGGCAACTTTTTCAACAATCTCACGTAGACGCGTCAACATGATATTATCTCGCTCCACGCCTACGATGAGTGAATGCAGGTCTTTGTACTGGCTTTTGTTCCTGTAATGACATGACAACAGGTGCAAATTCTTTCATAACACGGCGATACACTTCCCGTTTGAAAGAGACCACTTGCCTCACAGGATACCAATAACTGACCCATCGCCAGCCATCAAATTCTGGCGATTTACTGCGCTGAACGTTTATATCTGCTTCATTGCATTGAAGTTGTAGTAAAAACCAACGCTGTTTCTGCCCGATACAAACAGGTTTTGTGTCCCAACGCACCAAACGCTTGGGTAATTTGTAACGCAACCAATTGCGAGTTGAAGCTAACAACCTAACATCTTTACGTTGTAGGCCAACCTCTTCGAACAATTCACGGTACATAGCCTGTTCTGGCGATTCCCCTGGGTTGATTCCTCCCTGAGGAAATTGCCATGAATGTTGACCATAGCGGCGGGCCCATAAAACCTGCCCTTGCCGATTACAAATTACAATTCCTACATTCGGGCGGTAGCCATCATCATCGATCACCAGACTACCTCAATAACCAAATTTGAAAGATAACTAATTGTTTCACACATACCCTAACTGGTAAACCTATATCAATAGAGTTTGCAGATATGAGTAAAGACACTACAATAGCGTCTATCTCAACGGGGTGCCAAACATTATTTAGGCTGAGAATTAACCCGTAGAACCTGATCCGGGCAATGCCGGCGTAGGGATTTGAGCTACCATCAACATAATTTGTTATGGTGCCCTCTCAAATCCTGTGTGCTTTCTCTCTAACGCAGGAAAAAACATGTTTAAAAAATCGCTCCTTCAGTCACTCTTTGCACTTACTGCTCTCGGTATTACCCATATAGCATGGGCAGAAAAGCCGACTTTAACCGTTTACACCTATGACTCATTTGCTGCCGAATGGGGACCTGGGCCACAAATTAAAAAAAATTTCGAAAAACAATGTCATTGTGAACTTAAGCTCGTTTCGTTAGGAGATGGTGTCGCTCTTCTCAATCGTTTACGTATGGAAGGGAAAAAAAGTAAAGCGGACATCGTGTTAGGGCTAGATAATAACTTGATAGATTCTGCCGAGAACACAGGGTTATTTGCGCCAGCAGAGATCAATACTGACGCAATGAAATTACCTATTGAGTGGAATAATTCAACTTTTATCCCATATGACTATGGCTATTTTGCGTTTATCTATGACACAGATAAAATCAAAAACCCACCCAAAAGCATGAATGAGCTACTCAATAGTGAGCAGCCATGGAAAATTATTTACCAAGACCCTCGAACCAGCACACCCGGCTTAGGCTTAATGCTGTGGATTGAAAAACTCTATGGCGATAAATCTGCCGATGCGTGGCAAAAAATAGCGAATAAAACCCTAACAGTGACAAAAGGTTGGAGTGAGTCCTATGGCTTATTCCTCAAGGGAGAAGGTGACTTTGTACTTAGCTACACTTCATCGCCGGGTTATCAAATACTCAATGATAATAAAGATAATTATGCGGCTGCCTTATTTGAAGAAGGGCACTATATGCAAGTGGAAGTTGCAGCAAGATTGAAAAATAGCTCGCAACCTGAGCTGGCAAAGCAGTTTTTACAATTTATGTTAACGCCTGAATTCCAAAATACACTCCCTACGACTAATTGGATGTATCCTGTCATTGATACACCACTCCCTGAAGTTTATAACGTCCTTCCTGTGCCTAAAAAATCACTGCAATTTAGTGCACAAGAAGTTGCCAAAGAACGTCAGTCATGGGTCCGTTTATGGCAATCCGCCGTCAGTCGTTAATTAATTTATCACTTATACCGGGGGCTTTGGCCTCTGGTTTATTAGTGTCTGTTGCACTATTGGCTTTTGGTGCACTGTGGCTTTTTTCGCCTGAAACTTCATGGAGTGAGATTTTTAGCGACCGCTACTTATGGCATGTGATCGGCTTTACTTTTTGGCAAGCCTTTTTATCAGCGCTGTTCTCTGTACTGCCTGCCATTCTCCTTGCCAGAGCGCTCTATCGACGCCGCTTCCCCGGTAGAACGTTATTTTTACGCCTCTGTGCAATGACGCTTGTTTTACCCGTCCTTGTCGCTGTTTTTGGTATTTTATCTGTTTATGGAAAAACAGGCTGGCTCTCATCACTCTTTCAGTTGGTCGGTATCGAATACCAATTCACCCCTTATGGCCTAAAGGGGATCTTACTTGCCCACATTTTCTTTAATATGCCACTTGCTACTCGTATGTTGCTGCAATCGCTCGAAAGTATATCAATAGAGCAGCGGCAAATTGCAGCACAACTCGGGCTTAATGAGTGGCAACAATTTCGTATTTTAGAGTGGCCATATTTGCGTAGACAGATGCTACCTACCGCAGCGTTAATTTTCATGCTCTGTTTTGCCAGCTTTGCAACGGTTCTTGCTCTTGGTGGTGGCCCCGCAGCAACGACGATTGAACTGGCTATTTATCAAGCTCTTAATTACGACTTTGATCCGGGGCGTGCTGCAATTTTGGCGCTCATCCAGTTATTTTTCTGTGTTGGATTAATGTTTCTCAGTCAGAAAATAAACAGTTTGTTTTCTATTGGTCATAGCCAACACAATCATTGGTATGATCCCGCAGACAATATTTTTCGCCGAGTACGAGATGCCTTGGTGATCACCGCCGCTATTTTACTGCTGCTTCCGCCCCTGCTCGCAATTATTGCTGATGGGGTTAATGGCCGTTTGTTGGATGTTCTTAACCAATCCGCGCTTTGGCAAGCCGCTTCCACATCGCTATTTATCGCGTTATGTGCTGGCCTATTGTGTGTCTTGCTCACCATGATGCTGTTATGGAGTAGCCGCGAATTACGCTTACGCCATGCAATAAAATTAGGGCAAGCGATGGAATTAAGTGGGCTTGTGATTTTAGCCATGCCTGGCATCGTACTTGCGACTGGTTTTTTTATTCTCTTTAATGAAACGATTGGTATTCCTGAATCGCCCTATGCGTTAATCATATTGACTAATGCCCTACTTGCCATCCCTTATGCATTAAAAGTCTTAGAAAACCCAATGCGGGATCTGGCTGAACGCTACAACCCTCTTTGCCAATCACTAGCGATTGGTGGCTTCAATCGATTGCGGATCATTGAATTAAAAGCGTTAAAAAAGCCCCTCGCTCAAGCTCTCGCTTTTGCTTGCGTTATTTCTATTGGTGACTTTGGGGTCGTGGCGTTATTCGGTAATGAAGATTTTCGTACTCTCCCTTATTACCTTTATCAGCAAATAGGGGCTTATCGAACAAATGACGGTGCCGTAACAGCGATGTTACTCCTTTTATTATGTTTTACTTTATTTAGCCTACTCGAACGTATATCAGGAAAAGATTATGATAAAGTTAAATAACATTGATTATCAATATGATAACCTGAATATGCAATTTGATTTCTCCATCAAAGTAGGCGAGCGCGTTGCTGTAATGGGGCCTAGCGGTGCGGGCAAAAGTACACTGCTTAGCCTTATTAGTGGCTTTCAATTTGCCAAAAGCGGCTCAATTCAGCTAGCAGGGGCTGATCATACCTTCACGCCTCCTGCCAAACGCCCAGTTTCGATGTTATTTCAGGAAAATAACCTATTTGCTCATTTAACGGTCAGACAAAACATTGGATTAGGGTTACATCCGGGGCTGCGGTTAAGCCGAGAACAAATACAACAGGTTGAATTAATTGCTACGCAAGTTAGCCTCGATGAGTTTCTTGATAGGTTACCCGCCCAATTATCAGGGGGGCAACGCCAGCGGGCCGCACTGGCTCGCTGTTTGATCCGCCAGCAGCCAATCCTCTTATTGGATGAACCTTTTTCAGCTCTCGATCCCGCCTTACGCAATGAGATGCTATTACTCCTTGATGAGATCTGCCAATCACGGGATATCACACTGGTCATGGTATCGCATAATATTGAAGATGCTCTACAAATCGCCCCAAGAACGCTAGTGATTCATGAAGGTGCTGTGGCGTATGACGGCTGTACCAAAACACTGTTATCAGGTAGTAATTCAGCCTCTGAATTATTAGGCATAACAAAAAATACTGTATAAAACCCCACCCATGTCGTATAGTAGGCTTGTTAATTATTGATGCGAGCCTCTCTATGCCTCAATTTATGTCTCCTGCTGAAAAAGGCTTTATTTTAAGTCGTCATTGGAAAGACACCCGCCATGGGGTTGAGGTTAGCTATTGGCTTATCACTGATAATGGCCCTCGTAAAGTGACGGTTCCTCTGCAACAAGCCATCGCTTTTGTTCCCCTTTCATCACTACCGGCGATCAAACCTCTGCTTGATGAACAAGCAAACTTATCCTATCGCCCCGTTGAGTTATCCGATTTTCGTCGTGAAAAAGTTGCGGCTATTTATTGTCAACAATATCGCCAATTACAAAATCTGGATAAACGCTGCCAAGAACTCGGTATTGAATTGCTTGAAACGGATATTCGCCCCTGCGAGCGCTATCTTATGGAGCGTTTTATCACTGCGCCTGTATGGTTTTCACAAAATCAGCAAGGTGAATACCAACTCAAACCTTGTGATAGCTATCGTCCACTGATTAAAGCTGTATCGTTAGACATAGAAACCAGCCAATACGGTGAATTATATTCAATTGGGTTATCCGGCTGCGGTGATAATGTGGTTTTTATGTTAGGGCCAGAGCAAGGTTCTGCACTCAACAATACCCATCGGCTTGTTTATGTGAATAGCCGCCCACAATTGCTTGATAAACTGAATGAATGGTTACAACAGTATGACCCTGATGCCATTATTGGCTGGAATCTCATCCAATTCGATTTAAATGTACTCCAAAAGCACGCCGAACGTTATGGCATCCCACTCCAGCTTGGTCGCCAAGGGAAAAAGCTGGAGTGGCGTGAACATGGCTTCAAACAAGGTGTATTTTTCGCTTCGGCAGAAGGTCGTTTAATTATTGATGGCATAGATGCGCTCAAAGCAGCGACATGGAACTTTCCCTCATTCAGTCTTGAGTTTGTTGCGCAAGATTTACTGGGTGAAGGGAAAGCCATTGACAGCCCTTATGACCGTATGGATGAGATCAATCGCCGCTTTCATCATGATAAGCCCGCATTGGCTCACTACAATATTCAAGACTGCCTATTAGTCCATCGTATTTTTGAAAAAACCGATTTAATGGCTTTCTTGCAAGAACGCTCGACTGTCACTGGGCTGGCGGTAGATCGTATGGGTGGCTCCGTGGCGGCATTTTCACATTTATACATTCCCCGCCTGCATCGCTTAGGGTTTGTGGCACCAAACCTGACAGAGCAAAAGCTACAACATAATCCGGGGGGCTTTGTGATGGATTCACAGCCCGGTTTATATGACTCGGTATTAGTACTCGACTATAAAAGTTTGTACCCTTCGATTATTCGTACTTTTTTGATTGATCCTGCCGGTATGATTGAAGGGTTAGCTCACCCTGATCAGCAACATTCCGTTCGCGGTTTTCGTCAAGCTTGGTTTTCACGTAAAACACACTGTTTGCCTGATATTGTCAGCCATATATGGCAAGGCCGTGATAAAGCCAAACGAGAAGGTAATGCGCCATTATCTCAGGCACTTAAAATTATTATGAATGCCTTTGCTGGCGTCCTTGGTGCTGAAGGATGTCGTTTTTTTGATCCCCGTCTTACCGCATCCATTACCATGCGGGGTCATGAGATCATGAAAATAACCAAGCAATTAATCGAAGCCAAAGGCTATCAAGTAATTTATGGGGATACTGACTCCACTTTTGTCTGGTTGAAAGAAGCCCATACACAGGAGCAAGCACAAAGAATTGGCTTCGAGCTGCGTGATTACGTGAATAATTGGTGGAAACAGCATTTGCGGGATGAATGGCAGCTAGAAGGGGTGCTTGAGTTAGAGTACGAAACCCACTATCGACGTTTTTTAATGCCGACTATTAGAGGTTCCGAGTCAGGCAGTAAAAAGCGTTATGCTGGACTTAGTGGGGATAAAATGGTGTTTAGGGGATTAGAGACAATCCGCTCCGATTGGACCCCGCTAGCACAATTGTTTCAAAAAGAGCTGTATACACGTATTTTTCATCGGCAACCCTACCGCGAATTTATCCGTGACTATGTGCAAGCGATTCGTAATGGCGAATACGATGAACGCCTTGTTTACCGTAAGCGTCTACGCCGCAAATTATCTGATTATCAACGTAATGTGCCGCCTCATGTAAGAGCCGCTCGCAAAGCCGATGAATACAATTTACAACAACAGCGCCCACAACAGTATCAAAATGGGGGATGGATAAGCTATATCATCACTCTCGCGGGGCCTGAGCCTTTAGAAATTATCACGGCAAAGCCTGACTATGAGCACTATATTTTGAAGCAGATAAAGCCTATTGCCGACGCCATTTTACCTTTTTTACAAGATGATTTTGATACTATTTTAACGGGCCAGATAACTTTACTCTTTTAAGATTGGGGTTAATTTTTACTCAATTTTTTGCTAAAATGGGAAACCATCAACCAAACTTCTGGTTGAAAACCTTCATTGCTAGAATCAAAAGGGAAAATACCTGATAGCACAATAGTGAGAAACACTATTGCTTCGGTATTGTTGTTTTTTTAACAGGTGACGATAAGCCTTGCTTGAATTAATATAACGCCCCTTTGGTATCTCGCACTTCGTTTCTACACTATGTTTGCGAGACAATTAACAATAATTGTCCTTTGGGCAGCGACTACAATTCATATTCACATTGCCCTTGTTTACTAACACAGAGTGAAGGCAAATATATAATTTGTCTTAAAAAATCTAAAAATAAACTATTAAATTTATGGAACTGAGTTAAACCTATGCCATTTACTCTTGGTCAGCGCTGGATAAGCGATACAGAAAGCGAACTCGGATTAGGCGCCGTTGTGGCTATTGATGCCCGTATGGTGACTTTACTTTTTCCCGCCAGTGGTGAGAATCGTCTCTATTCACGTAATGATGCACCTATTACCCGAGTTATGTTCAATGAAGGTGATATCATTACCAGCCATGAAGGCTGGCAACTCAAGGTCGAAAGCGTCACAGAAGATGACGGCCTGCTCACTTATATTGGTACTCGCCTTGATACAGAAGAGCAAGGCGTTAGCCTAAGAGAAGTTTTTCTCGACAGCAAACTCACCTTCAATAAACCTCAAGATCGCCTATTTGCAGGTCAAATTGACCGTATGGATCGCTTTGCTTTACGTTATCGCGCACGTAAATTTCAAAGTGAGCAAGTTAAGCACCAAGCGACAGGTTTACGTGGTATTCGCGCAAGCCTTATCCCACATCAGCTACATATCGCTAATGAGGTAGGTAAACGCCATCACCCTCGCGTATTACTGGCCGATGAAGTGGGTCTGGGTAAAACCATTGAAGCTGGGATGATCATCCATCAACAGTTAATGGCAGGCCGTGTTGAACGTGTGTTAATCATTGTGCCTGAAAGCTTGCAGCATCAATGGCTCGTTGAGATGTTACGTCGTTTCAACCTCCGTTTTTCACTGTTTGATGATGGTCGTTATAGTGAAGCGCAACATGACAGCGATAATCCATTTGAAACAGAACAGTTGGTGCTGTGCTCATTAGACTTTGTACGTCGCAACAAACAGCGCTTCGACCAGCTCGTTGAAGCGGGTTGGGATATGATGATTGTCGACGAAGCTCACCATTTACAATGGAGTGAAGCAGCTCCTAGTCGTGAATATCAAGTGATTGAAACCTTGGCAGAGAATATCCCTTCTGTTCTGCTGCTAACCGCAACACCGGAGCAACTGGGCCAAGAAAGTCACTTTGCACGTCTTCGCCTGCTCGATCCCAATCGTTTCCATGATTATCAAGAGTTTATTGATGAGCAAGCCAACTATCGCCCTGTTGCGGATGCGGTCGCACTGCTATTAACTGGTGAGAAACTCACCAATGACCAACAAAATCTACTCAATGATCTGATCAAAGAGCAAGATATTGAGCCGTTATTGAAAGCCGCTAACGTTGACAGTGAAGATGGCAACGCGGCTCGCCAAGAGTTGGTCAGCATGTTAATGGATCGCCATGGTACTAGCCGTCTTCTATTTAGAAATACCCGTAATGGGGTTAAAGGCTTCCCTCGTCGTGAATTGCATTCGCTGAAAATGCCGCTTCCTACCCAATACCAAACAGCAATCAAGGTTGCAGGTATTATGGGGTCGAAAAAAGATCTCGAAACGCGCGCTAAAGAGATGCTCTATCCAGAGCAAATTTACCAAGAGTTCGAAGGTGAAAATGCAACTTGGTGGAACTTTGACCCTCGCGTTGAGTGGCTCATGGGCTACCTAATGGCTAACCGTAACGAAAAAGTTTTGGTGATCTGTGCAAAAGCCGCCACAGCGTTGCAATTAGAGCAAGTATTGCGTGAACGTGAAGGGATCCGCGCCGCGGTATTCCATGAAGGTTTGTCACTACTTGAGCGTGACCGTGCGGCAGCTTACTTTGCTTCAGAAGAGGATGGCGCACAGGTTCTACTTTGCTCTGAAATTGGCTCTGAAGGACGCAACTTCCAGTTTGCTAACCAATTGGTGATGTTTGACCTCCCCTTCAACCCAGACCTATTAGAGCAACGTATTGGTCGATTAGATCGTATTGGGCAAACACGCGACATCGTTTTAAGCGTACCTTACTTAGAAAATACTGCACAAGCCGTGTTATTGCGTTGGTACCATGAAGGTTTAGATGCTTTTGAGCACACTTGCCCTACCGGACGCTCCATTTACGATAAATATTATCAACAACTGCTGCAATATATGGCTGAGCCAACGGTAACCGACGGTTTTGAAGAGTTCTTAAAAACCTGCCGTGAAGAGCACGAAGCATTAAAAGCACAGTTAGAACAAGGCCGAGACCGTCTACTTGAAATGCACTCCAACGGGGGGGAATCAGGTATTCAATTAGCCGAAACGATCGGTGCGGAAGACAATGATACTGAATTGGTTAATTTTGCCCTTAACTTGTTTGATATTGTTGGCATTAACCAAGAAGATAAAAGTGATAACTTGCTGATTTTGACCCCATCCGATCATATGTTAGTTCCTGATTTTCCAGGGCTACCCCAAGATGGTTGCACAATCACTTTTGACCGTGAGCAAGCGTTATCTCGTGAAGATACCCAGTTTATTAGTTGGGAGCACCCGATCATCCGCAATGGCTTAGATTTAGTCTTGTCTGGTGACACAGGGAGCTGTGCCGTTTCTCTGCTTAAAAATAAAGCGCTTCCTGTTGGAACATTACTTACCGAATTGGTGTATGTCCTAGAAGCACAAGCACCGAAGCACTTGCAGATTAGCCGTTTCTTGCCTGCAACCCCGATCCGCTTGTTGATTGACTTAAAAGGGAACAACCTCTCTTCACAAGTTGAGTTTGAAAGTTTTAACCGTCAGCTCAATGCGATTAATCGCCATATGGCAAGTAAATTGGTTAATGCGGTACAAAATGAAGTGCATTCGGTCCTGAAAATGTCCGAAGCGATGGTGGAAAAAGAAGCCGAAACGCTTATCGCGAATGCGAAAGAGGCCGCGGATAAAGCTCTTTCACTAGAATTGGCTCGTCTTGAAGCACTGAAAGCGGTTAACCCAAATATCCGTGATGAAGAGTTGGATGTGATCGAGGAAGAGCGTCAGCAACTGCTCACCAATATTGGGCAAGCAACATGGCGTCTTGATGCTATTCGTTTAGTGGTTGTCACTCACCAGTAGTCACACGTTTTTAATTAAACTAACACCGCTTGGTTATTTCTCTCACTAAGGGAGAAATAACCTTGCTGATAACGCAATGAATTGGCTTTTGGCGTTTATCCACGCGCGATGCTGATCATTGATTTAGTGAGATCTTGGAGCCTTATTGTCTATGATGGAGCCTTACCATCCCCCTACTGATCCTTGGCTATATGTTCTGTATCAAGATGAACATATCATTACGGTGAATAAGCCAAGTGGGTTACTGTCTGTTCCCGGTAAAGCCCCTGAACACCATGATAGTATTATGAGTCGCATACAGCGCGACCATCCACACGCTGAGTCTGTCCATCGCTTAGACATGGCAACCAGTGGCGTCATGGTTGTCGCACTAAATAAAGCCGCTGAACGGGAATTAAAGCGCCAATTCCGTGAGCGAGAGCCTAAAAAACACTATATTGCCCGAGTTTGGGGCCATTTAGAGAAGCAGGAAGGTTTAGTGGATTTGCCGCTTATTTGCGACTGGCCAAATCGACCAAAGCAAAAAGTCTGCTTTGAAACAGGAAAAGCCGCACAAACAGAGTATCAGGTCTTGGAATATGAAGAGCAAGCAACCCGTGTAAAGCTATCCCCTATTACAGGCCGCTCTCATCAACTCCGCGTACATATGTTAGCGCTAGGCCATCCAATTCTTGGAGATAGGTTTTATGCCCATGAGCAAGCGCGTGCACTTGCCCCTCGCTTACAGCTTCACGCCCAAGAGCTTTACATCACGCACCCTGCCTATGGCACACCGATGCATTTTAGCTGCCAACCCGATTTTTAAATTTATTCATCAACTATTAGGCCGTAATAGCAACAATGCTACGGCCTATTGGCTAAATAAAAACCACATCGCAGAGTGCGATATGGCGAGAAAATTTATTTGAAGCCGCGCTCTTTTTTGATTAAATCATAAGCCGCTTGTATTGACTGAGCCTTCTGTTTCGCAAGTTCCATCATCTCGGGGGGCAACCCTTTCGCTATCAACTTATCAGGGTGATGTTCACTCATTAATTTACGATACGCCCGTTTAATTTTCGTTGGTTCATCATTAATAGAAACACCAAGTACCTTGCAAGCATCTTCAAGAGTTGGGCCATTCGATGATTGATAGTATCCGCCTGATTGCTGATGAGAATAGCCGTGACCAAACTGTCGGCCACCTTGGATCATATTTAAAAACTGTTCAAATTGTGTTTTAGAGATCCCTAGCTCTTCTGCAATAATAAACAGAACCTTTCTTTCGTTTGGGTGCAAGCTGCCATCGGCAAATGCCGCCTGTAACTGAATTTCCAGAAACATCTGAATTAAGTCGAAACGACCATAGCAAGCCATACGTAATTGCTTCAGTACATCACGTAGTGGAAAGTCCGGTGATTTACCTTCCCTAAACGCTTGTTGCGCCGCTTTTCGTGTTTCCCCATGTATTTGCATTCTATCCATCAAATTTGATGCTAACTGAATGTCTGTCTCGGTTACACGGCCTTTTGACTTAGTTAGATGACCCAATATTTGGAAGGTACTGGCGAAAAAAATAACCTGACGATCACGTTTATTCATTGCACTAGCAAACTTACGTTGTGCCAAGGCTTTATCAAAACCATGCCCTAAAATTAAACCAATTAGCGTGCCCCAAATGCCAAAACCAGAGGCTATTGCCAGTACGACACCAATAATTTTGCCCCAATAGTGCATATATCCCTCAATTCTTCAATGCTCAGAATCCAATTTTGCATTATCATACTATCCATTCTGCTCGGTGCATAACTACAAGCGCGTAAAGTTTTATACATTATACTGGCGCAATGTAGTTGGCTAAGTTAGTCTTTGAGCGTTTGTCGGCTATGCCAATTACGACGGAACCGCATATTTAATGATGAAAAAAAGTTATCCAACACTACTTGCATCCATGGTATGGATGGCAATTTATAGTCAGCAAGCGCATGCTGACCTAGCAGCACAATGTATGCTGGGCGTCCCGGTTTATGACAAACCACTAGTTGAGGGCGATCCCAAAGATTTACCGATCCGTATCACCGCTGAAGATGTTCAGGGCGAATACCCTAACTTTATTGAATACAGCGGCGATGTGGATATCCAACAAGGTAACCAAACGCTGACAGCCGATAGCGTTAAATTGACGCAGGTTAACCCTGATAGTGCTGATCCAATCCGTGAAGTTACTGCAACAGGTAACGTTCACTATGATGACCCACAAATTATTCTCAAAGGCCCTAGTGCTTGGTCTAACCTGAATAATAAAAATACTGACGTGAATGACGGCAACTATATGATGGTGGGTCGTCAGGGTCGCGGTGAAGCGAAAAAAATGAAAATGCGTGGTGAAAACCGCTATTCCATTATGGAAGACGGTACATTCACCACCTGTTTACCGGGCAATAATAGCTGGAGCGTTGCAGGCTCCGAAGTGATTATTGACCGTGAAGAAGAAGTGGCTGAAATTTGGCATGCACGTTTTCGCTTGGGTGATGTCCCGGTATTTTATAGCCCATACATGCAATTACCTATCGGTAACAAACGTCGCTCCGGTTTCTTAATTCCAACAGGAAGCTACTCTAATAATGATGGTCTAGAGTTTTCACTGCCTTACTATTGGAATATCGCGCCTAATTACGATGCGACAATTACCCCACAATTCATGACCCACCGTGGCATAAAATTAAATAACGAATTTCGTTACTTGGTCACGCCGGGAACGGGAACTATCGCCTTCGATTTTATTAATCACGACCGCGCGTATGTGAAAGATAAAGAGCGTAATAAACGTGATGCACGTGACAGTGATGACCGCTGGTTATTCTACTGGCGCCATTCAGGAACTTATAACCAACATTGGAACTTCAACGCCGATTACACCAAAGTAAGTGATCGCCAATACTTTACGGACTTTAGCTCGCAATACGGGAATACAACAGACGGTTATGCGACGCAAAAATTCAGTACTGGCTATTCGGCTGAAAACTGGAATGCAACCCTAACGCATAAGCAGTTCCAAATTTTTGTGGAAGATCCCAATCGCCGTGCTTATAAAGCTGAGCCGCAGTTGGACTTTAACTACTACAAAAATAATTTAGGTGCCTTTGACTTACACACCTATGCGCAAGCTGCTCGCTTTACCAGTGTTGGCAAAAATAACCCAGATGCAACGCGTTTGCATATCGAGCCTGAATTAAGCCTTCCGCTGTCAAACGGCTGGGCGAACATGAACAACAGCTTCAAATTGCTGGCAACCCATTATGATCAAGATATTCCTAAAGCGAATAACAACGCCAGCTTAGAGAAAAATGTCACGCGTGTTCTTCCTATATTTAAGAGCGATGCCAAAGTCGTTTTCGAACGAGATCTACTTGAAGGCAGTGACTTTGTTCAAACCTTAGAGCCTCGTGTCCAATATCTCTATATTCCATATAAAGATCAGGACAACATTAACAACTATGACTCGGCCTTACTCCAGTCAGACTATAATGGTTTGTTCCGTGACCGAATTTATAGTGGTCTTGATAGAGTCGCTTCCGCGAACCAAATCACGACAGGTATCACAACGCGTATTTATGATGAATCCTTGGCCGAACGCTTTAACTTCTCTGTCGGGCAAATCTACTATTTTGAACGTCCGCGTGCGGGTAACTCCAGCCTGAAAATCGACGATAAAAGTAATACTGGCTCGTTATTGTGGGCAACAGACTCTTACTGGCGTATCAACGATAAGTGGGGGATCCGTGGTGGGCTACAATACGATCGCCGTTTAGGCAACGTCACTATGGGGAATGCTGTGACCGAGTATCGCATTGATGCTGATCGTTTGTTACAGTTAAACTACCGTTTTGTCGACCGTGACTATATTCAAGCGACCTTCCGTCGTGATGAATCAGGTGGCAACACTTATACCCTACCGGAATACCAAAAAGGGATTTCCCAAGTGGGTGCGGTATTAAGTTGGCCATTAAGTGAGCGTTGGGGCTTTGTTGGCTCTTATTACTATGATACTAAGCAGCAACAATCCGCCAGCCAATTAATTGGTTTACAATACAATACTTGTTGTTGGGCGTTCAATGTAGGTTATGAACGTAAGATTGTTGGATGGCAAGAAGACAAGTTCAGCAGTGAATATGATAATAAATGGTCATTCAATGTGGAACTTAGAGGCCTAAATAACAATCATAGTTTAGGTAGTCAGGAAATGCTTAATAGAGGTATCATCCCTTATCAGCGTGCTTTCTGATAATAAACACAAGCTATTTGATGCCGCTGCTTACTCACAATAAGGCGAGTTATCTGCTCGCCAAATAGTAAGCAGTGTCGCATAAATAAAACGATTAACCTGCCTCTGGCGGAACCTAAATCAATAGATAGGACCATTATGAAGAATTGGAAAACGCTTATTCTGGGACTGATGTTTGCAAGCTCCACAGCATTGGCTGCACCACAGCAAATGGATAAAGTTGCTGCTGTAGTCAATAACGGAGTTGTGCTGGAAAGTGACGTCCAGAATATGTTAAACACAGTAAAACTGAACGCACGCAATGCTGGCCAACAAATTCCAGATGATGAGACTCTTCGTCACCAGATCCTTGAGCGTTTGATCACTGATAACATCATGTTACAGATGGCAAATCAGATGCAAATCAATATCCCTGAAGAAGCCGTTAATGCCACAATTGCGGATATTGCTCGCCAAAATGGTTTAACTTTTGAGCAGATGCAAGCACGTCTAAAAGCGGATGGTATTGATATGGCAAAATACCGTAGTGAGATCCGTAAAGAGATGCTGATCGCTGAAGTGCGTAATAACGAAGTACGCCGTCGCGTGACTATTTTACCCCAAGAAGTTGAGTCTCTCGCAAAACAGATCAGCAGCCAAGCAGACTATGAAGCGAGCGTTAACCTAAGTCATATTCTCATTCCATTACCTGAAAACCCAACTCAAGAGCAATTACAAAAAGCAGATGCGATTGTTGCTAAGATCATGGATGAGATCAAAAAAGGCACCAACTTCGGCAAACTGGCTATTGCTTACTCCGCAGATCCACAAGCACTGAAAGGCGGTAATATGGGATGGTCTCGCCTACAAGAGTTACCAGTTGTTTTCGCTGAACAGTTGAAAAGTGCGAAGAAAGGCGATGTTGTAGGCCCTATTCGTTCTGGTGTTGGCTACCACATTTTGCGCGTTAACGAAATGAACAGCGCCAATAAAACCATTTCAGTCACCGAAGTGAAAGCTCGCCATATCCTTATTAAGTCATCACCAATTATGGATGATAACCAAGCGAGACAAAAGCTCACTCAGATCACACAGGATATTCGTAGCGGCAAGACCACATTTGAAAATGCGGCAAAAGAGTTCTCTGAAGATCCGGGCAGTGCGCTTAAAGGCGGTGAGTTAGGCTGGAATATGCCAGATGTATACGATCCCGCTTTCCGTGATGCCTTGATGAGACTTAATAAAGGCGAAATCAGTCAACCTGTTCGCTCAAACTTTGGCTGGCACCTTATTCAGCTAGAAGATACCCGCAATGTTGATAAAACAGATGCGGCACAAAAAGATCAAGCCTACCGTTTATTGTTCAATCGTAAATTCAACGAAGAAGCACAAAGTTGGGTACAGGAGCAACGCGCGGCGGCATATGTTAATGTCATCGATGGACGTGATAACCAATCTAATGACGAAAAATCTCAATAAACCAATCGTAATAACCCCCGGCGAGCCTGCCGGGGTAGGCCCAGATCTACTTATTCAACTTGCCCAAGAGTTTTGGCCTGTTGAGCTTGTTGCGTGTGCTGATCCTGAATTACTACTCGCTCGAGCCAAACAACTCAACCTGCCACTGTCATTAAAAAACTATCAATCAGGTAATGAACATGACGCCCAAGTACCGGGAACTCTGTCTATCCTTCCCGTCAATTTGAAAGCACCAGCGCAAGCCGGTGTGCTAAACATTGCCAATGGGAAGTATGTTACTGAAACATTAGCAAGGGCCTGTGATGGTTGCCTAAGTGGAGAATTTTCTGCCATTGTGACTGGCCCTGTCCACAAAGGGGTGATTAATGATGCGGGGGTTCCATTTAGCGGGCATACTGAATTTTTTGCCGATAGGAGCCATTGTCACCGTGTGGTGATGATGTTAGCCACAGAAGAGTTACGTGTGGCTCTCGCCACGACCCACTTACCCTTAAAAGATGTTTCAGCGGCAATCACTCAACAAAGTCTGCGGGAAGTGATTACAATCTTAAATCACGATTTACGTACAAAATTTGCGATTGATACACCAAATATCTATGTCTGTGGCCTAAACCCGCACGCGGGTGAAGGAGGACATATGGGAATGGAAGAGATAGAAACCATTATCCCAACACTTGAGAGTCTTCGTGCTGAAGGTATGAATCTCATCGGGCCGCTGCCCGCTGATACCCTATTTCAGCCTAAATATTTAGAAGATGCGGATGCCGTACTCGCAATGTATCACGATCAGGGTCTTCCTGTGTTAAAATACCAAGGTTTTGGTAGAGCCGTGAACATTACGCTGGGTCTGCCTTTCATTCGTACTTCTGTTGACCATGGCACTGCGCTAGAGTTAGCAGGTACGGGTCGTGCCGATGCGGGCAGCTTTATTACCGCATTGAAGTTAGCTATCCAAATGACATATAAGAATTCATGAATAATCGAGTCCATCAGGGGCATCTTGCCCGCAAACGTTTCGGGCAGAACTTTTTAACTGACCAATTTATTATCGACAGTATTGTAGATGCAATACATCCACAACCAGGGCAAGCTATCGTCGAGATTGGCCCCGGTCTTGGCGCACTGACTGAACCTGTTGGTAGTAGAATGGATAAGATGACGGTTGTTGAGCTAGACCGTGATCTCGCTGCGCGCTTGCATGTTCACCCACAGTTAAAAGATAAGCTTACAATTATCCAGCAAGATGCCATGACAGTGGATTTCGGTGAATTAGCGAAGCGGGCAGGGCAACCTTTACGTGTTTTTGGTAACCTGCCTTATAATATCTCGACCCCGCTAATGTTCCACCTATTTACCTTTACAAACTCTATTGCTGACATGAACTTTATGCTGCAAAAAGAGGTTGTAAACCGCCTAGTTGCAGGTCCTGGGAGTAAAGCCTACGGCCGTTTAAGCGTTATGGCGCAATATTACTGCCAAGTTGTTCCGGTGTTAGAAGTGCCACCAACGGCCTTTGCACCGCCACCAAAAGTTGATTCTGCGGTTGTTAGGCTTATACCTCATCGCGAGAACCCTTACCCGCTGAAAGATATTAAAATGCTCAGTCGTATTACCACACAAGCATTTAACCAGCGTCGTAAGACGATCCGCAATAGTTTGGGGGATTTACTCAATGTTGAGCAGCTCACAGAGCTAGGCATTGATCCCGGTACTCGCGCTGAAAATATTTCCGTTGAAGCTTATTGCAAAATGGCGAACTACCTAGCAAGTTTGTCTGAATAAGTATCGAAAAGGAGGCACTATGCTTAACGAACCTAATGTTAGCATCCAAGTACAGAGTGTCTATATCGTCAGCCAGTCTCAACCTGAAATAGGAAGATATGTATTTGCCTATACCATATCTATCCGTAACTTAGGCCGAGAGCCACTACAGTTAATGAGCCGCTATTGGCTCATTACTAACAGTGATGGTCATAAAACTGAAGTTCAAGGCGAAGGCGTTGTCGGTGAACAACCAATCATCCAGCCCGGTGCGGTATATCGTTATACCAGTGGAGCAATATTAGAAACTCCCATGGGTACAATGGAAGGTTATTACGTCATGTTAAACAGCCGAAGAGAACACATTCATGTGGATATTCCTCCATTCCGCCTTGCTTTACCTACTTTGATTAATTAATTATGTCGACATATCTTATTGGTGATGTACACGGCTGCTATCGCGAATTGCGTGCATTACTCGAACAAGTGAATTTTGAGCCGCAAAAAGATACTTTGTGGCTCACTGGCGATCTGGTTGCCCGAGGGCCTGACTCATTACAGGTCCTTCGCTATGTCAAAAGCCTCGGTGATTCCGTACGCATAGTGCTAGGTAACCACGATCTGCACTTATTAGGTATTTACTGCAAAATCAGCCGGAATAAACCGAAAGATCATCTCGATGAGCTACTCAATGCGCCCGACGCTGATGAATTAATCAATTGGTTACGCCGCCAACCGCTGCTACAGGTCGATGAAGAGAAAAAGATCATCATGGCTCACGCTGGGATCACACCACAGTGGGATCTGCCGACAGCACGCATGTGCGCACGGGAAGTAGAATCGGTTTTATCAAGCGATGCTTATCCGCTATTCATTGATTCTATGTATGGCGACATGCCAAATAATTGGTCTGAGAATTTAATGGGGCTACCGCGTTTACGCTTTAGTACAAATGCATTAACACGAATGCGCTACTGTTTCCCTCATGGTCAACTGGATATGATTTGTAAGGAAAGTCCAGCCAAAGCCCCTTCTCCCCTTAAACCTTGGTTTGCACTGCCCAATAAACTCCCTGAAGGCTATTCTATCTTTTTTGGTCATTGGGCGTCTTTGGAAGGGAAACATACGCCAGAAAATGTGTATGGGCTAGATACTGGTTGTTGCTGGGGGGGAGAATTGACGCTGTTCCATTGGGAAGCAAAACAGTATTACCACCAAAAATCACACCAAAAACGCCGTAAAGATTAATCATTAAGTTATGTTTATTTCCCTTAAATAGACATAACTTAAAAGCTATTCTTTTTAATTTAAACTGAATAGTGGTAATAAATTCATTAGATTTATTTTTGAATAGTGATTTAATTCGCTGCTTTCATATATTAATAAGCAAAAACGGAGCAATACGCTCCGTTTTTAAAATTACGACGCTATTAAATTCTTTTGGTTAAAATCTCAAAACAATAACCATGTGAATTGTTCTCATCCGCCTCATGGTACTCGGTGAAAATAGAATCCCACTCATCTGGCTCGTAAATTGGGAAATGAGTGTCGCCAATCACTTCTGCATCCACGTGAGTTAAATACAGCTTATTCGCCAGAGGTAAAAACTGTTGGTAAACTTTTCCGCCTCCAATCACAATGACTTCGTCATCGTCAGAGCCTGTCTTGGTTTGCTTAGCCGCCGCCAATGCTTCTTCTACGGAGGAGACCCAGATAACATTTTTATCCGAACCCGGCTTACTACTTAATACAATGTTGACGCGCTGTGGAAGCGGACGACCAATTGATTCGTAAGTCACTCGACCCATTATGACTGGCTTATTTAACGTATTACGTTTAAACCAAGCAAGATCACCGGGTAAATGCCAAGGCATCGCTTTTTCCATGCCGATAACCTGATCAATCGCCATCGCTGCGATTAAACTAATATTCATTGAGTCACCTTAGAGGCTAATATACAAATTTGTGCTCACTATACGTAAACAGAAATGCTTCGTCGACTAAATTTAATCTTCCTTAAAAAGTGATTATTAATTTATACTCAGTTAGTGATAAAGCCGACTAAAAATAACATTAAAAATAAAATCAATATAGAGAGTGCAAATGTACGAGACCTCCCTTTTAATTGCCACTATCGCCACATTAGGCATGCTTTCCCCCGGGCCAGACTTTTTTCTTATCGTTAAAAACTCAGCGCGCTATCAGCGTTCAGCAGCGCTCATGACTGCAATGGGCGTCATTTGTGCGGTTGCCCTACATATGACTTATTGTGTCGCTGGGCTTGCGGTTCTTATCACCACCACACCTTGGTTATTTAACGTATTAAAATACGCAGGAGCGGCTTATCTGATTTGGATTGGTGTTAAAAGTTTGATGCCAAATAAAGGACAAAACCTAGACCTCAACAATACACAACACGAAATCGTCACTTTCAAAAAAGCATTTATGCAAGGTTTCCTTTGTAATGTTTTAAACCCTAAAGCAACATTGTTCTTTCTTGCTGTTTTTACTCAAGTTTTAAGTGTTGATTCGACGTTTGGTGAAAAGCTGTGGATCGCCTTTATCATTTGGGGGCTTGCTGCTATTTACTGGCCACTGCTGGTGTGCTTGATCCAGAGTGCTCCTGTAAGAAAAGGGTTAGCTAAAGTACAAAAATATGTCGATAAAGTGCTTGGCGTTGTACTTATTGCTTTCGGGGTTCGAGTTGCACTCAGTTAATCAGATGAATAAAAAAATCCCTCAGCCATGATTGTTTAATGTCTGGGGGAAATACATAAATGGTTTTTAAACCATGCTCGCCTATTGTTAAAAACTCCCTATCAATCACGCTTATTTAACGATAGCTAATATAAAAATATTCACAAATAGCTTTAAACCCTAACTCTAAGATTGAAAGATCTGATCTCCTCCTACAGTTAATTAATTCCCCTATCGAATTACTTAATTATTTAACTCATACTTTTCATTATCATCAGTAAAAAGCATCGACTTAACTAAAACCAAAAACAAGAATAATCTTGTTCAGCCTTTTCATCAAATTGTATAATTTAACTTTAATAGATAAATAAAATTAAACATGGGCCTTATGATCATGGAACAAAATACGACTCTTTTTGATGAAGATGAAATGGAACAAATCAGTACTCTTGCCTCTTCCATATTACCGCCTTCCGAACTCGCTGAGTGGAATTCACTTTTGCAAAAAGCTATTCATCATCCCGATGATGTTTTAGAAGATGAAAAATATTCAAACTATTCGGATTTAGAAGCTGTGTTTGATGAAGATGACGACGATAGGTTACAACTACTGTTTGATATCTTCTGTCACAGTCATAATATCGTTGTCGCTATTGATTGGCGTGGTGAAGATGATGATGATCAGTTAATCACCTTTTTGTCTCAGCGGATCTCCCAATTTGATCCTACCCTTGAAAAAGAACAGCTGTTCAAAACGCTTAAAGAGCATGTTGATAACAGTGAATTAGAGAATGAAGAGTTTGAAAGCAGTACGGATTACTTCGCAGAAAAGTTTATTTTATTGAAAAGTATGGCTATAAAATGTGGGTGCTACATGTGGATTATGATTCATACCCTATCTTTATTGCAAGTATCGAGAATAATTCGGTCATAGAAACTGAAATGTTTATGGATTTTATTCCGAACTAAATGAGACTGTAATTTAAATTGTGTATTTGCCTGCTTTTGATAGGTTAAATCCAACAACAAAGCAGGCATATTATGGACGAGAAAAAACTAAAAGCCCTTGCAGCAGAATTTGCAAAAGGGATTAAGACCGAAGCTGATCTTAATCAGTTCACTCGCATGCTGACTAAATTGACCGTTGGGACGGCATTAAATGCTGAACTAACCTGTCCACTCCCCCTAAAATAAG
>NZ_JAMPOG010000019.1:0-76456 GCF_028480065.1 Providencia sp. PROV189
CCCCGTGTGACCGCGTGGCACTACTTGTGGTCCGGTGACCAAATGGTGGAAGAGGCTCCCGTCTATGCCGACGGTACTGTGGCATATGATGCGGAAATTCAATGGCTTTATCAGCCGGTGGGCATCACCCCTACCGCTCGCTATCAAAAGGGGTAATTGCACTCTATAGTCACAGACCATCAAGGTACACCCCGAGAGATTTTTACTGAAAAAGGGATAGCCAGTTGGGCAGGACGCCTCAATACGTGGGAGAAAATGGCGTTTTGGCAGTCTCACGACAGTCGAGCCGACAATGACCCAAATTATACCGAATGCCATTTTCGTTTTGCCGGGCAATATGAAGACCGCGAAACGGGCTTGTATTATAACCGCTTTCGGTACTATGATAAGGACAGCGGCCAGTCTATTTCACCAGACCCGATAGGGCTACTGGGCGGGTTGAATCCGTATGGGTATGTGCACTGTCCGACAGGGTTTATAGACCCGTTTGGGTTGGCTGGTTATTGCTGTAATGAGTTACTAAAAGAAGATAGATTTAGAAGACATCATTCAAGTTCAGCTATATATCTTAAACACACCAAAGCTAAAACTCAGGAAGAAGCAATGATGTTTTCTAGTGGAGGAAAACCTGCTCAATATTGGGATATAGACGCCCCCAATGGCAAAGTAACCGGTAGTTCAATGACCAGTTTTAGAAATAAAACAGAGAAAGAAGCCTTACGAAATGGAGTATATTCTCCTCAAAAAGGTGGCTCCGATTATTATATATATGATGCAGGTAGAACAATTGGCTTTAATAATGGTCAACCTACACAATACATGAGAGTTGAAGTTAAAAAATCTACTAATGAGTTTCATGTGCATCCAATCAGTAACCAAACTTACAATGACTACATGAGAAAGGTTGAGTAATGGATAACTTATATAAAAAATATTCACCTTTACTTGGATTATATGTTCCGAGTGACTGGTTAGTTGTTAAAAATAATATGTATGATGTTGCACCTGAGATATTAAACTTACCTCATACTGAAGATGAATTATTTTTAATAAAAGATACTTTCTTTGAAAATGATATTTTTATATCAAGATCAAACCTACCAATATCAACAAAAAAAAGAGCAATATCAATAGGATCCATATTTGCTAGATTGCAAGAAAATTTTAATGATAAGAATCATATTTATTGTATTTATGATATAGAGTTATCATTGATCTTAGATGATAAGGAGTTTTCATTCACTAATGAAAATGGTGCAACAAATCGATTTGATGCAGCCAAAATAGCTTCTGAATATATGATTATCTTTACACAATATATTATGCCAAATTTAATTTTAGGTAAAAAACTCACCCAAAATCTATTTGAATCATATATTAGAAAAGCTTATGAAGAAAGAAATTAAGTTTTAGGTTAATTTTAATAACCAGAAGATCTTCAAATCTTCTGGCTTCTTTGTTTTTAAGAGATGCTCAGTTTACCCTTTAGCGGCTAATATACTCCACCATCCGCTCATGCATGATGTGGCGTACTGCATTCAACTACCCTTGCTGTTGTTGATTTTGTTACTTAATGACTCGAATGTCTTCGCTGTCGGGTATCAACACCAAACAACCGTTTAAAATCTTCACCGTGAACGTGAAACCGGTCTCAAAACCCGCGCCCTTCAACCAATACCCTGTTAAGTGGATTGCCGGCAGTGGGTTGGTTTTGCTGCCACTCAGGGCATACCCTACCGTGTAATAACGCTCTATTTTTTGAGATTTAAGGGCTACATCAGCCCCAGTTTTGGTGCATCAACACAGTTATCGCCCTAAAGAGTGGCGATATCACTGGAATACCTAACACCAATTGATGGTCTGTTTCTCTCCCCCTTCCCCGCTGTATAGGAGGAGTTTACTAACGTTTAGGTATTAATAATGACTGAAAACTTACCATTTAACACCGGTTTTATATAAAAATTAAATGAGTATGCATGAATGTTGATATCAGTTTTACTACAGCGATAAAAGCAGATTTAGAGAATATAAAAATACTGAATAGAAGTAATAATCACTAGCTTAATTTTTACTAAAAGAGAAAAAGATGAGTTTAGAATGGCTCTTGGGGACACTATTTAGTTACAGATATACCAATAAATTATCATAATAGGTTATTATTTTTATCGCTCAAATAAAACTCACACTCTAAATAAAAATGGAGGTCTGAGGTCTGAGTGCTTAGTGAAATTGAAGTATATTTAATATATTACTACTATTTATATGCTCTTTATGTACAAAATCACTTATCTGGTATCCCCCATATAAATACCACGAATACCTCCCCATCATGATCACTTAACATGATGGGGAAATTTAAAAATAACAATTAAACTCTACTTTATAACTTAAAGTAAAAATATAAAATACTTAAACATGCTAATAAGACTAAAAAATCATTAGATGAGTTTTATTTCAGGAGCACTTATGATTATTCAATGAGAAATAAAAACATTATAGTATTTATCTTGAACCATATTCATATCTATATCAAAAGCATTTAGATAAACCCCTTTAAAAAACTCAAACAGTGTAATTTTAAAAAAACCTAAAATTATAATCAAAACATCAGTAGGGATCGCACAAACACCGCACTCATATCTAGATATTTGCTGCTGAGATACATTCATAATCCCAGCTAATTCCCTACCACTTAAAGAATAACTTTTCCTCAATTTTCTTAATTCTATTCCTACAGCTTTAATAAACACTTCCCTATGGCTCAAATCTAATTCAATTTGTTCAAATTCTAAATTACTAATTTTCATTTTTATTTAACCCCGAGTACAGAACGAAACATAAAGTCTGAATCATTCAATATTTCTTCGGTAATCTAATCAATTATCCTGATTAAATCAAATTATCCTAAAACAATATCCATTGATTATAGAAACCCCAAAAACAACAAATAAGTGTAAAAACTAATGGATTCTCTTGAACTTATAAGCCTTAATAGCCATTAATCCAAAAAAGACCATCATTATTGAATAGTAATAAAAACCAAAAGAAAACTCAGGAGGGAATATATTCAGATTAAATATTCGATTTTTACAAAAAAAAGCATTTAAATTTAATTGATAAAGTATATATTACAAAAAAAGGTAAAAATCATTAAGATTTATTCAATATCTTATAAATTAGGTTAAAAAACAGTCTACGGTGTAATACTTATATTAAAAAACGAAATATTACGAAACACTCAGCATCAAACTGACATAATACAGGTAGTTTACTCCCCTCTACGGCTTATTCAAAAATCTGATTTAGACATTCTCATTTATATTACTTTACTCATTTTATTAGATACACTTTTCTCTTGAAAAGAGTATTTCATCTCTTCATCAAATAAAATTTCAGCAACTCAGTTAGAGCAGAGCTTACTTCAAAATCAATATATATAAACTGGATTTTTTTACCTCATAATAAAAAATGAAGACACTTAAATTCAATGAGAAGATATATAATAAAATAAAAACCAAGTAAACTCGAAAACAATAAAATAGATATTGATCATCGAAAAAATTAAATCATGCTATATCTCAATGCTAACTGAGCGCATCATGATGATAGCTGAAAATTAATAATCATCTAAAATAATACTATAAATCTGAAATTATTCACTTACTACTTATCCTAAAATAAGACAGCGACAACTAGATTCACCCTATCCTTTTAAGTGATCATATGAACAGCAATTTTACGGAAACATATAGCCGTAATAAATACGCCTATTATTCCCTAATAACCACATTTTAATTCACAGCCTGCTTGGCGATACCGTTGCTGAGTTTCACTCGATAGCCCACTATCGCTAATAATTGTTTTAATACAAGATAGGGTTGCAACAGCATGAGGTTCGAACATATCAAACTTTGTGTGATCCGCTAGCAAAATAACCTCTGGTGAACGCGCTATTAGTTTGCGTTTAACTCCCACCTCAAACATAGTAGCATTCGTTATTCCCATCTCAATCGATAATGCATCACAAGACATAAAGACACGATCAACGGCAAAAGCATTTAACGTCTCTAATGCTAGGCTTTCACCTACCGTAAAATAACCAGGCCTGATTAACCCCCCAATGATATAACTTTCTACATTTGGAAACATTCCAAGTTGGTTAGCTATTTTGATGTCATTACAAATGACTTTAACGCTAATATCCCCCAGACACTTCGCTAATTCTAAACAAGTAGAGCCTGAGTCAAGAAAAAAACAGTCGCCTTCATGAATTAATTTGCGAGCAATGAGTGCGATTTCACGTTTAGATGCACAATTTAAAGAGCGTCTGACATCAAATTGAGACTCTTTATCTGTCGTACTGTCGTCGAAATTTAAGTGCCCATGAGTTCGCGTCATACCAGGATAATGTTCAGCGATATATTGAAAATCGCGACGAATTGTCGCTTCTGCACAACCAAACAACTCCACCGCTTGTTGTGTTGAAAGCTCTCGACATTTCCAAAGATAGTGCAGCATCTGTTGGATCCGATCAGATTTATACAGACTCATAAGCGACTTCTCTCCGAATTTAATTGCTAAGTTGTTTTATCGTATTTTCATAATCGTCTGTCGAAAACAGTGCTCTTCCTATGACAAGATTATTAATACCAACCTTTTTTAATGACTGAATTTTATCTGCACTGATCCCACCATCAGCCCAATACTCCAGTTGGCTAAAGAGTGGTGGTATTTGCTGAATTTTATCCACTATTGATGGTATAAATTGCTGATTTTCACCATCCGGCTCGCTAGTCATCAACATCAAAGCATCTAATTTATTAATGAGGTATTGATAAGGAGCAACTGGTGTACTTGGATTTAATGCTATGCCTGCTTTTGCCTTTATCTTTTTTATTTCAGCAATAATTTCTGAAGGGTTTTGCACCGCCTCAGGATGAAAGAAGATCCATTTGGGGCTAAAAGGAGCAAGCTCCCTTATCCAAAATAACGGTTGAGACACCATTAAATGAATAGATAATGCATGTTCTGTAGCTTGTGCAGCTGCTTTTACCAACTTAATACCAAAAGTAATATTGTTGATAAAATTGCCATCCTCAATGTCCAGATGTAATGACCCAATATTCTGATTAGCCAGTTTATTAATAATTGAACCCAGCCAAAGTGGGTCAGCAGAAGCCAAAGACGGGTGTAATATCATCATCACTCCTTCATGGATAAATCAATATGAATTTAGCAACCGCAAAACATCATCATGGGTTTTAGCACAACGAATTTCATCAAGTAATAATGGATTATCAATAAGTTCAGCGATGTACTGTATGAGTCGAATATGATCATCACTTTGAGTTGCGCAAACAGTCATTAATAACCATACAGGGTCACAATCTTCATGACCGAATACAACGGGCTGTTTTAAGGTTGTGAGAGTAATTTGGTTATAGATAGCCCCTTGTTCCGGACGTGCATGTGGCATAGCAATGCCCGGAGCAATTAAATAATAAGGCCCCCAACTTTGGGTGTTTTTAATGATGCCTTGTAAATAGTTAGGCTCAGCAGCACCATGAATAATTAAAGGCGTACAAGCTATGCTAAGCGCTTCTTTCCAATCGGCTGCAACTTGATTTATTTGGATCCATTTAGCATCATCAATCATTGTATATTGACTCCTTTAAGGTTCGGTATATGCTTGATTATTGAGTCCTCGCCTAACTTTTGGCGAAGCTTGCGAGGACTCTTAGTATCACGAGGGAGATAAGTATTTTGCTTATCTCCTTTCTTATTGCCTTATGCTATGCACTTTCTCCATAAATCTTTCCACTCGAGTTTGATCAACAAAGTTGGCAAAAATGCCATCTTTTTTAAAAGTCGTCGCGGTGACACAGCCATCAGCAATACTCAGCTGCTCTTCAACGTTTTCGAGGCAAACCCCAGTGTTGGCAAAGACCACAGTATTCGGCACCGTATCTTTCACTTGTTTCAAAATTGCACTATCTGTTTTTGCTCCAGCAGTTAATCCCGAAACACATAGTGCATCTGGTTTATTATTAAAAACGGTAGACTTTGCTATTGAGCAGATATCTCGTCCACCTAGATATACCGCGGCTTCAGGTACAATATTAAAAAGCGTTTTTACATCCCCTGCCCCAATACGATGTTGATGGCGAATAGTTTCACCAACATTGGTATTCCATACGCCAAAATCACTTGCATAGGCACCCGTAAATATTTCTCGGATAAATTTCGCTCCTGTCGCCATCGCTAAATCGAACGAAGCGATCGGATCCCAAAGAACATTTACACCAAATGGTATACGGATCTCACTCATTAATTGACCAATGATCCGTGCCATTGCCGCAGTTGTCTCCGGCTTCACTTTAGTGAGATAAGGCAGGCTAAATTCATTTGAAAACATAACTGCATCAACACCGCCATTTTGTAATGCCATTAAATCCTCATATGCCCTATCAATTACCCATTGCATACTATGCTGCGCATTAAAATCAGGATCACCAGGTAATGCACGTAAATGGCACATAGCAATGACTGCTTTTTCTGTTCCAATAACATCCTTCAACCAACTCATTTCTATACTCCTTATTCAGGTAATTCACGATTACGTAAGAAAATAACGACACAGGCAACAATGCCAACAGTTAACACGACACCGATAAGACCAAATGACATTAATTCGTAAATAGACCAACCAAACATATTGCCAACTGACAGTGCGCTAATCTGCGCGCCATTTTCGGCAAAGTTAAATCCGCCATTACGTGCCATTTCGGTAAAGAAAGGGGCAAACTGCGTTGCGATGAGCAAAACGGTGCTCATAACAATCACACCACTCAGTAATGTGCGTAATAAGTCACCGCGGTGGATCACCGTGGCCATACAGATAAAGAAAGGAGCAACTGGCAAGTCAGCGAGTGGTAATACATTGTTCAATGGCAGGATACTTGCCAAAATCAACATGATAGGGATAAGAAGCAAACCCACTGCAATTGTGGTTGGATGACCCAGCGTTACGGCGGTATCTAGGCCAATAAACACTTCTCGATCATTAAAATGTTTCTGGAAAAATTTACGAGCGCCTTCAGAGATAGGAAGTAATCCTTCAACAATTAAGCGGATCATGCGAGGGAATAACACCATGATCGCGGCAACCGTAATCATTAAAGTCGCACAACCTTTAAAGTCTTCTCCTGCTGCAAGCCCAAATAATAATCCCAGTACAACACCGATAATAACCGGATCACCCACCATGCCATAGCGTTTTTGAATAGCTTGTGCATCGATATTCTTTCCTTTTAGGAAAGGGATCTTTTCATAGATAGCATCAAGAAGTACAAATAGAGGAACTGAGCTAGAGCCATACCCTTGAGGAATTGAAATCCCCTCCAAACCAACAATCGTCTGTACGCGTTTTGCCGTCCAATCTGCCATTTTTAGCGATAAGATGGCATGACACATAGCACCAGCGATACCATAAACTAAACTCCCCGTCGCAATTTGAACAACTGTTCCGGTAATTGCATAGTGCCAATAATTATAAATATCAACGTTCATTGTTTTCGTTAGGCGAGTAAACAATAACGTGATATTAAGTAAGAAAATAACGGGAATAATGACTGCACCAATCGCCGTTGCATAGCCAACACCGGATGCTGGCCCTGCCCCTACATCAAGTACATGTAGCGATAAGCCAAAACGTTCAATCATAATTTTGATGGGGGGGCTTAGGCTATCAATAGCCATCACGATCACTAGCCCCATTCCGACAAAACCAATACCGACGGTAACCCCAGCTTTAATGGCCTGTAGCCATGGAATGCGAAAGATTAAGCCAATAATTATCATGACGATTGGGACAAATACTGTACCGCCTAGAGAAAGTATATAGTCAAACATAACGTCACCTATGAGGTTTATTGTGATAACAACGTTTTAATTTTTTGTTTTAATGCATCGTCATTAACTCCTGTTAGTAAAGCGGCTCCATTCAAAGTCGGTACGCCATAATCTGTATCCGTTTTCATTGCGGTGATGATCAAATCAACACCGTGGCTGTTTAGTGGGATTTCGTTTAAACAACATTGTGAAGTCGCCACTAAGATGCCTTCACTAGCTAAGTAATCTTGGAGTTTTTGAGCAATCATTGTGGACGTAGACATACCCGTTCCACATGCAACGAGGACTTTTTTCATTTTAATGTAACCTCTTGGTTATTGTCTGAGTCAGACTCGATAGGAAACTGATTAGCGGGAAGTGTCGCTAATGCAGCCAATAACCGGATGCAGTCACTGAGATCTCGTAAGCTAGCAACTTCAGCCGGTGAATGTGTGTAGCGGCAAGGAATAGATAGGCTTGCGCAAGGAATGCCATCTTGTTCAACCTGAATATATCCCGTTTCTGTTATGACACCTGGTGCAACTTCTCTTTGTACCGGAATATGATTTTTGGAAGCTGTTTTTTCTAACATATTGATTAAGCGAACAGGAGTTACTAATCCCGCAAGCGTGCCTCTACCGTGATAGTTTAAGCAAGTAATGCCGACACCTTTGTTAATCACTAAATCCGAATAGTCTTGAAGGTCGGGCGTATCACAAGAAGGCGTAATATCGATCCCAATAGCAAGGTCGGGTTTTACACGGCGTAATACTGGTAAAATCCCACGAATATTAAATTCCTCTTGCACTGACGCGACAATAAATAGTGCGATTTCTAGCTTTTTATCTTTAATCGCATCAGCTAAACCAAGTAAAGCAGTGCATCCAAGTCGATCATCTAATGCTTTACTACACACCATGTCATTGCCTAATTCTTGAGGCGGGTTATACAGTGTGATTGGCGTACCGACTTTTATGCCCATTCTTTCAGCGTCAGCCTTATCTTTCGCTCCGACATCAATCCACAATTGATCAATCGAGGGTGATTGCGTACGTTCATCACCTTTAGCAAAGTGATAGGATTTAATACCGATACATCCCGGTATTGAGCCGTGCTCTCCCGCAAGACGGACAACAGATCCTGACATCGTCACCTGTGCAGGCCCTCCGACTCGTTCAAAACGAATAAACCCCGACGGTTCAATTTTTCGCACCATAAATCCCACTTCATCCATATGCGCAAATACCATTAAACGCAGCGCTTTTGCGTCGTCACTTCCATAACGAGCAACTATATTACCGAGGCGATCCTGCCAAACTTCCTTAGCGCTCTCTGTAAAATGTTTTTGCATAACATTGGCAATAGGGGCTTCATGACCTGAAATACCGTCCAAGGTCAGTAAGGAAAAAAGTGTATCTCGAATGGAAAATACCATAATGATGATCCTTCATTGACTAAAACGACATAAAGATGAGCGATTTATATGTAAAAAAAGACGGGATTATTGTGATTAAAATCACAACAAACTATTAAAAATAACAAATAGAAACAATTTTGTGACAAATATATAACAATTTCGCTCATGCTGATTGCACTAAATTTTTAGGTATTGATGGCTTTTAAATACTTAACAATGGTGATAGTGAATAGATCTTAGAAGCATAAATGTCGATTTATCATGGACATAAAGCGCGTATATTGCCTTAATGGACTATGTTAGTTTACACGTCATTCCACACTGAAAGCTGATAACGTTTAACTATTGAGCTAAGTGAGCGTTTAAGCAGTGATATTTAATGAAAGGCAAATCGGCAGATTTATAGGGGATTGCATATCACTTTGTAGTAAATTTGCCTATCTTCATATTCATAAGTTGCGATGAAAATGTAATTACAAAACAGGGGTTTTTTAGTTAATTCATACTAAACCGCCTTTTAATATTTGTGTTAGTCATTTACCTGTAGTATTTTCTGTAAACCCATCCAATACTGATGATTATTTATGAACCCATTTAAAAAATTGATCACTGGATAATACCCTCTTATATCTGTTGCTATATTTTGGTTTATTTCTCAATTTTTAATTGGGGCGTTATTGAAAACGATCCCGTTGTGGTTGATTAAACACCCTGAAGAATCCCTTTTATATTCAATAATTGCGTCATACGGCTTAAAAGTTGTTCTCTCCGTTTGTGTTCTATCTGGGCTCATATCCTTTTTAAGAAGAGAATTCTCAATTATTTACTTGCTGACTACTATTTTTATCATTCTGCATATTATTTTTAATGGATATTTATTTTTTACATTCGCACATTCTATTTTGTCATCCCTCTAACATTGGGGTTCGTTATGGTTATCACAATAAATTAAGGCATTGAACACCCTTGGTGGTGGCTCGATACTTTCTCATAAAATTAATATTTAACGCTGACCATATATTGCAGCCGTAAACTAGCAGGCAAGCAAGCACGATTTCTATTGCTTCGTCGCCACCTAGCATTGAAGCTATCGAGAGCATTCAAATCGCAATAGAACCTGCAAAATCTAAATAATGAGTTAGAATGTGCCATACTTCGATTAATGTCCTCTGCCTCGATTTCGATACCACCGTGGAAATTGTGAAAAAGATACTCATCCACAAGATATATACGATAGAAGAAAATAAGGAAGATCACCTAATCTAAAAGCATGTTGGATTAATATTAATTCACACACCTTATCAAATCATCTATTAATTTAAAATTAGGGCGTACTGTAATTGGAATTCGAATCGAAGTGTCCATTCGTGCAGTAATAACAGCTCGATGATACTTTACGCCACTAATGTAAATATCTATTGTTTTTCCAGTGTTTTTAACAGAAAAATCACTCAGCCCAGTACCGCTTTTTAGCATAATAGCTAATGAGTCGTTTGTATCTATATATGTATTGAGTTTCGCTGATTCTATATTTTTACAAGCTATAGAGATTTCACTCTCACTGGTTTTAAAAGACAAGCACTCATTATCAGGTTTGCATTGGTTAGCCGCTATTGTCGATGTAGAGAATAATAAAGCAGCAACAGCTAGTAATTTCATAATCATAAACTCATTTTTTAAGTTACATGGATTATATCAGTTAATCATAGAGAGGGTATGATTAGAATCATTTGTAAATAGCATAGTGAGGAGTATTAGGAAAAGAAAATAACCGTAGAAAATGAGGAAGTTTACGCAGCGCATATATATTTATGGGCTATCATTCGAGCTAAGCGCTAGATATCCAAGAAATATATCAGCAGTAGCCTACCGCACCAACACACTTTCAACGAAGACTTACATCACACTTGGGCAATTTGGGGAGGTTCTATCCGCGCTTCAAGAAATGGGCGACTGGGAAAACATTGATGATATTTTAAATTCGAATGGCACGAATATGACACGCAAGATAATTTAAAAATACTCACTCACACATAACGCACTGATTTAATTAGTGGGTCGTGGGGGGTTCGAACCCCCGACCAATTGATTAAGAGTCAACTGCTCTGCCAACTGAGCTAACAACCCGATGCACTTATTTAACGCCTCTCATTTAGCACAGTCAACATTATTCTGCTAATTTTACTTAACCAATTAAATTTTGGTTGCTAATGTTAACTTGGTGTTATATTCAGATTAAGATATCACCACTCTGATTACAGTCAGTTAAGTTTTTCTTACACTGACTGAGATTTGTGTCACAATATTTTATGCAAACACTGTCACACAATTAAAAATACACTGTGACTGCACATAACCACTTCTTTGGATAGATACTATGGAAGAAAATCAACCCTCAACATCAACAAATCCTCCCACAGAGAGGAATCAGCTAAAACGTAGCCTCAGCAACCGACATATCCAACTTATCGCTATCGGTGGCGCGATCGGAACGGGCCTATTTATGGGCTCAGGTAAAACTATTTCGCTAGCTGGCCCTTCTATCATCTTCGTTTATATGATTATTGGGTTCATCTTGTTCTTTGTTATGCGAGCGATGGGTGAATTATTACTCTCCGATCTTAATTACAAATCATTCAGCGACTTTTCTGCCGACCTGATTGGCCCATGGGCTGGCTTCTTTGTTGGTTGGACCTATTGGTTTTGTTGGGTCATTACTGGTATTGCTGATATTGTGGCTATCACATCCTATGTCAGCTTTTGGGTGCCTGATTTCCCTGAATGGGTGACCTCTTTCATCTGTGTTGTGACGCTGTTAACACTCAATTTAGTCTCAGTCAGATTATTTGGTGAACTAGAGTTTTGGTTTGCCATGATCAAAATTGTCGCCATTATCGCGTTAATTATCGTTGGCGGCACTTTAATCGCAATGAACTTCCAATCACCGGCTGGTCATACGGCATCACTAAGCAATATCTGGAATGACGGCGGAATGTTTCCTATGGGGATTAGTGGCTTCTTTGCTGGTTTCCAGATAGCTATTTTCGCTTTTGTTGGTATTGAATTAGTGGGAACTGCTGCTGCGGAAACCCGCGATCCCGAAAAATCATTACCAAAAGCAATTAACGCCATCCCTTTTAGAATTATTGCTTTCTATGTGCTATCGCTGATAGTTATTATGGCGGTAACACCTTGGCGCACCATCTTGGCGGATAAAAGCCCATTTGTAGAGATGTTTGTCCTGATCAGCCTTCCTGCCGCAGCAAGTATTGTCAACTTTGTCGTACTTACCTCTGCGGCATCCTCTGCCAATAGTGGCGTTTTTTCTACGAGCCGCATGCTATTTGGCCTATCAAAAGAAGGCGATGCACCAAAACAGTTTAGTCGCTTATCGAAAAAAGCCGTGCCTGCAACGGGGTTAATATTTACCTGCATTTGCCTAAGTTTCGGTATTATTTTGATCTACTTTATCCCAGATATCATGCACGCTTTCACGTTGGTCACTACCGTGTCAGCAATCCTATTTATGTTTATCTGGAGCATGATCTTATATAGCTATCTCAAATTCAGAAAAAACCGCCCACAACTTCATCAGGCCTCGCATTATAAAATGCCAGCAGGTATTGTGATGTCGTGGATTTGCTTGGCTTTCTTTGTCTTTATGGTGATCCTGCTCGCCTTCCAGCACGATACAAGGCAAGCTCTTATCGCAACGCCTGTCTGGTTTATTATTCTATTTATTGGTTATCAAGTAGTTAAACGTCGTAAGCAGACCCATTAAAGACCAGATAGCAAAGTGTTCCCATAAAATTAGATACTTTGTTCAAATAACTTATCAGGCCTGATTTCAATACACTTCTGAACTCAGGCCTTTTAACGTTTATCTGTGTCGTAATGGCTTATCCATTCATATCCATAGCCTACCGATATGGCATATTTCTGTGCCAAATATGCTCAGCTCAAACTTCTTCATTTGTGCGAGTACATTTTCAATGCACTTTTGCCTAGCCATGCAAGCACCTTCTGTTAATGACGCCATTGACTTAAATTAGCATAGAGAATTTATATCTACGGACTATTAAGAATTTGAGCTGTTATTTATTAATTTATTTTGATATTACTTTGAAAGAGGTAAGTCACGAACTTGCCAGTAAAGTTCACTTTATCTCTAATGGGCAACGTTAAATTAAAGGTAAAAAAATGGCAGATTTATCCACATTAACTCTTTTTCATGATCCTACTTCAGAACCAAGCAGAGCCGTTCACTGGCTTTGTATTGAAACTAATATTCCCATCAATATCAAATACACATGGTTGACGCGGGGAGAACATCTTTCTAATGAATTTTTAGCCGTCAATCCGTTGCATCAGATACCCGCAATGCAGCACGACGATTTTTGCCTTTCCGAAGCAACGGCAATCATGAACTATCTTACAGATATTCACGGTTGCAGTGATAAATGGTTTGGAGCAACCCATCGAGCTAAGGCTGTCATCAATAAACATTTGTCTTGGTATCATACGAATCTTCGTAAAATATCAACATTGGAATATTTTCTTCCCGTACTGTTAATGCCTGCATATCTTGGGGTGGCAAAACCATCGGTCAATGAGATTGAAGCCAAATTAAATGCACTTCATGATATGTTTGCAAATTTAGATTTTCTGCTTGAAGGCAAAAATTTCTTAGCAGGAAGTGATATTTCCGCCGCAGATTTACTCTACGCTTGCGATATTTTTGCTTTAAGGATTGACCCCAATTTTAAGCAAATGATAGAAAAATACCCCAATATCCGTGGCTGGTTAACAAAACTTGAATCAAGGCCAAGTTATGAGCTTTCACATAAAGCATGGGATCATATTGTTCCGCAAATATTGGCACTAAACGGTGGGTCTAAGGGGTCTCCAGAGTGGATTGCGAATACTTGTGAGAAAGTCATCGGGTAACAAAAGCAGATAAGCGATTTAGACAAGCCTAGAGGAAGCAAGCTGAACGCCTTACTCAAAGAAAATACTCAATTGGCTTATTTGTTCCGATTATTTTTACTGTCATTTACCGTGAAAAAACAACCAAAAGAACTCAAATTTGAATGCTCATAAAATGAGACTATTTAAAAAATAAAATCAATGAAAAAGATCCATTAGTCATTTTATATTTGCTCATAACCCCCCAATAGTTGGTTACCCAACTATTGGGGGTTACTTTATTTTATCAATTATTTCATTTTATATTCCGCTTCAGCCTCATCAAAGCGGGCTTGAGCAGCGGCACTTGGCGCTTTAGTTATCATACTGACCACAATAATTGCAATTGTTGCAAGGATAAAACCAGGGATGATTTCATACAGATCAAACCATTTATATTTCATCCAGACTAATACGGTAACGGCACCAACAACCATCCCCGCAAGTGCACCTGTACGAGTCATTCGTTTCCATAACACAGAAATCAAGACGACTGGCCCAAATGCGGCACCAAAGCCAGCCCATGCGTTACTCACTAATGCTAACACCTTGTTATTCGGGTCACGTGCAATATAGATAGCAATCGCAGCCACTACCAGAACCATGATCCGCCCTACCCAAACCAGCTCTTTTTGGCTCGCATTTTTACGCAGGAACGGCTTGTATAAGTCCTCGGTTAACGCACTTGCGCACACAAGTAATTGACAGCTTAATGTACTCATAACCGCCGCTAAAATAGCGGAGAGTAAGATACCTGCAACCCATGGGTTAAACAGTATTCCTGCAAGCTCCATAAAAATACGTTCGTTATTTCCCATCACCGATGAGGCTAACGCAGGGTTAATTTCGAAGTAAGCAATACCAAAGAAACCAACCGCAGTTGTTCCTCCAAGGCAAAGGATCATCCATGTCATACTAATACGACGCGCAGAGCGAATCGTGCGATGTGAATCAGCAGCCATAAAACGCGCTAAGATATGAGGCTGACCAAAGTAACCTAGCCCCCACCCTAATAATGAAATAATCGCAACAAAATTCAAACCCTTAAACATATCTAAGTATTCAGGGTTTTTCGTTTGAATAACATCGATTGCAGTATCTAGTCCACCTAATGAGAAAATGATCACAATAGGCGTTAAAATAAGTGCAAATATCATCAATGAGGCTTGCACTGTATCAGTCCAACTGACAGCTAAGAAGCCACCAAGGAAGGTATAAGCGATAGTTGCTAACGCACCAAGCCACATAGCTTTTTCATAGCTAATATTAAAAGTACTTTCAAACAGTAATCCCCCAGCAACAACACCAGAGGCACAATAGATAGTAAAGAAAACAAGAATTACAACAGCAGAGATAATGCGTAAAATTTTACTATTATCCTCAAAGCGACTGGTAAAGTAGTCAGGTAGCGTCAATGCATTATTATTTTTTTCCGTTTGAACCCGCAAACGCCCAGCAACAAATAACCAGTTAAGATATGCCCCCAAGCTCAGCCCGATAGCAATCCAACTTTCTGAAATCCCAGCGAGGAAAATAGCACCAGGTAGCCCCATCAACAACCAACCACTCATATCAGAGGCCCCTGCTGAAAGTGCTGTGACTACACTACCTAAACTTCGTCCACCGAGAATGTAATCATCGAAATTCTTCGTTGAACGATAAGCTAAATAACCAATAAGTAACATGCCAGTAATATATACGATGAACATAATGATCATCGGAGTGCTTACAGTCATCCGTCTTCTCCATAGAATAGTTATCTTCTTTGGTTGTTGCACTAAATTGCACGCAAGCAAATTAAATAATAAATATAGTGTGTGTTGTGTTTGTATTTAGTTGCACTTGATTAAAAATGCTACCTTAGCATGCT
Source organism: Providencia sp. PROV189 (assembly GCF_028480065.1). Classification (NCBI taxonomy): domain Bacteria; kingdom Pseudomonadati; phylum Pseudomonadota; class Gammaproteobacteria; order Enterobacterales; family Morganellaceae; genus Providencia; species Providencia sp. PROV189. The sequence continues at coordinate 16,143 of NZ_JAMPOG010000019.1, forward strand.
AGACAATCTCATTTCCGATTAACAAGAAATTAACGTTATTTTGTTCAATAAACGATATCCGTATCACAAATGTTAAATTTTTGATGCGAGAATTAATCAATTCACTCACAACTCATCTAGCAAAGCGAATTAATAACATATTGATTTTTAATCAAAATCAGCAAAATCCATTTCTAACCATCTCATTTTACAAATAAAAATACGATATATTTCACAATTCCTTTAGAATAGGCTTTAACAACGTTGCACAAAGTTGCAACATCGTGCTATTGATGTGTAACTTTTTTGTTTCTAGTAGCTAATTATTTAGAGGAAATGGGATGAGTAGTACGACAACTATGGGTGTGAGACTTGATGAAGCGACTCGTGAACGCATTAAAACTGCTGCTCAACGTCTTGACCGCACGCCGCATTGGCTAATTAAACAAGCCATATTTAATTATCTTGAACAGCTTGATAATCAACAGTTCATCCCTGAGATTTCCTCGGGACAAGATAACAAAGATGGCCAAATATCAGAAGAAGAATCCGTTACTGAATCGAATTATCAGCCTTTTTTGGATTTCGCTGAACATATTTTACCTCAATCGGTTAAACGCTCAGCGATTACATCTGCTTATCGTATTCCTGAAACACAAGCACTGCCGATGTTGCTACAACAAGCACAACTCCCCGCAGAGCAAGCAGATGCCGCCCATAAGTTGGCTTATTCCATCGCAGAAAAATTACGTAATCAAAAAAATGGGATTGGCCGCTCTGGTTTAGTTCAAGGCTTATTGCAAGAGTTTTCACTCTCTTCACAAGAAGGTGTTGCACTCATGTGTTTGGCTGAAGCTTTATTACGTATTCCTGATAAAGCAACACGAGATGCTCTCATCCGCGATAAAATCAGTACAGGTAATTGGCAATCTCATTTGGGCCAAAGTAGCTCCATGTTTGTTAATGCAGCAACTTGGGGATTACTATTTACAGGCAAACTGGTTTCGACTCACAATGAAGCCAAGCTATCTAGCTCATTGAACCGTATTATTAGTAAAAGTGGCGAACCATTAATTCGCAAAGGCGTTGACATGGCAATGCGCTTAATGGGAGAGCAATTTGTTACTGGCGAAACAATTGCACAAGCATTAGCGAATGCAAGGAAGCTGGAAGAAAAAGGTTTCCGCTACTCTTATGATATGTTGGGCGAAGCGGCGTTAACAGAAAAAGATGCTCAAGATTATATGGTATCCTACCAACAGGCGATCCATGCTATCGGTAAAGCATCGAATGGCCGCGGTATCTATGAAGGACCGGGGATCTCTATCAAGTTATCAGCCTTACACCCTCGTTACAGCAGAGCGCAATACTCTCGCGTAATGGAAGAGCTATACCCTCGTTTGCTATCACTCGTATTACAAGCCCATCAATATGATATTGGAATTAATATTGATGCTGAAGAGGCAGACCGTTTAGAAATCTCCCTCGACCTACTCGAAAAACTTTGCTTTGAGCCGCAACTTGCAGGTTGGAACGGTATTGGTTTTGTTATTCAGGCGTACCAAAAACGTTGCCCATTCGTGATTGATGCAATTATTGATCTTGCTGAACGAAGCAAACGCCGCTTGATGATCCGCCTAGTTAAAGGGGCTTATTGGGACAGTGAAATTAAGCGCGCTCAAATTGATGGTTTAGAAGGCTACCCTGTTTATACGCGTAAAGTGTATACCGATGTTTCATACCTCGCATGCGCTCGCAAATTGTTGTCAGTACCAAATCTGATTTACCCACAATTTGCAACTCATAACGCCCATACGCTGGCTGCAATTTACCAAATTGCAGGTAAAAACTACTATCCAGGTCAATATGAATTCCAATGCCTACATGGAATGGGTGAGCCATTATATGAACAAGTTGTCGGGAAAGTTGCTGATGGTAAACTCAACCGCCCTTGTCGTATCTATGCACCTGTCGGAACACACGAAACCTTATTGGCTTATTTAGTCCGTCGCTTACTCGAAAATGGGGCGAATACCTCATTTGTGAACCGCATTGCTGATGCGACCATTCCACTTGATGAACTAGTATCTGATCCTGTCAAAGACGTATTAGAGTTATCGAAAGCAGAAGGACAAATTGGGTTACCTCACCCTAAAATAGCCCTTCCTCGTGACTTGTATGGAAAGAATCGTGTCAACTCAATGGGGCTAGACCTCTCCAATGAACATCGCTTAGCATCGCTTTCTAGCGCACTTTTAACCGCAGCGATGCAAGAAAAATTAGCTCAACCACTACTTGGTGGGGAATATCAACTGGCTAAATCAGCCGAAAATGCGCTTCCAGTGATTAACCCAGCATGCCATTCTGACATTGTCGGTCATGTTCGTGAAGCAACGTTGGAAGAAGCGGAACATGCATTAAACATCGCCAATGATGCAGGAGCTATTTGGTTTGCGACTCCACCGTCAGAGCGTGCAGCTATCCTCTTACGTGCCGCAGACATCATGGAGCAACAATTACAGCCTCTACTTGATGTACTGGTTCGTGAAGCGGGGAAAACCTATGCTAACGCGATTACAGAGGTTCGTGAAGCCGTTGATTTCTTGAATTATTATGCAACTCAAGTCCGCGATGACTTTGATAACAATACCCATCGACCGTTAGGCCCTGTGGTTTGCATTAGTCCATGGAACTTCCCTCTAGCAATTTTCACCGGACAGATTGCGGCAGCTCTCGCAGCAGGTAACACGGTATTAGCGAAACCCGCAGAGCAAACACCACTGATCGGCTCAATTGCAGTATCAATGCTCCATCAAGCCGGTATTCCACGTGAAGTATTGCAATTTTTACCGGGTAAAGGGGAAACGATTGGTGCGAAATTAGTGGGTGATGCAAGAGTTCGTGGTGTAATGTTTACAGGCTCTACGGAAGTTGCTGGATTGCTGCAACGTAATATTGCGGGAAGGCTGGATGCTCAAGGACGTCCAACCCCACTCATCGCAGAAACTGGCGGATTAAATGCGATGATCGTCGATTCGTCGGCCTTAACAGAGCAAGTCGTGACAGATGTTGTCGCTTCTGCTTTTGATAGTGCAGGTCAACGCTGCTCCGCCCTACGTATTTTATGTATCCAAGAAGATGTCGCTGATCGCACAATTCGTATGTTAAAAGGTGCGATGGAAGAGTGCCGTATGGGCAATCCAGAGCACCTTTCTACGGATATCGGGCCGGTTATCGATAATGAAGCTAAAGAGAATATTGAACAGCATATCCAGCAAATGCGTAGCAAAGGTAAAGAGGTCTTCCAAGCTGTATTTGACAATATTGATGACCTACGTGAGCAGTCCGAAGGTACTTATGTTAAACCAACACTGATTGAGTTAGACAACGTTGGCGAATTGAAAAAGGAAATTTTTGGTCCTGTATTACATGTGGTGCGCTACAAGCGCGAACAACTCACCGATCTTATTGAACAAATTAATGCGGCAGGATATGGGTTAACACTTGGTGTTCATACCCGTATTGATGAGACTATCAATCAAGTCGTTATGAAAGCAAAAGTCGGTAACTTATATGTCAACCGCAATATGGTAGGTGCTGTAGTTGGCGTTCAACCATTTGGTGGTGAAGGCCTCTCTGGTACCGGACCTAAAGCCGGTGGCCCACTTTATCTCTATCGGTTGTTAAGTGAACGCCCTGATAATGCGGTATCACGTACACTCGAAAGACAAGACAATGAGTTAGCAATGGATGCCAGCGCAAGACCACAACTCCTCGAACCTTTTGATGCCTTCTCGTCATGGTTGGAGAAGCAAGAAAATCGCATCGAACCAGCTATCTTTGAGCAGTTTGCACGTCATGCACAGGCGGGGACTTCGCGTTTATTACCTGGGCCTACAGGGGAAAGAAACACTTATACTTTAACGCCTCGAGGCACTATTTTATGTCTCAGTGATAACGAGAAAGACTGCTTAGTGCAATTGGCGGGAGTTCTTGCGAGTGGCTGCCAAGCATTATGGCCAGAAAGCGAAATACACCAAAAACTGTATAAGTCGCTACCTGAAAAAGTGCGTAACGCAGTTTCAATCACCAAAGATTGGCAAGAGTATAACGGACATATTGAAGCGGTTATTTACCATGGTGACAGCGATCAACTCAAAATCGTCTGTGAAACGGTTGCCAAACGTAAAGGCCCGATTATCTCTGTTCAAGGCTTTGAACGAGGTGAAACTAACTTACTGCTAGAAAGATTAGTTCATGAGCGCTCACTAAGCGTCAACACCGCTGCTGCTGGTGGTAATGCAAGCTTAATGACAATTGGCTAATTAACCACAGCCTGAGCCTAAAAAATATTGGGGTCAGGCTGTTTTTTTGGTTTTCAGAATACCTCAATTGATCAGACTCCCTACCCTCAATAACACGCCCCTATTCACGCTTTAATCACTTACCATTATTACTGGCGCTTTATGATATTGGTTAATTAAGAGCGAATTATGCTCAATAAACAATAGTCATTATTGCTTATTCTTTATATGACTTAATTGATCAAAATAATATCTATATTCTGATTCAGGAGTATTAAACTAATAAATATTTGGCAGTGTAATTGGTAATTGAATAATAAAAGTGGGCTTATTTAAAGGGAAAAGCAAAAAGGTGCCCAAAATGGACACCTGACATATTTTAACTATAACATTTTAAGCAAGCACTTGACTTGCTCTGATGCTATTGATTAATTTTTCTCTGATTCCCAGTATAAATATTGCTCATATTTACGGAGCGCAATATTATAATTACTGAAAGCCGATTCAGTCATTTTATCGCTTAATTGCTCTTGGATTTTGCTTGTAGTGAACTCTTTCATTGAGAAGTTTGATGATGAGAGTAGTTCATCTAGGCGGCGCAAACGAACAACATATTCACGAACGGTACTATGGCTCATTTCAGTCTGTAAAAATAAATACTGCTTAAATGACATAATATCAAAGAAGTCAGTATTACTATTGCAATAAATTTCGCTGCAGAAACGACAAAGTGCAGTAAATTTATCCTGTAACTCAAGCCAAGTATTTTCATCGACCAACTCAGTCATCTCAGCAATAGCTTCTTTATTCAAGATACTATCGTTAAAAACGAGAGAGATACGATCCAATGTTTTATGACAATGTGCACAATGTGTTTGGCTGTGTTTAAAGTCTTTAATATAACGACTCAGAGGCCGTTTCTTAACAATAGAAGCAGACATGATGATAAAGCCCTGTGTGTAAGTCTAAAATTAAAATTGTAGCGTGACATGTCACGTTACATTCTGATTATGCCCATAGCATTATTATTATCCGCTATGTTGCATAGTGATACAGATATACCTATATCAAGCTATTTACTTTCACTTAAGGTAAGCATTCATACTAAAAAAACACCGTATGCACTACTTCCCTCTGTGAAATGCATTCTATCGCGTCTATCGCTCTTTGGCGAATTTCTGCGAAGACTAGAGTTTGGTACGAATTTGATTTAGCGTCAACCTATTAAACCAGTCTTTTATTGTCTTTGCATAAAATCAAAGCACGATGAAATTTTATAAGACGCTCACCATACCAACCACTAGGACAGAAACTTTACTGATATTCACCAGTGCATTCAATGGAAATTTAATTTAAAAATCAGTTCTATAGATAAATTGACGCTAAAATAGCAAAAGTGTGACGCAAATCACTTAGCATAACTAAAATTTAACTATTTATGCCGTAGTTGTTTATTTTTTAAATAGTCCATAAGCTACTATAAACACTAAGATGTAAATTATTTTTTACATTTATATGACAATTACACATATGAATTTATTTTCTGATTATATGCAAAATAGTTATAGTTTATAGCAAAAAAGTCTATTAGGTTTATAGAACTTACTTAATGTTCTTCCAGAAAACCAGTAACTTAATGATATACAGCAAGTATATTCCTCTACGTACTTACTCATAGAAAAGGATAGTGAGTTCATCGAACGATGAAAAAAGCATCATAGAAAATGTCACGCCATCCACATTTTCTGTGGGTAAAACCCCCTTCAATCTGTGGATAACTTTCTTGGTAAGTGATGAAATGGCACTTTGCATTATCTGAATGAAAAACAAGCGACTCGCGGCAACTGTTCTAACGGCTCTCAATATCCAACAAGTGGAGCAGGTACACATATCGTACTTTCAATAACACATTTTCATTGTTCTTATTCCAAGCCTTATTTAATGAATAACTCGTATTGTTTAGACTAAAAAACCAAATAGTAAATTTATAACGATAAAAATATTTATTTTTGATTAACTTATAAACGATTTGTCGAGTTATTTTTTAGGATTTGTCACGTTTGATATTGCAGCAATCTCTTATATACTCGATTTTGCTACTTCAATAACAAATAATTTTAAGGTTGATTATGAAAAAGTTAATTTTAGCTTGCGGTATGGGTTTAATGGCATTGACTATCACTGCTTGCTCTGAAGAAGAGAAAAAAGCAGAAGTAGTTGCAGGTGCAACTGAGACTTGTAACGCATATTTTGCTGAAGTGGATGGTTTAATCGCTAAAGCTTCTGAAGATCCACAAGCAAAAACTCAACTGGACTCAATGAAAGGCCAGCTGGAAGAAGGTAAAAAGCAAATTGCAGCATTACCTAAAGATCAGCAAGATAAAGCTTGCCAACAAGGTATTGATGCACTGAAACAAATGAAATCTGTATTAGGTCTGCAATAATCAGATATCTTTGAAAATATGGAGCCATTAATCCTTGGCTCCATCACTCATAGCGAATCTCTTCATATCTTCCAATCGATGACATCCACGAAACGTATTATTGTTTTTTGAAAGTAATTTCATCTCTATTTACCTACTATAAATTATACGGAAAAAACAGTCATTGTGTGGCTATTAGACGCTATTTTAGATAATACGAAACTAACCTATTAAGATTCATTTTAATCGTAATCTAAATAACCACGTAATGATTAGATTTAAGGTTCTTTTAAATAGAGATTATTCAAAAGGGGAAAATATGAAATTTTATCTAACATCCACACCCACTAAAGCCTACGAAAGTGATACCTTTTTAAGAAAAATTAACAGTAAAGATAAGTTTATTGTCACTGTAGAGTCCGATAATAATGAATTAAAAGTTACCCCTCAAATAGCACCTAAAATAAACTATATTAAAAACACCCCTTTTGAATTAAAGAAAACATTAGAATTTGATATTAATCATATTCATGATAGCGTGAATCATTCCATCTCAGCATCTTTCCAAGATACCCTATCGAGTTTGACACGAGGGAAGCTTCCGTTTTTTAATCAAAAAGAAAAATCGAAGATCTATGAAAAGATTGTTGATGAATTTATCTTGCAAGAACAAAAAACCTATGTTTGCTCAATTATTAACAAAGAAATAGATAAAATAAACAGTCAAATTTTAACAAAAAACCAAGCTAACGATAAAAAAGAAAATATTATTACTAAAGCGGATAAAGCCAAAATATTTTCACAGATAGAGCAGTCTCATGGCATATACCTTGGTGTCGACTTTGATACGCTAGCTCAACCCTCAATTAAGGGGGCCGTTATCTCTGTCAAAGAGCTAGAAAGCAAGCTACACATTCTCGCAAAAGAGTTCTCGGACGGAAATAGCCTAGTGAGAGGCCAAATTAAAGAACTATGTTTAAACACAATTAGTGATTATATTTTCTCACACTATTACCCGAATATCTCATTAAGCAAGATCAGAGAAGATACGGCAACCCTCATCAATAATATTGTTATCGAGAAGTCCAAGCAACAACTATTAATTTTTGTTTGATAAATAAAAAGCAGTAAAGTAATCTTATATCACTTTACTGCTTTATTATGCCCCTTATATTACAGCCAATTACCAAACCGTTTAATATAAAACTGTTTCATTAACTGAGCGACAATACAATAACTGACTAGAGTTAACACCAGCCAAGGGAAATATTCAATTGGTAATGGCTGTAATCCAATCATTTCACCAAATGGTGAGAATGGAATATATAACCCTAGTACCATAATAAACCCTGTGGTTAATAATACAGGTAATGCTGCTGTACTTTGGATAAATGGGATCTTTTGAGTCCGTAACATATGAACGACTAATGTTTGTGATAATAATCCCTCGACAAACCAGCCTGATTGGAATAATGCTTCATGAGCAACCGTATTGGCCTGAAATACATACCACATCAGTGCAAATGTAGTGATATCAAATATGGATGATGTTGGCCCAATCCAAACCATAAAACGGCCAATGTTTTTTGCATCCCATTTACGGGGACGTTTTAAAAACTCTTTATCCATTTTGTCCCAAGGTAAAGCCAACTGGGAAATATCATACAATAAATTTTGCACTAACAGGTGGATGGCTAGCATCGGCAAAAAAGGAATAAATGCACTTGCAATCAATACTGAGAAGACATTTCCAAAATTGGAACTCGCAGTCATATTCAAATATTTAATGATATTGCCGAACGTTTCCCTTCCTTTAATTACGCCCTGCTCAAGAACCATTAAATCCTTTTCTAGCAGAATAATATCAGCGGATTCTTTCGCAATATCGCTACCTGTATCAACAGAAATTCCGACATCCGCATCACGAAGTGCGGGCGCATCGTTAATGCCATCACCTAAAAAACCTACTGTATGGCCATTCGCCTGTAGTAATTTTAAAATTTTGGATTTTTGTAAAGGTGTTAATTTACAGAATACCGATACCTGCTCTACTTTTTGTTTTAACGCCTCATCGGTCATTGCCTCGACTTCAAGGCCAGTCATAATTTCACTAATACTTATCCCAACGTCACGGCAAATTTTTTCCGTAATGATGGCATTGTCACCTGTTAATACTTTTACGGTTACCCCATTGTCTCGCAATGCGGCAATTGCTGAAATTGCACTTTCTTTTGCAGGGTCGAGGAATGTCAAAAGACCACGTAATTCAAGCTGCTGCTCAGCTTGGGCTGAAAGAGGTAAACAAGCCTCATCTTCATTTAAGTGACGAGTTGCAAGTAATAAAACGCGAAAACCTTGACGATTATAGTCACTCACTAACTCACTGATTTGCTTCCTAGCTTGTGAATCTAATAAGAGCGATTGACCATTTTGCTGATAGCTTGTGCATACCGCTAGCATCTCTTCCGCCGCACCTTTGCATATCAACAGAGCCTCACCTTCCGCTGTTTTTACCGTGACAGAAAGTTTACGACGAATAAAATCAAACGGTAACTCATCGATTTTTTGATAAGCACGTAACTGTTCAATCTCCTGTTTCCCTCTTCCTCGGCGAATAATTGCCTGATCCATCATATTTTTCGTGCCGCTTTGATTAAAACTATTTAACCACGCGAGCTGAAGGATTTGGTTATCTTTCTGCCCTGCACTATCTAAATAATGCTCTAATATGATCTTATCTTGCGTTAACGTGCCTGTTTTATCTGTACAAAGGACATCCATTGCCCCAAAATTTTGAATCGCATTAAGCCTTTTAACAATCACCTTGTGTTTAGACATGGCGATCGCCCCTTTGGCTAAATTAGAGCTAACAATCATAGGCAGCATTTCAGGTGTGAGGCCGACTGCAACAGCAAGAGAGAATAGTGTCGCTTCAAACCAATCGCCTTTTGTAAAACCGTTAATCAACAAAACAATCGGAACCATCACCAACATAAAGCGAATAAGTAACCAACTCACACTACTGACTCCACGATCAAATGCAGTTTGTGCACGGGTTCCTACGATTGATTTTGCTAATGAGCCAAGGTAAGTTTTTGCCCCTGTGGCAACCACAATACCTCTTGCTGCCCCACTGGTAACATTGGTTCCCATTAAACAAATATTGGAAATCTCCAATAATTCATTTTCCGTTGGTGAAACCGTTTCAAGACTTTTAGCACTAACATCCCCCAAAGTGTCATATTTCTCTACAGGAATTGATTCCCCTGTTAATATGGCCTGACTGATAAAGAGGTCGCGAGACTCAACGAGTTTGAGATCTGCTGGAACCATATCCCCTGCCGATAACAGTACAATATCTCCCGGCACTAAACACTTTATTGGAATTTCTTTACGGACTGAGCGCCCTGTTTGGTTATCACGACGAAATACGGTTGCTGTCGTACGAACAAGTGACTTTAACGCCTCCGCGGCCTTATTAGTTCGATACTCCTGCCAAAATCGCAATAATCCGCTTAGCAAAACCATCGTGACAATAATAATCACGCCCGTTAAATCAGTCTCTTCACCGTGTCGTTCTGGGATCAGGTAATCGGTGAAAAAACTCACTACAGCCAACGTCATTAAAACAAAAATAAAGGGGTTCTTAAATGAAGAGAGTAGCTGTTTCCATGCTGGAGGGGCCTTTTCATGAGCGACTTCATTTTCCCCCACAGAGACTAATCGGTCGAGTGCTTCATTCTCGGATAAACCAAGTAAATGAGTTTGATACGCATTCAGTACTTGCTCTACTGTTTTGTTTGCTTGTTCGCCAACAATAAATTTTTGGCGTCCAGTCACTTTGGCATTTTTGCCAGTTCTGTGTTGATGCCTGATTTCAGTCATAACGTTTATCTCTACTAGGCACTTTGCGTGCGGCTTAAAACGCTATCTAACTGAAAATAAATTATTTATTCATAGTTAGATAGCTCCTGTATTGGCTCCATGACGGAGGGTGATCGTCCATTGCGGCTCCTTTTGTTAATGATGATCTGGCATTCAGGCTGGCAGCTCTGATGCGACTTTCCAATTGATTGCGCTAACACTCTGTTCAAGACTGATCCGACACACTAGCGCTTCAATTTCTTTCTGTTCCGCTGGCGTCGCTAAAAACTCCGCGAGCACCTCTAACTGTTCAGGTTTCAATGTATCGGCACTGCTTAATGACTGTAGACGAATATTTAACCCATTGATGGCCTGTAAAATTAAAGTTCTCACTAAGATTTCGTCTTCTTGATGGCACATCACGCGGATCTTATAACGCTGCGCTATATCAATCGCCTGCTGCTGTGGCTGTTTGTTAATACGTTGTGCTGCCTCTCGCAGTAAGATATTGGCGCACAAGATAAGCATGGTTGCCATGGTCGCTAAAGAATATTGGCCAAGTCCACATAACACACCAATCCCCGCTGAGCACCAAAGGGTTGCCGCCGTATTCAAACCACGGATATTCATTCCTTCACGCATAATGACACCAGCGCCAAGAAAACCGATCCCTGACACGACTTGTGCCGCAATTCGTCCGGGGCTATCAGGTGAAGTTGTCACTGAGCTTAAAATAAATACAGCCGCCCCAGTTGCAACTAAGGCATTAGTGCGTAGCCCTGCCATACGTTGACGCCATTGACGCTCAGCGCCGATTAATGCTCCTAGGCACATTGCAGAAACTAAATTGAAAATATCAGGAGTAAATAACATGATTGTTCCTCCAAAAATAATTTGGATATATCAGTCATATTTCAAGCCGCAGTGTTTTTAACAATATTTATTCACCGCAGAGGCATCATTAGCTATACCTCTGGCAATGTATTCTCTTGCTGCTTCACTGCATCTCAAATTATTTTGGGTAGATGAAAATATGGAAAATAAATTCCATATAGCCTTAAAGTGAATAATAAAATAATTATTCAGACGTTATAGGCATATACCCGGAGGAAATAATGAATAGAAATAGAGCTTCATGATTTTTACTCACAAAATAACAATAAGCTATTGATAGCTCATCACTTTATATTAAGGAGTATCGCGTGCATTTACGCTCGATACTGCCCGCCATGGTGGCAAGCAGTTAAATAGAAAGGTAATTAATTACTTGCCAATAAATTTAGTGTTTGTATTACAACTCTGACTGTCCAAGTAATTATCTCCTAAGAAAATTTGCAAGAAGTATAGATTGCGTCATTTATGAAGTAAAGCTTTAAAAAAATATTTAACAAATTTAACTTTCAATAGGGCTGACAAATACGCCTTCACCACCCTCTTTTTCGTTAAAAAACCAAATACCGCCCGGGTACTCTGGCAAGGAAACTAAATACATTGTACCTTCATTAAAAGGCTCAATTAACAATATCTTCCCTTCACGACGACTCTGTCCGTCTGTTTTAACATAAACACGATCATGAATTTTCATTGATGGCGGTCTCCAGTAAAAAAAATCCTCTGAAGCCTAGTTTAGCGGGTATGAAAAAGCCCGTCATTAAAAATGACGGGCTTTAGAAAATCAGTTAAGCAATTAAGCTTAGATTGCAGTTACGTTAGCAGCTGCTGGGCCTTTCGCACCATTTTCAATGGTGAATTCAACTTGCTGGCCTTCTGCCAGAGTTTTGAAACCAGCGCCCTGAATGGCAGAGAAGTGAACGAAAACGTCTTTGCTACCATCAGCAGGAGTGATGAAACCGAAGCCTTTAGACTCGTTGAACCACTTAACTTGACCTTTCATTTTGTCGGACATTTGACTTTTCCTATATAACATCAAAAAAACTTGCCTTTTCGGCATATATGGGCCAGAGTCAACTATTTAATCAGGAAAAAACCAAGATGAAGCGTCACGGTCAAAGGCTATCTGGGATAACTTTCTTCTTTAGAACACAAACTCAGTAATCGTACATCAAATAGGACTGCTAAACAGGCCGAGACTCATTAACTCATGAGTTAAGGATAATAGCAACTATTTTATATAGATTACCCCTAAAAAAATGCTGTTTTTTAAGTTACGTCACTTTTCACGCGGTTAACCGAACAAATTTTTTCGCATTTTGTTGATAGATTAAAAGATTTATTGAACAAATATCCCATTTGTCAGTGAGATTATTCTTATACAGTGACAATTACACTCAAAATTTTTTACAACTGATATATAACAATTCAACTTACGCATGATACTCTTCAAGGTATAGATGCCTTTACAGAGAGCTATCACATTATGGATATCATCAAAAAAATACTTATTGAAGATTTAGACACCATCAATAAAAAAGAAAAACGCGATGGCAAACCTTACTTCAACAGTCAATTCATCGCAAATCATCCTTACCTGTGTATCGGTATGGTCGCGGCCTATATTCCATTAGCAATTTTGGTTTTATATGCCCCTTATTTTGGTCTGTATTGGATGCTAGGTTTTACCGCACTATTTGTTATATTAGCGGCTGTCTTATTATTTGATATTAAACCTGTTTACCGTTTTGAAGATATTGGCGTGCTCGACCTGCGTGTTTGTTATAATGGCGAGTGGTTTGTTACCGAGCAAGTTTCTGATGCATCAATTCAAAAGATACTTGATTCAAATGAAGTCAATCATGCAATTAAGCAAGAAATAACCCGTTTGCTAGAACTTAAAGGGATGCTTTCATTTTATGATATTTATCATATTGCCTATCCTGAGATCCCATCACAGGCAAAGGCCCCTTTAATGACTCAGAATAAAGCGCAATATCAATAAGCTAGTATGAAAATCAACCATAATGCACAGTCAGTAATCAAACAGATTATTTTTGTGTTTTTATCGTTGACAGTCTGAGGCGATACCGTTAATATTCGCCTCGTTCTCAGGAACACAACAATTCCTCCATAGTTCAGTCGGTAGAACGGCGGACTGTTAATCCGTATGTCGCTGGTTCAAGTCCAGCTGGAGGAGCCAAATTTTGAAAGCCCGCTTTATAGCGGGCTTTTGCTATTTAAGCAACCGCATTTTTTAAGAATGCATTACGCCAATGCTGAACCCCCTGCGCATTTCGCTGATATTGCCTTATCGGCGCTAGCACCAAACTAAAAAAGGCAAAGTAGCCTTCACACAATTGGTTACGTCCAAATTGATTCAAATGAGCCGGGCAACCGCCTTGGCAAACCATTTTAACCGAGCATTGTTGGCACTCTTTGCGTCGACTCTTATTTTGCCCAAAAGGCAACGAGATAGATGCCTCAACAAAATCACTAAATCCTTGCTGCCCATTAAATTGACCAAGATAGTGACTTTGATTTGCTTGATGATCGCAAGCGTAAATCTCGCCTTGAGTTTCCATCATCATATTCGTGCCACAGCGTTCTGAATGAACACAAGTACTGCTCACCTGAGTAAAGTATTGGCTATATACCTGTTCAATGTTCATCACAAAAACACGCCCGATATGCCCTGACGCTTGCCACTGTTGATACACTGAGCTTAAAAATAGCCCCCAATTATTCGCACTGAGCGTGAATCCTTGATGGATAGCATCCCCCTCCAGCATAAGGGGTTGAAATTGAATATAGCGAATACCAAGTTGTACAAAATGAAGGTAAATCTCTTTGCCTAAATGAGCGACACCATCGTGTACCACCGTCAATATATTGAATTCAATGTCAAACTGTTGCAGTAGTGCGATCCCTTTTATTACGGAGGCATAGCTACCACTATTTCCCCTTCTATCATGACGGTATTGATCATGGATAGATTCGGGGCCATCAAGGCTCACGCCAATAACAAAATCATGTTGTTTCAAAAAACGGCACCAAGAAGGCGTTAATAACGTCGCATTCGTTTGCAACGTGTTAATAATACGCACTCCGTGAGGCGCATATTTTTGCTGTAAAGCAATCGCGCGCTTATAAAAATCTAACCCCGCTAATAACGGCTCTCCACCTTGCCAGACAAAATTGATCTCTTTGGTGTAAGCCGGCTGGGCAGCTATATAATTTTTAATAAATGGCTCCAACATGGCTTTGAGCATTGGCGCCGCTTTCTGCTCATTATGCTGGGGGTAATAACAATAATCACACTTTAAATTACATCCCGAACCAACAGGCTTTAATAAAATATGAAAAGGAATTGCTGATTTTAATGATTTCCCCTGCAATCTGGGAGGGTCATAAAAAGAAATTTTCATATTAACCTCCCATCATTTCACCTTTGCAGGCTCAATACGCTTATTTGTCTTCGGATCTATGCCGATATAGTTCCCTGTAGACTCATCGACACCGATGTAATCGATAGCCTCTCCTTTCGCTTCAATAATCATGCCGGTCTTGGCAAATTGTTCGTATTTCTTTTGCAGCTTTTGCACAATTTCAGGGTGTTTTGCCGCTAAATCACGGGTTTCAAGTGGATCTTCTTTTAAATTGAAAAGTTGCCAAGGAGCCATTTCTGCTTTTGGAGAGGCTTTCACTAAACGCCTTAATTTCCAATCGCCTTCGACTAACGCCGCTTGATTATGTAATTCGACACCAAATAGCTGCCGTGGATTAACAGTCGATTTGCCAAGGAAATGGGATTTAAAGCTCGTACCTAACATCGGTAATGGATGGATATTTTTAATCTGCTTATTAGCATCAATACCAGCAAATTCATATAGCGTTGGGGCAATATCGTAAACCGCCATCGGTGTTTTATCTATACTCCCCGCCTTACCAATACCCGGCCCAGTGATAATTAAATCGGTATTGATCCCCCCTTGAGCACTGGTCGTTTTATGGTAATTGGCATAAGGTGCATTACTGACATTCGCCCATTGAGGCCCCACAGAGACAAACGAATTCTTACGCCCAAGATTTTCATAGCTATTATCAAACTGTTTCCAATATTCAGGGTCTGACTCATAATAAAAACCGGATGCAGGGTTTGCACCATTATCTGTCGCAAAAATAATAATCGTATTTTTATCTCTCCCCGTCTCTTTTAGCGTATTAATAACGCCACCAATTTGATCGTCCATATAGGCAATCATTGCAGCATATACTTGCATCGTTTTAGCTGCATAGCGCTTTTCTTCAGGGGTTAATTGTTCCCATTCCTTATCCAAATTTAATTTCGGCATCGGTGTTTTATCGTTAATAATCCCTAATTCTTTCAAGCGATTTATTCTTTGCCGATAAATTTTGCCAAATCCTTCGTCATATTTTCCGTCAAATTTACGGATCCAGTCATCAGGCGCTTGGATAGGATCATGAGGTGCGGTGAAAGCGAGGTAAGCAAATATTGGTTGATCACTCGGAGTCTGTTTAATCCACTGTTCCAATTGCTGCGCATAGTTTTTACTTGAATAAAAATCGCTCGGCAACGAAACTTTCTCGCCATTTAACGTATAATACGTATGGAAACTTTCAACCGTTCCAAGCGGTTTAGCATCATCAAAATGACTGGTTCCTCCTCCCATAAAAGCAAATGCTTGATTAAAACCTCGGTCTGTTGGCCTCGCACCTTTGGTATAACCTAAATGCCATTTGCCTGACATCAACGTGTTATAACCCGCATCTTGGAAGCGTTCAGCCATGGTTACCACTCTATCCGTTAAGCGTAATTCATAACCTGGCTTGCCGACCGTATTTTCATACCACCACATCCCTCCCATTCCCGCTTGTTGGTTTGTGGCTCCAGTCATTAACATTGAGCGTGCAGGAGCAGACATCGGCGAAGTGTAATACTGGCTCATCCTGACACCTTGCTCAGCCATTTTTTGCAAATTTGGTGTTGGGATTTCCCCTCCAAAAGGGCTAATGTCCGAATACCCCATATCGTCGGCAATGATGATCAGAACATTAGGCCTATCATCGACTTCCCCCAATGCCACACCCGACATCACGGAACTTAATGCAATTGCTAGCAGTGTTTTTTTCATCACATCACCATATTGTTAATTTATTGTATCATTAACGTTAAATATAGTTTTGCTTTATGACTATCGTTCTTAGGTATGATATCTACAGGTAATGTTTTTCGCCGACATAACCACCGCATTGCTCACTTAGCAATCACTTGGCATTTTTTTTCATATTTATACTTTACAAGCATGAACAGGATGGGTAATATGCGCCTCGTTCTCAGGAACACAGCAATTCCTCCATAGTTCAGTCGGTAGAACGGCGGACTGTTAATCCGTATGTCGCTGGTTCAAGTCCAGCTGGAGGAGCCAAATTTTGAAAGCCCGCTTTTTAGCGGGCTTTTTCGTTATGCAGACTTGTTCTAACATTATTTGAATAAATCGCGTTCGTTAGCTAATAACTCTTTATTTCCCTTCTCTATGGTTTGCCTAAAACGTTATGAGAGATCTAAGAAATCAATAATGGTCAAGTGCTTTTTATTCATTTCTAACACTCGATTTTGTAAATATTGCTGAGTGATTTCATAACGGTCATTGTTAGCATATTTCACATAAACCATTCTTAGTAAAAAATAGAGCACAAAAAGTGCCAAGTTGAGTCCTAAGAATAACAGCAGCATATGTAGATTAGCTATAAGTTCAGGAGCAAGGGAAAAAGAAAAAGGCATTAGTGAGAATGTCATAGTGAAACCAAAGAGAATGGCGAATTTTAATGAAAACATTACGCTATATCTTTTGAAGAAAAAAAAATATATTGAAGTAAATAGGTAAGCTGATTGACTCGTATTATTAATGAGACCAATCACCGCTTTTTTCTCATCATGGATAATCTCAACATCATCCCCTTTTGCAACAATAAATGGCGCTTGGCTCCTCATAAAGATACTATTTTCCTTTCTTCGTTCATGAGTACCACAATAGTAAATATTGCCCTTACTGTGAATATAATGGTAATTATTGGATACATCAATTTCTACCCTTTTATCAGCAACATAGTTACTTATATGTACATTCTTATTAGTAGTTTCCTTTTCCTCAACTTCAAAATGACTAACATGCAAACCTAATTTTTTTATACGATTAATATTTATATCAGGATTACTTTCTATATAATAATGCTCAGTGAAACTCAATTTATTAATTATCTTTCTTAACAGAAAAAACATATAGAAATAGGCTTTTTTATTGAATATTCCAGTTTCACTTTGTCCCTTTTCTTTTTGTAAATTTAGAATCGCCGAATTAAAAGGAGAACATAACATTATCCACAATCCTTTTACCCCATAAATCAAACCTATGTAAACAATTGCCATCAGAATAAATGCTATTCCTGATAGGAATATATCTGCTTTTATAATCATTATCAGGATCGCCATGATAATTAGCACAAAAAAATTAAAGATAAATACAAAATCTCCCTCTCCTCGCTCGTAATCAGTCGTCAATTCACATCCATTTTCAGCGATTAACCAATATAACCAATAATCACCACTATCGAGTTGACTAACACAAACCTTTAATTTTTCATTTTTTTTGATACTGTCTAATTTGGGAAGTATTTGGGGAAATTGAGAGCTATAACAATATAAAACCTTATTTGATGCTATGATCCTTATAATGTCATCACCACAAATTTGTTGAATATCATATCGGTCAAACTGTACCTCAATGACCGTAGTATCCTTTGGCACATGCTCCTCCTTGTTCTATTCCATTTTTAGTTTTATCGTACGTTAAGATAACGTGCCTACTATTATTAAATCAGTTATCCATACTAAAATATGCAAACCAAGCCACAAAAATAGCAATGACCATTCATCGCAAATACCACAATTATAGCGATCAGTTTATTTTTAGCACCTGTCAGATCCCTTATTCGATGAAAGTTACAGCAATTCGATCACATAACAAGCAATCGAACTTTTATTGCTGTTTCTTCTTTGACTTTTAGAATCAGTAACGCTAATATTCCTCTCGCTTTAAGGCGTTCCTCCATAGTTCAGTCGGTAGAACGGCGGACTGTTAATCCGTATGTCGCTGGTTCGAGTCCAGCTGGAGGAGCCAATCTCTTCTTATTTAATTCATCTTAATTCACCCAACCTTATCTTAAATTTATATTTGTTCTGTCCTATCATAAAACCATTCTTTTTCAAGATAATTGTGAATTAACATAGCTATTTTATCGTTTTCGTTTTATCATTCTGCTCCGGCTTGAGCATTTCGCTCATTACTCTATTTACCCTTTACGGAGCCGGTTTCATGACAACTGCAACAACTTTAACGATCCGCCGCCCAGATGATTGGCATGTTCATTTTCGCGATGGTGATATGCTAAAAACTGTTGTGCCTTATACCAGTCAATTCTTCGGTCGCGCCATTGTCATGCCAAATCTCGTTCCTCCTGTCACGACAATAGAGATGGCTAAAGCATATCGTGAACGTATTATTCAAGCAGTTCCTGAAGGTGATCGCTTTACGCCATTAATGACGTGTTATTTAACTGACACCACGAATGCTGATGAACTAATACGCGGCTTTCATGAAGGGGTATTTACTGCTTGTAAACTGTACCCTGCCAATGCAACAACCAATTCAAGCCACGGAGTCTCTGATATAAAAAATATCTACTCTGTACTTGAGGCAATGGAGCAAGCAGGAATGCCATTATTGATCCATGGAGAAGTCACATC
Organism: Providencia sp. PROV189; assembly: GCF_028480065.1. Taxonomy (NCBI): domain Bacteria; kingdom Pseudomonadati; phylum Pseudomonadota; class Gammaproteobacteria; order Enterobacterales; family Morganellaceae; genus Providencia; species Providencia sp. PROV189. The sequence continues at coordinate 35,432 of NZ_JAMPOG010000019.1, forward strand.
CAGTCAGATTGATATCTTTGATCGCGAAGCTCGTTTTATTGAGCAAGTCATGGAACCTCTTAGAAAAACATTCCCTAAATTAAAGGTGGTTTTTGAGCACATCACCACTAAAGAAGCTGCCCAATATGTACTAGGGGGCGATGACTATCTAGCAGCTACATTAACACCACAACATTTAATGTTTAATCGCAATCACATGTTAGTTGGCGGTGTGCGCCCACATTTGTACTGCCTGCCTATTCTAAAACGCAATGTTCACCAAGAAGCATTGCGTGCAGCCGTTGCTTCAGGCAGTGATCGTTTCTTCTTAGGAACGGATACAGCACCTCATGTTCAACATCGTAAAGAGTCCTCCTGTGGCTGCGCTGGGGTTTTTAATGCTCCAACAGCACTTGCAGCTTATGCAACAGTTTTTGAAGAACTCGGCGCACTTGCTCATTTTGAAGCCTTCTGTTCATTAAATGGCCCTAAGTTCTATAATTTACCTGTTAATGATGGCTTTATTCAGTTAACTAAAGAAGAAAATATAACCACCTCATCCATTGAGTGCGGCCATGATGCACTGATCCCTTTCCTTGCAGGTGAGGATGCTCGCTGGTCTGTACGCGTTGTTGACTAGTCATATCGACGGGAAGCTCATCACTTCCCGTTAGTCCTTTTCCCTTTTTTGTCACTTTTTTGCATAATCTGTCATTTGGATGCAAAAAAAAGCGTATTTTTCTTTTCAATTGGCAAAATCCCCTTATACTGATTGATACTCGTTATGAGTTTTTCGCTCTTAGTCAGTTATCGATATATATTTATCACGCAGTATGATTAGGAGGTGTTTATGAATAGAAAAAATGAAGTGATTCAGACTCACCCTGTTGTTGGCTGGGACATCAGTACTGTTGATGCCTATGATGCAATGATGTTGCGTTTGCATTATCTCCCAGAAAAAAGTGAAAACAGTGAGAACGCCATTGTTGATAAAACAATGTGGTTAACAACCGATGTAGCCAGACAACTTATTGATATTCTACAAGCCGGTATTGATAAAATAGAGTCCGGTGATTATGTAGAGCCTGACTTTAAAACGCACTAGTGAAAATAATGGATATTTGGTAATAACCAAATATCCATTAACACCATCAATAATTCATATCTTTTTAGTATATTAAATTTTTATACTTCTAATAATTAATATTCATAATATAAAAATAATAATAGTTATTTTTATATTAATTGCAAAAACAAACTAAATTAATTATTTTTTATCACTAGTTTATTGACTTTAATATCCATTCCAATTTATTGTAATCCTCTTTCGAACAAGGATGTTCCTTATGAGAATACTCATTATTGATGAATGTTATTATACTCGAATTGGTATTACTGAATACTTATCTTCAAATAAAAAACTTGAGTTTATTAGTGTAGGATATATTGATGAAGCTATTCATTGTATTAACAATAGTAAACCCAATATCATACTCGTGAATTTAACTTATTATTGTCACCATTCCAATTACTGTTTAACTTTAAAAAAGCTATTAAGCACATCAAATGAGATTAGATTCTATATCTACATTAATGCCCCTTATCCAATATCTGATAAGCCACTATTACTTAAAGATAATTATTTTATTATGTCTAAGAAAATCATTATCCCTACGTTAGATAAAGTGATCAATGATGCGGAACAAATAGAAAAAACAATAAGGCTAACTAATAATTCAAACTCATCAATATTTACACTAAAAGAACAATGCATTATTAATAGTTGGATGAATGAAACACCGAATCATATTATTTCAAAAAAACTGGGGATCAGTAATAGCACCGTTTATTCACAAAAAAGACATATTGTCACCAAAGTCTATGTTAAAAACCGTATTGAGCTATTTTTTATTTATAATATTTTTAAATATCTCTATTAAAAAAAGCCCTTAATCGGGCTTTTTTTATGAGTGACTAATTATCGTTATTTAATAGGCCATCACTTAAGCGATGACGTGATTTATTAAATATTTTATTGCTGACTTCACGCCCTGCTCGACGTGCGCGTTGCACTTCTTCTGGCAGTTTCATCTCCTCAGTACAGGCAACACTACAGCAGCCTTCATATTTTTCTGCGCATGAAGGGCACTGAATAAATAATAAATGACAGCCATCATTACGGCAGTTCGTATGCGTGTCACAAGGTTCACCACATTGATGGCAGTGAGCCAATACTTCATCAGTAATGCGCTCCCCCATGCGGTTATCAAACACAAAATTTTTCCCTTTAAAACGTAACGGTAAACCTTGCTCTTTGGCTTTACGCGCATATTCAATAATACCGCCTTCAACGTGGTATACGTTCTTAAAGCCATTATGCAGCATGTAAGCACTCGCTTTTTCGCAGCGGATCCCACCTGTACAATACATGACTATATTTTTATCTTTTTGTTCCTGTAGCATATCTACAGCCATTGGCAGCTGATCTCTGAAAGTATCAGAAGGCACTTCAATCGCATTTTCAAAATGACCAACCTCGTATTCATAGTGGTTACGCATATCTACAAATACGGTATTCGGGTCATCAATCATCTCATTCACTTCATGTGCTTTAAGATATTGCCCTGTCTTTGAGGCATCAAATGAATCGTCAGTAATCCCATCCGCAACCACACGATCACGGACTTTCATGCGTAAGACCCAGAAAGATTTACCATCATCATCAATAGCGATGTTAAGACGTAAATTATTCAGTTCAGGGCTAGTGCTATAAATCAGTTCGCGCAACGCTTCGACATTTGATGAAGGCACGCTGATTTGAGCGTTGATACCCTCTTTAGCGATATACACACGACCAAACACATTAAGTGCTTTGAACTTCACATACCACTCGTTGCGAAATTCTACTGGGTCGTGGATGTTGAAATATTTATAAAACGAAATTGTGGTACGTGGCTCAGTCTCCGCCAACATACGCTCTTTAAGAATTTTATTTGAAATTTGATTATGTAACACTGGCATGGTGTTCTTTAAACCCTTATAACTCATTGAGATTAATTTAATAAAATGTACCAGTGTCCACATAGTGTCCACACTAGCCATTATGACTATTATCGCTGTTATTTTGTGAATAAAAAACCCTGAATGTTAAAAGGTTTTATATTGAATATTACAATGCCCTCTCGATAGTAAGTTGCACCATAAATTTATTTCACATTGAAATTAAGTTATGTTATAACATTTTTCGCCTATTTGACTTACTCGTTGAAATGTACCGCTTATGAAATTCAATGTGTTATTCCTCAGTTTGTGTTTAGTCTTTTCTTTCAAAAGTTTTGCTCACCCCCATAGCTTTATCGATATGCAGGTCATACCCGAAATCAAGCAACAGCAAGTTATCGGCCTGACATTCACGTGGAAGATGGATCCAATGACCTCTGCGGATATTGCTTATGAGTTAAAAAATAGCCAAGAAGATGACATTCAATGGAAAACGCAAGCGGCAACATTAATGGCAAATATTCTTGCTCAGGACTATTTCACCGACTTTTATTCACAAGGTAAAAAAATAGCTTTTCAAGCGATACCAAGCCATTACCGCTTACAACGTGAAGGGCTACAGCTTATTTTTTCATTTACTGCGCGATTAAAACAACCCGTGCCGATAAAAGGATTGGATATCGAGTTTATGACTTATGACCCGACATTTTTTGTCAGCATGACCTATCCCAATCAACAGGCGGTTATTCTATCTAACACGCTAGACTCCCAATGTAAAATGACGCTCAACGAGCCTAATGTCACTGATGAGTTACGCTTTTATGCCTACTCGCTCGATATCAATCAAACACCTGAAGATGACACCACATTAGGGCTGCAATTTGCTCAAAAGGTGAAGATTGCATGCCAATAATTCAACGTAATAAACCCAAGCACCTAAACTTAATCATCGTTGGCGTAGTTTTCATCGCTCTCTGCGCCGCCGGCACTTATCTCTACCAAAATTGGTCAGTTTGGTTACAAACCAGTGTTGCTTGGCAGCGCCAGCTCAATCTTTTACTCTCGGAACTACTACAATCGACTCAGCGCGACCCATTACAAGCAGGTAGCTTGCTAGTCGCTGTCAGCTTTTTATATGGGCTCCTTCATGCACTAGGCCCAGGTCATGGTAAGCTGATCATTAGCACCTATATCGCCACCCACCCAACACGTTTAAAACAAAGTGTTATCCTTAGTCTACTCGCTTCTTTATTACAAGGTGCCGTGGCGATTGTGTTAGTTTCAGCTGTATTAGTGGTTTTCCAGCTCTCTACTCGCCACTTGAATATGGTTAGCTTATACAGCGAAAAACTCAGTTATGGTTTCGTTGTTTTGCTGGGTGCCTTATGTTGCTACAAAGCATTTCATCAATGGCGAAAAGCCAGAAATAAACGGACAGCATCAGTCTTACATATCCAGCGCCTTTTGCCGTTAAATTCAACCTCAATATCCGCTATCAAGCCACCGCCTAAAATGGCTCCTCTTTGCCAGTGTGGTCACCAACATGTTGTCTCAAGTCAGCAGTTACAAGCCTCTTTACGCACCCAAGCCATTTTGGTGCTATCTATGGGGCTGCGACCTTGCTCCGGTGCATTATTGGTATTGCTTTTTTCTTATGTGATTGGGGTGTATACGTGGGGGATCTTCGCTGCACTAGCCATGGCAATGGGAACCGCATTCACCATCAGCCTTATTGCTTTGTTTGTCTATTTTATGCGTCATCACGCAATGCGGCTGACCAAAACTCAGGGGATCTCTTTTTCGCCTTACTGGCGCGCGCTCCTTTATTTGTGTACAGGGTTAATTTTTATTCTGTTAGGTGTCTTGATGTATCAAAGTGTGATGCTCACTGAAACAGCGTCACCTTTGCTATCGCCACGAATACGCTGATCAAAAGACGAAAAAAAGGAGGGCTCCCCCTCCTAGGCATCTGCCGAAGTTACGATGAGGTAGCCACATCGTAAAGCGCAATGTCAACTGTCTAAACTTATGGTGACCAGCGCAAAGTGCGCTGGTCTGTTATTACTTTTAACCGATTAATTCAATTCGAGCCGGTAAGCCTTGTCTCACTGAGGCACCGGATACCCAATCTAACCAAGTATTCGCCACTTCACGCGTCGGGTCGGCAAAACCTAAATCATTTAGGTTAATGCCTGAACCATTCGCAGCGTTCATTGGCATTGGCTCACCATCAAGGTAATGCTGTTTAGCCCCCATTTCTTTATGACCATAACCATGTTCGATGGCTAAAACCCCTGGCATAACACCGTCTAACACACTGATTTGTGCTTCAACATGACCACCTGGCGTAGTTATCTTGACCCAATCTCCATGCTTAACCCCCATTTTTTGGGCATCATCAGGGTGAATAGCCACAAGATTGGTAGGTTTCACATGGCGTAAACGTTCAATCATTGTCGTTGAGCTACTCATGACATGGGATTTAAATGACATAAGCTTTAACGGCCATTCTGTTGGTGGGAAAACCTTATTCACATCTTCCCCATTCGCTAAACGAGGCGGATAGTAAGTTGGACAACCACTATAGCGCTCCCCCGTAATCGCATGACGGTTCACCGCCACCGTTGGGTTCCAAATCTGCAACCCTTTCTTCCACTGAGGCCCTGTTGCATCACCATCCCACGCTTTTTCATAAGGCGCAAAACGACCACCGCGAGTATAGATATAGGCAACACGACGGATCTCTTCCGGTTTGAGTGTTTTTTCCATTGCAGGCAAAATCCGTTCCACACCACTGATTTGGATGTCTTCATTTGCTGCTTCTGGCACTGGTTTTTCACCTAACCATGCCATATTTGCAGCGACACGTAGGTAATAATCTTCAGCACAATTAAGTGGATATTTATTTCCATCCATATCTTCAATCACGTTGTCACCAAACCCAGGAAGGTCGAGCGCTTTCGCCACTGCGATACAAAATGCTTCCATTGAAATAGGCTGACCGTCGGCCGTTTTCGCGGTACGTGCTCCAACAATTGGCCAGCGAGCAGTACTGGCTTTCACTTGAACCCCCGACCAAGCCCCACTAAAGCCCCAACTTTCAAAGTTATGGGTATCCGGCACAATATAATCCGCCAGCGCTGTTGTCTCATTCATAAAGGCGTCAATACCAATGATAAGTGGAAGATGTTTTGGGTCTTTCAGCTTTTCTTCCATCACCTGACGAATGCCTGCAATACCGTAAACAGGGTTAGTCATGTTGGTGATCCATGCCTTAAGTGGATACGGATAACCCATCAACGCTGACGCTAATTGTTCAGTTAACTGACCTTTGGCAAACGGATACCATGGTGCTTTTGCAGGATAAGGATTTTCACCAGCAGCAACGCGAGCCTTGAATTCATCTGATTTTTCATAGGATTCGTTACTACGGGATAACACAACACCTTTTGGTTTCACTTTGCCAGCGTAGCTCGTTATCTTGTAACGAGGACCATCGCTTTCACCGTTGAATTTACCACCACCTACTGATACCCCACCTTTCAAATTCAGGTTACCAATAAGCGCATTCAGCATAATGACCGACCACGCGGTATAGAATCCATTACCCCCCATCATACCGCCATGCGAGATCACCGCAGCTTTACGATCATAAGAGGTTAATGCACGCCCCAGTGACTCAATGGTTTTAACTGGGACTTGGCAGCGTTCACTATACTCTTCCAACGTCATGCGCTCAGCCGCTTCTTTCAAACATTGGAAACTAGATTTAACCGTGACTTCGCTACCATCGTGCAATGTCACCTGACGCGTGACAAACAGCTCTGCCTGCGTCACATCATCTGCGGGTTTTAGCTCACCTGACGCATCCTGAACCAAATATGCTTTTTTGCTGTCATCATCTTCCGCCATCTGACCATTAAGATGTGAAGCGATCAACAATTGCCCTGCTAATGGATGCTCGTCATCAGTGATCACTAAATGAGTTGAGTTGGTCCAGCTCTTTTCGCCAACTGCTTTCATCGATTTTTCGCTTGGTACGCGCAAATATGCGGCATTGTAACGCTCATTTTCGATGATCCAACGGATCATTCCCATGACTAATGCCGCATCCGTTCCCGGCTGCACAGGAACCCAATGCCCATGATCATTCGCCAGAGTCGTTGTAAGTGGCAATGCAGGGGCAACCACAACATAGTTAAAATTGTCACGTAAACGTGCAGATGCCAGTTGGCGACCTTGGCGTTTAAATGGGTTACCCGACTGTGCTGGCGATGTTCCAATAAATAGCGCAAAACGAACATTATCCCAATCCGGTTTGACGTGCGCATTTTTATCCAGATCATCCATTAGTGCACCAGAGCCAGCACGGTATGCCAGACCACAATAGGAGCCATGGGCACCAAAGTTTTTACTGCCAAAAGCATTTTGGGCAAAGCGGCGTATAAAACCATCACGACCATCATCCCCCGCGTTAGTCACCAGCAGTTGGTTGGCTTTGGGGCCTAATTTAGGTTGTGATGGATCGAGAGGCGTTTCAAGGTCACGAATCGCCCGTAAGCCATCAACATGCCCTTCACCAAATAAATCGCCCCCTTCAACCACTTCTTTGATTAATTGTTCAAAACTGATACGTTCCCATTTACCTTCACCACGTTTACCAACACGTTTCATCGGCTCTAGGATACGCAATGGGCTAGTTAACCCTTCCATTAAGGTTGCACCGCGAGCACACGCCGTGGAGCGATGTTCTAACCCACTTTCGCCGCCCATTTTATTAAACGCCGTTTTCAGTGGCATACCATACGGGAAATGTTTTTCGTGAGACAGAGGGTGATATGGATTCCCCGCAATACGTAGCACTTCGTTTTTTGCCGTATCGACACGAGCACGGATCCCACATTGAGTCCAGCATCCAAAACATTGGGTCATCGCAATAACTTGGCTAGGATCCTCTTTCCAACCACCGTTAGCTTGCCCCTCTGGGCGCAATGAGTTGCCATGAATACGATCTAATGTGACTTTACCGGAAGTGCCATTGGCGAGGCCATCAACTGCACGCTTAGCCACATCACGGTAACCTGCACCAAATAGTGCTAAACCACCGACAACTAAACCACCTTTGAGCCACTGACGTCTTGAGAATTTAGCCATGTTGCACTCTCCTAGCAAACCAACGAACACCTTCACGAATAATAATAATCAGAGCGATCCACAAACCAAACGTACCAAGTAGAGCTAACAGTCCGTCCGTTCCCATCGGGAAGTGATATGGATTAACTAACACGTTATATTTTGGCACCGCTTGAACTTCCATTAGGAAAACCCAGCGCAAGCTCCACGTTAGCCCCATCGCCACTAATGCCGCTACTGTGATATAAACCATTGAGCGTGTAGCCTTTAATGTCATGATTGACATTGCCAATGCCACAACCCACAGTGCGCATATCCCCATGAGCATCCACCAGCCAGGGCTTGCGACCTCTAGTTGATGACGAACAGCAATACCCGAAACAGTGTCACCCGATAACCACAATGCAAAGCAGACAGCTAACAGAAGCAAGCTAATTGCCTGAAGACGTGCTAAGCGCTGCTGATATTGAGGTTCACGACGAGCCCCCAAGCTAATTAACGCAGGAACCGCTTGCATTGCACTAAAGAACAGCAGTACAGGGATCCACCAGCTAAACCAAATAGGTCGTGCGATCAGCACCGAGGCTTCACGACCGGTATATAACAATAAACCTACCGCAGACAGCGCTGACAGTAAGGCCACCCAACGTGTTGCTTTAAATTCTTTTTTCCAAATTAATTTCACCAACAATGCAACAAAGTAGAGGCCGCTAAAAGTGGTAAACAATGGCAGTAAAACTGAGCCCCACCACATCCATGACCAAATAGTTGGATGAGCATAGAAGTGCCAAACACGCGCCGTTTGGTGTAAGTCGGCGGTCAGCGCTAATGGAGCCGTGATCCCCATCGTTATCGTGATAAAGACGGCAATCATCTCTAATCGGCTATTTTCACTCTTACCTTGCCAGTGCAAGTAACAAGCATAAAGTGTCGCGCAAGCCGCGATACCGATAAAAAAGAAGTATTGAACGGCCCAAGGCAACCAGAAAAACTCTTGTGGCTGTGCCATAATTTCCGAAATATAGGTCACTTGTTCGCTCATCAGAATACCTCCTGCCATAATGCGGGTTGCCCTTTACCGGCTAGCGGTTCAACAAAAGCATCATCCAAGCCTAAATAAAACACTTGAGGTAATGTGCCACTTTCCGGTTTCAGCACTTTAATTTCGGCTTTATGTTCTTCGAGCATTTTCCGGATCGTACTGTTTGGATCTCTTAAATCACCAATAATTCGCGCGCCACCAACACAGGACTCAACGCAGGCTGGTAGTAAGCCGACTTCAAGACGATGCGCACAAAATGTACATTTATCTGCGGTTTGGGTCGTATGGTTGATAAAACGCGCATCATATGGGCAAGCTTGTACACAATAAGCACAACCAACACAGCGCTCATTATCAATAACCACAATTCCGTCTTCCCGTTGAAACGTGGCTTGTACTGGGCAAACGGGCACACAAGGCGGGTTATCACAGTGGTTACACAAACGTGGTAATAGGACGTTTGCCACGCCCTCCTGCCCTTTTAAAGAAACTTGATATTGGTTAACCGTCGTACGAAACTGACCTTGCGGTGTCTGATTTTCAACAGAACAACTAACGGTACAGGATTGACAGCCGATACAACGGCGTAAGTCAATCAGCATGCCATAACGTTTTTCAGGGTTACCTTCGCGGCGAGTTGGGGAGAAATTGAGTCCAGCTTCGGCAATCGGTATTAACGATGCCCCCGCGGTGACTGCCCCTAATTGTTGTAGAAATTTTCGTTTACTCAGATCCATAATTGGCTCCAGTAGGACATTGCTAATGCAAAAACAGATGGTAAATATTAGTATGCTTTTGGTTTTACAGGCTTTATTTACCGTTACCTCAACCTATTTTTGATAACCACGGTAATTCTTATTTCTCTTTAAAAACGGTGTGTTATCTTTAATTAGCTTTATTGTATGAGGGGCTGCGTAACGACCCTATTGTGGTTTACCACATACCCGTAACTAAATTGATCTAACGCAACGAATAACCCAAATATGTTAAAGAAATCATCTATGTCTTTGTATCGCCTACTGTTCATCTTGCTTCTTGCTGGCAGTTTTCCTGCTATGGCGGCTGAATGGAAAATCGGGGTACTTGCACTACGCGGTGCAAACTCAACACAATCCCACTGGCAAATATTAGCCGACACATTAAATGAGTCTCTACCGGGTGAACATTTCACGTTACAGCCACTTAACTTGGATGAGATGCGTGACGCAATTGCAGAGCGTAAGATAGACTTTCTGCTGACAAACCCTGCTCAATTTATCCAACTCGATAGTCGCTATCATTTACGCTGGTTACTTTCATTGCGTTCATCCGTAGAGCCTGATAGCGCCACTCGTAACGTTATCGGAAGCCTTATTTTAGTGCGGGCAGACAGTGATATTAACGAGGTAAAAAACCTAATTGGTAAAAAAGTGGGGGCAATTTCTCCAGACGCTTTCGGCGGCTACCTTTTAGGTTATAAGGTACTCAGAGATATGGGGTATGACGCAGAAAAAGATTTTCGTATGCAGTTTCTCGGTTTCCCCGCCGATGCGCTCTTATATGCCTTACGCGATAGCTCACTTTCGGCTGCTATCATCCCTGTTTGCTTATTGGAAAATATGGACAGTGAAGGATTAATTGATAAAAACCAGTTTCGGCCTTTAATTGAGCATGCGAGCACTCTACCTTGTAAGACCAGCACTGAGCTTTACCCTAACTGGTCATTTGCTGCCTTGAATGATATCCCCGATAATTTAGTTGATAAGGTGACCAAAACATTACTTTCATCCGATAAATCTGGCATGCGTTGGGGAGCCCCAGCATCAGTGAACCAAGTCGAAACCTTGTTACGTGATGTAAACCAACATCCACAGCAACGACAAATTTGGCAAGACATTATGAGTTGGTTGATCCAGCATCAACTGTCGCTAGGCCTCGTCTTACTCTTTTTTATCTTACTTGGGGTCAATCATGTTTGGATAGCCTTCTTAGTTCGCCGCCGTAGCCGCCAATTAGAAGAGGCTCACAATCGCTTACGCCAACAGGAAGCGAATTTAGAAAAAGCTCAGCGATTAAATATATTAGGTGAAATGGCCTCAGGGTTTGCCCATGAGCTTAACCAGCCACTTTCCGCGATCCGCCACTACGCACAAGGTTGTATTTTACGTCTCAAAAAAGAGTCAGATGATCATCCCCTGATTAATGCCTTAACAAAAATTGATAATCAAGCGCAACGCGGGGCCGATATTATTCGTAATCTTCGCCTATGGGCTGGGAAACCTCACCAAGAGGTCGCACTGCAACTGAGTGAGCAGCATGTTATACCGACGATACAACATATTTGGCAATTACTACGGGTATCGCAACATTATCCACAGGTCAAACTCATGTTACCGGATAGCCGTGACGTTTCATTGAAGCTACCTGAAACACTGCTGGATCAACTGCTATCAAACCTCATTAGTAATAGCTTGCAAGCCGGCGCGACAACATTATGTTTTAGCTTTCACTTTGCCCCAGAACGGTTTTTACTCGTACTACAAGATGATGCAGGCGGCATGCAGCCTGAACAACTGACTCAAGGGATCACGCCTTTTGCAACCACTAAAAAAGAGGGATTAGGGCTAGGTTTAGTGATCTGCCAGCGATTGATCCAAAGCCAAGGGGGCGACATTCGCATTGAAAATAATGTGAGTGAGGCTGGCTTAAATGGGCTAAGAGTAACCCTCATTTTCCCGTACCACCATGGAAAATCGAGCGAAACATAGCCTTATTCAGTAACGATAAATAGGACTTTCGCATACTATTGATAACATTAACTATGTTAATATGTAAAAATACATTCATCATGAATTTAAACATTGATATCCCAATTTGATGAAGTGAGGTTCTATTCATGCCTGTTATCCATCTGGTGGACGACGATCCGGCAGTTACCGATGCTTGCCAATTTCTCCTTGAAACGCTCGGTTATACCGTCGTTGTTTGGAATGACAGTGAACAATTTGTTCAGCAAGCCGACCTTCACCAAGAGGGCGTGGTACTCCTCGACATGCGTATGCCAAAACTGGATGGTCGCCAAGTTCACCAACTGCTCAAAGCCCAACAAAGCACATTAGCGGTGATCTTTCTCTCTGGTCATGGCGATATTCCTATGGCCGTCGAACAAGTCAAACTAGGCGCTGTCGATTTTCTACAAAAACCAATTGATAGCCAGCTATTAGCAAAAACACTTGAGCAAGCACAAGAAAAAACCCAACAAGCCACGGCAAGTTATCTTATTCAGCAGCGTTACCAAACACTGACACCAAGAGAAAAAGAGATTTGCAAATACGTTTTGCAAGGCTTAATTAACCGGGAAATCGCCGATGTGGCCTGTGTTTCTGTTCGGACCGTCGAAGTGCATCGTTCTCGCATGATGGAAAAAATGGCAGTACGGAATTTGGCCGAACTGATGAGTACCCTACAGACGGCCAATTTATTAAATGAATAATTTGTTATACTCACCATACTTTAGGTGGCAACGCTGTTAATTAAGTGAATTTACTCAAATTACAGCCTTAGGTCTCTACTGACCTGCCCCTCAAATTATTTAGAGTATATAATAGATACTATTGATAATTTGATTGCTTTTAGCACTGGCTTGCTTGCTCATCTCATGGCCTTCTAGTCGCTAAAATCAATCTGTTAATCGCTGTTGTCATAAAAATTTAAACAACTCACAACAGCCTTCAGTCACTAACCTAATTTTTTGGAAACCAATGATACAAGCTCCAAAGTTTGATAAAAGTTTATTACACCCACGTTACTGGCTCACTTGGTTTGGTATCGGTCTGCTTTACGTACTGGTTCTTTTGCCCTATCCCATGATTTATTGGATGGGAACCCGTTTAGGCTTATTGTCCAAACATTTGCTAAAAAAACGCGCCCAAATTGCCGATCGCAACCTAGCGCTCTGTTTTCCTGAAATGAGCTTAGAAAAACGCCAACACTACATTGATAAAAATTTTGAGTCCGTGGGTATGGGGGTTTTTGAAACAGGCATGGCATGGTTTTGGCCTGAATGGCGCATACGCCGCTGGTTCAAAATCGAAGGGCGTGAACATATGATTGCGGCTCAATCGACAGGTCGTGGCATTATTGTATTAGGGATCCATTTTCTGACATTAGAGCTTGGTGCAAGAGCTTTCGGTATGCTTAACCCCGGCATTGGCGTTTACCGCCCAAATGATAATAAATTAATGGACTGGCTTCAGACCCGAGGACGCCTACGCTCTAACAAATATATGTTGGACCGCAAAGACGTCAAAGGGATGGTACGCAGTCTCAAACAAGGGGAAATATTGTGGTATGCCCCCGACCATGATTATGGTCCTCGAAATAGCTCGTTTGCCCCACTATTTGCAGTAAAAAATGCAGCAACCACCAATGGCTCAGCGATCTTATTGCGCTTAGCGAATCCGCTTATTGTTCCTTTTATTCCACGTCGCTTACCCGCAGGAAAAGGTTATGAGTTGGTTATTCAACCTGCTGTCGATGATTTCCCTATCGATGATGAAGTCGCGGTTGCAACCAAAATGAATCAACTTATTGAGCAAGCGATATTATTAGCCCCCGAACAATATATGTGGCTACACCGACGTTTTAAAACGCGCCCCAAAGGAGAAACTTCTTTGTACGGTGATTTAGACAAAATCCATCATTAGATAAAACACAACGGCTGTCAGTTATCTGGCAGCCGTTGTGTTTTAAGCATAAACAGTTGAGCAAGGAGTCTATGTTAAACAGAAACAGTTATTGGAAACGTAATCTTTATGTCGTTTGGTTCGGTTGTTTTTTAACCGGTGCGGCATTTAGCCTGATCATGCCTTTTCTTCCGCTTTATATTGAGGAGTTAGGGGTTACCGATCACAGCTCATTAAACCTATGGACAGGGGCCGTTTTCAGTATTACGTTTTTGTTTTCCGCTATTGCCGCTCCATTTTGGGGGCGTTTATCTGACCGCAAAGGCAGAAAGTTGATGCTACTACGCTCAGCACTCGGTATGGCAATAGTGATGGTGCTCATTGGTTTCGCTCAAAACATTTGGCAATTATTGATACTAAGGGCCTTATTAGGACTACTCGGTGGATTTGTGCCCAATGCAAATGCCCTCATCGCCACACAAGTTCCCGTGAAAAAAAGTGGTTGGGCAATGGGCGTATTAGCGACGGGTGCCGTTAGTGGTGCCCTGATCGGTCCATTGATTGGCGGGTTACTTGCTGACCAATATGGCTTACGCCCCGTTTTCTTTATTACTGCAACGGTCCTCTTTATTTGTTTTATTGTGACCTTATTCTATGTTCGTGAACGTTTTACCCCTGTTTCACGTAAAGACGCGCTGAATAACAAACAAGTATTTGCCTCCCTCAAAAATAAGAATTTGGTGATTAGCTTATTTTTTACCACCATGATTATTCAAGCTGCGATTGGTTCCATCAACCCTGTCATTACACTCTATGTTCGTGATCTTGCAGGCACGACTGAGAATTTAGCCTTTATTAGCGGGGTAATTGCCTCAATTCCAGGGGTTGCAGCGCTACTCAGTGCGCCTAGATTGGGGAAACTAAGTGATCGTATCGGGCCAGAAAAAGTGCTACTTGCAGTATTAGCGGCCTCTATTTTTGTTTTATTCCCTATGGGATTGGTGAGTAATTACTGGGAGTTGGGGGCGCTGCGTTTCTTGCTCGGTGCATTAAACGCCGCTTTATTGCCCGCAGTACAAACATTAATTATCTATAACATCTCACATCAAGTGACAGGGCGCATTTTCAGCTACAACCAAGCCTTGCGGGATGTTGGGAACGTGACTGGCCCGCTAATGGGCTCGTTTGTGGCCGCAAGCTATGGCTTTAGAGCCGTCTTTTTCTTTACCGCTGCCTTAGTTTTATTTAACTTACTTTATTCATGGTACATCATTAAACGTCAATCTCAGGATTGTAAATCACCATCGGCCTAATAGAAAAGAGAGGGCTAAGCCTTCTCTCGTTGTAGAACAAAACATCCCATCACGTTCACTGTGAATAATCGGTAGAGTTATTTATTCATTTCCCTCATTTATTGTAGGTATAACAGCATTTTATGCAAAAAACACAGAAAACATAACATAAATTTATGTTTTATAAGGCTATGTTTCTTTTATAATCACCTCTTTTCTTGTCAACAAAATTCCTGTATTGTCGCCTACCTTATCGTGAAAAATGCGAGTGATATCGACTTTTCACCTTAAAAAAACACTTTTCACAATAAATATATTCTGTTTTTCAGTGTTTTTATAATAATGTATGTTAAAAATATGTTTACAAAATGAAGTTAACATATCTCTAAATTTTGGCACCTACCACTTTGTCAGGTGTTTTTTCAAGCACAACTAATCAAAATATAATTTATCGGAGTTCACAGATGAGTCATTCTGCGACTAAAACAAAAACCTTTTTTGGGCATCCATACCCACTGAGTTCACTCTTCCTCACCGAAATGTGGGAAAGGTTCTCTTTCTATGGCGTGCGCCCACTGCTCATCTTGTTTATGAGTGCCGCACTGCTACAAGGGGGAATGGAGTTACCTATTGAGCAAGCTTCCGCTATCGTCGGGATCTTTGCTGGTGGGGTTTATATCACATCACTTCCTGGTGGCTGGCTAGCAGATAACTGGCTAGGGCAGCGCAGAGCGGTTTGGTACGGCTCGTTAATCATTGCATTCGGCCACTTATCGATCGCAATGTCAGCGTTTTTAAGCAATACCTTCTTCTTTGTTGGTCTCCTATTAATCGTGTTAGGAACTGGTTTGTTTAAAACCTGTATCACGGTCATGGTGGGAACACTCTATAAAAAAGAAGATACTCGTCGTGACGGTGGTTTCTCCTTGTTCTATATGGGGATTAACATGGGGTCGTTTATCGCTCCACTGATCATCGGCCCTTTGCATGAAAAATACGGCTGGCATCTTGGCTTTGGTCTTGGCGGTATCGGTATGCTGATTGCACTCTTGATTTTCCGTTTCTATGCCATCCCACAAATGCGCCGCTACGACAAAGAAGTCGGGTTAGATTCAACGTGGAACCGCCCAACTGTCGAGCGTAAAAATGTCGGTAAATGGGTAACGCTCGCTATGGCAATCCTCGCGGTGTTGGTGATCCTTATCGACAATGGCGTTATCCCATTTAATGCAGCGACAATCGCAAAAAGCTCAGCCTACATCATCTCCACGTGTGTGGGTATCTACTTCTTTTTCATGTTCTTCTTTGCCGGCCTTAATAGCAGTGAGCGTTCACGTCTCCTCGCTTGTTTGATACTGCTCATTGCAGCAGCTTTCTTCTGGTCAGCGTTTGAACAAAAACCAACCTCATTTAATATCTTTGCGCGTGACTATACCGATCGCCAAATGGGCTCATTTGAGATCCCAACCATTTGGTTCCAGTCTATCAACGCATTGTTTATTATCCTGTTGGCACCTGTCTTTAGCTGGTTCTGGCCTTCTCTTGCCAAACGCAATATCAACCCAAGCAGCATGACTAAATTTGTCATCGGTATCTTATTTGCTGCGGCAGGCTTTGCGGTCATGATGATGGCAGCCAACCAAGTTCTTGCCACACAAACAGGGGTTTCGCCGTTCTGGTTAGTTTCGAGTATTCTTTTACTCACTCTCGGTGAGCTATGCCTAAGCCCTATTGGCTTAGCAACCATGACTCTGCTGGCACCACAAAAGATGCGTGGCCAAGTGATGGGGCTCTGGTTCTGTGCAAGCGCATTAGGTAACCTTGCTGCTGGTATCATGGGCGGAAACATCAATAAAGAACAACTAAATTCAATGCCTGAGTTGTTCTCACATGTTTCAATCGCATTAGTTATCTGTGCAATCGTGCTAGCTGCATTAATCATTCCAGTTAGAAAAATGTTAAAAAATGCAGATGATAACGAAGTAAACGCAAAATAATTTTCCGTTAGTTATCAATCATCCCCACGCCCGATATGCAGAATTGCCTATCGGGCGTTTTTATTTCATCCTTAAAACTATTATGTTAGTGATTAATTAACGCTATACTTTTCCCCTATTTAACCTGCTTTTGGAAACCGTTATGAGTCTTTCAACACTGCCTGTTTTCTATGTTGATGCTTTTACCAATACCCAGTTTCAAGGCAACCCTGCCGCGGTCGTATTACTTGATGAATGGTTACCAGATAACCAATTGATTGCGATTGCGGCTGAAATTAATTTATCAGAAACCGCATTTTTAGTTGGGGATCATATTCGCTGGTTCACACCGGCGGTAGAGGTCAATCTCTGTGGGCATGCCACATTAGCGGCTGCATTTGTCCTTAATCAGTTTAGGCAACACCCCATTAACCCTTTTATTTTTAAATCCCTCTCAGGAGAGCTGACGCTTTATAAAAATGGCAGTGGGTTTACTCTCGATTTCCCTATTCTCAACACACAACCCGCTTCAATTGCAGATTACCCACAGCTAGCCGATATTTTGGGGGTTGAAATTGAAGCATTGTGGCTAGCTAAAGATCGCTATGTCTGTTTCTTAAGTAGCCCTGACCAAGTGGCACACTGCACTCCAAATATGTCTGCTTTAGCTGCACTGCCTCTACCTGGCCTAACAATTACAGCAGCAAGTCATGAACCACATATCGACTTTGTTTCACGCTATTTTGCCCCAGCTAAAGGCGTGGATGAAGATCCCGTCACAGGTACCTCGCATTGTGCCATTGCCCCATTATGGGCGGCTCGCTTAAATAAAAATCAGTTAGTCGGCCATCAAATATCGGCTCGTGGTGGTGTCGTACTATGTGCGGTTGAAGATCAGCGGGTAAAATTAACGGGTGAGGCAACACTGTTTTTAACGGGTCATATACATCTATGATCACTAATATATTTACCCTTGAAATATCATCGGTGTAATTTATTTTAAAAGCATATTACACTGAGTTGATAGATGAAAGGCAGCTAGGCGACGACGCATATGCCACTAAATACATACAAATGTATGCCATTATTGCATCAATGCCGTCAGCAATGCTGCCATTTGAAGTATGACGAATATCGTCTCCACAGCAATTATTGTAAGGCCATATTATGCGTTCTGACGTTGATGAGATAATCACGCAAAAAATTGAAGGTTCTATCACAAGTGTTTCAAAGGTTATTTTTCCAACCACCACTAACCACCACGACACCTTATTTGGTGGTACCGCTCTCGCTTGGATGGATGAGGTCTCTTTTATTACCGCAACACGTTTTTGCCGTAAACGCTTAGTGACAGTCTCAACCGAAAAAATCAATTTCACTCACCCGATTCCTTCTGGCACTATCGTCGAATTAGTCGGTAAAGTTAGCCGCGTTGGTCGAACAAGTTTGACTGTCAATGTGTCGATATTCTTAGAAGATATGTATCGTGAAGGACGCGAAGAAGTGATCCATGGTCAATTTAATTTTGTTGCCGTTGATGATAACGGAAAACCAACACCAATCATTGATTAATATAAAGTTTTAATTAGTTAAAATAGCAATAAATATACCAATGGACACACTCATGGACACAAAACCAATCCCTATAAACAAGGGCTTATTCACTATAAACTGCATTCTACATATATCAGTTGCCTAACATAAAAGATATTAAAAGCCCAACTCAATCGTGTGTTCTATTTTTCTGCTCCTATTGAAATTACATTGCATTTTACTGTATAAAACAACAGTGTTTTGTACGCAAGATGTTTATCACCTTACACCTATGAAGGAGCATTTATGGTTAATATCAAAATAAGACTTGACCTCAACATGAAAGGGAAGCTCCCTATCGGCACCTTTCAAGCACTTCAAGCTCAAGTTGAGAAGAGATTAAAAAATAAATACCCTGAATTAAATGTGGATATTGGCTGGGGAGCTCATACTAGCCTAAATATTGATGGGCTAAAAAAGAATGAAAAAAAAGACTACATCGAAGAAGTGCTGCAAGAGATTTGGGAAGATGATAGCTGGCTCCCCGAAGGAAAACAAACGGAAGATATAGAATATTTTGACAAGTAGCCAGCGCGACAGGTAGCGATAGCAAACTAAGTCAGCGCTGAGAATAAGCCCCTAAATACCATAGGGGCTTTTGCTTATTTAGCGCTCTACAGCCTCCTCCTCCGCTTGCCTATCCGCCTCCTCTTTCGCCAATCGCTCGGCTTCTGCTTGCTTGAGGTTGTAGATGGAATTCACCGGCATTTCGACACGCATATCTATCCAGCGAGACTCGGGAACGTCACACGGCTCATAGTTTTCGTAGTAAACAGGGTTGCCGTCTTTATCTATGTACTTAATGCGCTTGTTCTGGAAGCGTTCTGGCATATCTACGTTCTGTTGATGGAAAACAAAAACTTCAATATCCCCATCAGGTCTCACCTTGTAATCAATAAGCACCATGTTTTTACCGTTATGGTCTTGAGGAATAACAAAGCCGTTATTGATACCCCATGCACCATCTGCATTGAAGCCTACAACACCTTTAATGAGGTAATGACCGATGCCAAGTTTCTGCATAGTCACCCCCTCGGCTTCGTCATTGGTTTCAATATGCTCAGCAAATACTTTAACAATCGGGGATGCCGCTTTTAAGTTGCCGTTGGAGTCTTTTGTTGTGTTTCTATCTGTCCATAAATTGTAATCGAAAAATTTATTATTATTCCCACCAATGGCCCTAACGCCTTTTCCAGTATAATCCGCGCTAATTGTTGTATAGGTATCACCTGCCTTGAAAAAAGCGGTTACCCCATACGCGAAGTGATAAGGTGACTCCTGCGCTGCATTTCTAAAAACATGTGAAACTCTGTCCTTGTTTTTATAGTAATCAATCATTCCTTGCGCATCTAGCGAGATTGAATCACCCGAACCGCCGAAGCCAAAATCACCCGCCTTCATTAGCGTGCCATTACCTGACGGCAGTTTAATATAATAAGTGGCACCATTGATTCGATAATAAATATCAGGCGTTTCTCTCGCTAGTGAGAGCATCATGGCTTGCTTATCATCATTAGACCAGACACCGATAGCTTCTTCGTTTCTGACTTCTTTTTTAAATGTTTGGTTTCCAGAAGAGGCTAAAGAGGCTTTCCCATCTAGCTGCTTATCCATTTCTTTCGCCGTTCTCAGCTGCTGTGTTGTGCCATCGGGTAACGTCACTGTAATTGTACCGCTTTCTGTCGCCCACCGATTTAAGATATCGCTGAACTGCACGTTCGCAACGTTCATTGCTACAATCTTGTTTGCTGCATCAGAGACTGAATTCACCATCGTTGTCAATATTTGATACGGTGCATTGCTCACCGATGCAGGCACAGGAAAACTCAGTGTTATCTCTGTGTTGCTCTGAATAGACGCAATGCTGTTAATGCAAATCGTTGCGCCATTTTGAATTAAAATAACCTGCTCTGCGGACACTCGCGAGTTGTTATCTTTCCACTTAGTACCTACTCCGATTAACTTAGTGCTGTTTGCTGTCGTTGTTACTGTTCCTACGTTGTACATAATATTCTCCGAAATTTAGATACAAAAAAACCGCACTAGGCGGCTTTTGTTTTTGTGGGGATTTTTTATTTAATAAATAACTTCATCTGTTGATGGGAAGACAATAACTCTAGCGCGCATAATGAATCGAGTCGTCTCATTTCTGAATTGAGGGATGCTTATTCCGATTGATGATTCGCCATCACCGGAGGGCACGTCGACAACAAACTCATTCAGTGCATAGAAATCACTCTCAAGTAAATACGCGTTTGGCCTATTCTGCTTGATGCCATCTACATAAATATCACACAACCCCATATTCTGCCCGAGTGATGGAGCTCTGTATGTCATCGCTGCTCGGTTTGGTGTTTTAAAGCCAGTATGACCAGGCACCACATCAATCGGTGTTAATGCTCCCTGTACCCATACATGACATTTTTGAGATCGCTTTTTAACTTTAAAAAGCTCAACAACGTGTGAGCCAAACCAACTTTTATTTATATAGATATCTTTTGTAACTGAAACAATGTTTCCTTTTATGTTCTCAGCATAAATAGTTCCGTGCACATCACAGTTTTTAGCAATAACGACATTATTAAATGTTCCACTTGTCGCATTAATTTCCCCTCTTGCTTTGATGTTTTGAAATTCAGCAAAACCATTTTTATTGATGTGCCACCCTGAGCTACCTGCACTGTAGCTATTTGATTGAATAACATTTCCAATTTTGGCGTTAGTAATCGAGCCATCTTGAATAAGTCCTGAGCCGATGAATACTTGCCCGTTAACAACCATAAATGCAGGCTCTAGCTTGCCACTTACAGGGTTAAAGATACCAAACGTATCAGCACTGAAACCAATTTGCGTGACGACTTGGCCGTTTTTTACCTCCGCTCCCATCATGAACTTGGAATCATAATACTGACCATTCCACCAAATCCCTGCTTTGATAGTGTAAATTGCCGAGCCATTGCCGTTATGGTCAAAAATGGTTTGACCACGTTGCTCAATCGCTGCCTGCTGATTGTCAAACTCAGCTCTCGTCAACTGACTGAAATCCGCCAAAGCTTGCTCGTTGTCGCTGATTGACTGCTTGTTATCACTGATTGACGACTCTGCTTGACCGATTCGAGTAGATAAATCTGTGTTAACTTTAGCAATCGCCTGGTCTTGCTTCGCAATCGCTTCTTTCTGCGTGTCAATTTGGGCTTGAACGGTGTCAATCCTGCTATCAAACTTCGCGTTGAGCTGTTCATGGCTTTTTGCAACTGACTGCTGAGTATCTGCCAGCGCTTCTTCTACTCGCGTAAAACGAGCGCCGTTCTCACCGAGCTGGGCATCAATTTGCGTGAACTTCTGCGCATAAGCTTTATCGTTATCAACAATAATTTTGTTGGTTTCACGGATAGAAGCTTTAGCACGCAAAATCTCAGACCCTTGCTCATTTTGCTGCGCTGCGAGTTGTAACGTCGTTTCAGCTTGCGATGACTCAGCGTTTGCTTGAGTGTTTTGAATGTTCGCTATCGTCGCTTCATTGCTATCAAAGCGTGAAGAAGACACTTGCTCAAGCTCTGTCAACGTCTTATCAGTCTCAGCGATGGCCTTTGTGTTAGTTGTCACTGCGGCGCTGATATCTGATAACTCTTTGTTTGTCTTGTCTATTTCCTCTTTATTAGCGTTAATATCTTTCCCGAGTTCTGCGCGCACTTGCTCTGTGCGTTCTGAGTGTGCTTTGTCTTTCTCAGCAATCGATTTACGCACATCCACGAATTCAGCTTGCGAATCTTCGTAGTGCGCTTTCACGCTCTCCGCTAGCTCAGCCGTTGCTTTTTCATTCGCCGCTGTTGCATTCGCAATACGCTTGACGTCCGCTTTCGACTGTAGCAACTCAGAGCTATGTTGGTTAACTTGAGCTGTCGTCTGCATTATCGCTTCTGAAACTGCAAGCTCCACATTTGACAATGACGTCTCAAAGTGCGTGATATAGCCGCGCATCTCGCCGAATTCAGCTGTAGTTGATTGTTCAAACTTCGCTTGTGATTGCTTTAAATCGGCGGTTGCTGTTTCGACTGTTGTGACGCGTGATTTAACACCATCGACATCAGCTTTCACTTGACTGATTTGCTGCGCCGTTGCTTTCTCATAGCTCGACTGAGCATCCTTAATATTCAGGATTTCAGATGCGTTATAATCGACTTTTGCGGTGATTTGCTCTTGCCAGCGCGCAGCGGCCTCTCTGTCAGTGACTTGCACTTGCTCAATGCGGAATATCTCAGCTTTTCTATCAGCAACCTCTTCTTTCAAGCTGAAATGAACTTCCGTCGTGAACTTAGTGTTCATCATTACTGCTTCGCTGACCGCTTCAACATCTCTGTCAATGCTGACAACTTTCTGCTTCACATCAATCGTGTCCAACTCAAGCTCTGCAATCGCTTCTTTGCTAAAGTCAATCTGCTCTTGCATCTGTTTGCCAGCTTCGTTGGTGAGGAAGGTGTCGCCCAGCTCGTCAACCATATCCTTTGGCGTTCCACTAGCTTGACCCACAGCTTCGACAAATTGCGATTTTCCATAGCTGTTAACAGTACGAACATAAAACCAATAATCTGTACCCGCCTTTAAGTTATCCTTAGTCCAAAATTGCCCCTGACCTTGTCTGTTGGCTTTTGTGGTGACTTCGACGTCATTCGTACTGGCCAGTTTTTTGTCGCTGAACCAGAATTCAAATGTATAGCCATGCTGCGCTGTTTCGCCCCCATGCGGAATACAGGTCAATGAGAACATGCCGCCAACCATTTCAACACTGACCGGTTTAGGTGGAGCTTGGATATCAAAATCCACAATCGCTGGGGCAGACATCGCGCCAGCCGCATTAATTGACCGAACTTCGGCACGATATGAGCCACGCACAAGCCCCGATAAATCAACGCGGTCACTTGGCACTTGAATCGATTGGATAACCTTGCCATTTTCAAGAATATTCACTGTGTTATAGCGAACATCGGCAGCAGCTGACTGCCAACTCAGATAGCCTTGAACCACTTCACCAATATTTGTTGGCACAAAAGTTAGGTTTAGTGGTGGAGCGACACCGCCAGTCGGTAAAACCGTAAATGGCGGGCGCACAAAAGGCTTACCAATGATGTCTTCATAGATATGTGGTCCATCCTCTTCGAGCAGTAACTCGACCCCTTCTTGCGGATGAAACTTCCACTCAGCCACGCGGCACTCAAAGTTCTGTATACCGATATGAGGCAAGTTCAGCAAGCCAACATCCCCTGGTCTGTATGCGTAGCCGTCCATATTCATCTTTAACTGAATACGACGACCGGCACGTTTTTTACGTAGATACAAGTTTGTGACTCTTGCGGCTTGATACGGGCTAACAATAAAACGATAGTCAATGTTCTCTTTTATCTCTAATCCGTCTTCTTCAACCCACTCTTCAACAATAACAGGCTCAAAGTCTGTTTGAATATATTGTTGCTCTGCATCGACAAACGTACCGTAAATCGCATTGGTTGCATCACGTAACCCTAGTTCTGGTGTGATATTGACTGTATCAATGATTTGATTTGGCTCGATACGCAATACAGCAGGCCCATTGTACGCTTGCATCAGAATGCCATGTTTCCCTGCCACGTAAGTCGGCTCGGCAGCAATGCACTTGTGCATATGATCAAGCACTGACGCTGGCGATTCGGAAAGCTCATAAGCGCCATTAATTGTATAGCGAGGCTCCGTATTACCCTCAGGGGTCATTACAGGTTCATCACATAAATCAGCAGCGACTTTGAACGCATCAAAATCAATGTCGGAATCAGGAACGTTTAAATAACTACGATAATAATCAAGAATGACTAATGCGCCGTTATTACTCCACACGGTTTTACCAGTGCGCGGGTCATAGATTTGCTTCCCCCACACTTCGACTTTGACGTTTGGCACGCCGTATGGAAATTTCTCAGCATCGTATTTAAGTGTTAAACGTAACCACGCTAAGCCATCCCCTATCATGTCTTCCTTCCATGACGGGGCATTTTTTAACATGTAGGGGTCACAATCCGTGCGGCTATTGTGAAACTCATAATCCGCTTTATCGCCGAATTCACCAATCAAATCGTCATTCAGCCAAATTTGACCAATGCGGTCTACTTTATGTGCTGCAATGGCTAGTGCCATAAATAAGCGTTCGTTTTCTGTTTGGTCACCCTTTTCTTCTTCGGCAAAAAAGAGCAGCCCTGAACACACTGTTTTACCGACGATAATGGTTTCTGGTGCTACAGCAGAGCGTAATATTTGTTTGCGTTCTGATTGGTCGCGATAGCCGGAAGGCAATTTATCCTTGAAGAGCATTGAGCTAGCAGCCTGAACAGCAATGCCCGCTGCAATTAAAGCTGTTCCTAGTCCACCAGTAACAATAACGCCAGCAATCATCAGACCCGTCGAAACAACACTTGATACAACTTTACCCATTTACTCCACTCTCCATGCCTTCACTGGTTGATAATTGACAGGCATTGCACCACTCTCAGTGACCGCCCAAATTTTATTCGCCCACAACACGCCAAGCGTTTTACCGTCGCCACCCTCAAACAAAACAATGTCACCGCGACTTGCTATATTTACGGGGATTTCAATAAAGAAGCGTGATAGTGCTGACTCAATATCGCCAAACTCAGACTTCAGGACACGCGCTGCGCCTGTTTTTGTTTTGTATCGACCTCGCACATTTGCACATGGATCAAAGTCACAAATCGCCATCACGCAATCCGCCGCAAATAAGCAGCAATCATGTTCACCCCATGAAAAAGGGCGACTCATTGCTTTTTGTAAGGTTTGAGGGAGTCGAGTAGTCCAGTTGATGTGGCGCATTTAATTATCTCCAGGCATAAAAAAACCCGCCGAAGCGGGTGTTTATAAATATTTCCATAAAAAAGGCTAAATTATGTAAATTAATTGCATAAACTTAGCCATTCATCAGAAAAACCTTTTGTACCATCGTCTATTAATGACATCTGCCCTATTTGAATAAAATTTTTGTAGCCTGTATATGCACCAAAGCTATTTTTTGCATTTACCTGCCCACAAACGGCCCCCGAACGGCCAAGCCTAGTACTTCTTATCTCAGCAGAGGCCGGATCTTTGAGTGAATTCCTCAATCGTTTTTCACCAAACGAGATTTGATTCCTTTCTTCTATTGCCTCTTTTCTTAGCCTGTCTTTAAGCTCCTCAGCCTTAAGCCTTGCCTCATATCCTTCACCAAATATAGGGGTTGACGAATTAACAAACATCAAGCTAAAAACACAAACTACAATAACACCAATCGATGAGGCAATAGCCCCCACTTTATCACAAGAAGCAGCGACAATTAACGATAACGGCACAAGTAATAATAGTGAAACTGGCGATCTAAAAAGAAAATAAACAGACACCAAAAAAACAATTAACGCTAATAGCGCGAAATATTTTCCTCCACCCCCTGACTCTTTTTCATTGCTCTTAATTTGAGCTCCAGAATTACCTGATTCTTTTTCCTTGCGCTTAATTTGAGATCCGGCGTATTTAGCCGCGTTACTCATTACTAAGTAATCTCTATGATTATACTTATCATTAACCCTATACACCCCATCATCACCAATATCACCTACAACCCCATTAATGACCATTGTTGTGATAAGTTCACTGCATGTACGCTCGTCCAACTCAAATACTTTACATAGCAATTCACTATTAAATGTCTTTTTGTGCGTACAATACATAACAACATCATCGTAAATTCGCTCTATGTGACTTATCATGTCACTATCAATATTTTTTGTATTTGATTCCACCACGGATACCTAGCCTATCGATTGTTTTTAATACATTAGCGGTGTAATAACCATACCAAACCCATAAACGTAATAAAATAGAGACAAATCAAATAACGGGGGTGCAGATCACTTATAAATAAATACAGGAGCATCTTTTTTGCTACCCCAGTAAATTGCACGCTCTGCCATCTGTGCTGAGTAACGGAATATACGATCACCATTGTGCCGCTTTGACCACGATTCGTCAGTAAACCTATCCGGTAACCCTTGCGACCAGCGCTCAAATCGATTTGAGACAGTAACAGCCACCTCACATTTATCCCCCGCACTCACACCAATATTGCTAATCTGCCCCGCAAATAACACCTCAGCAAGAACGGGCTGCCCGTCCTCATTAAGCGCAACCATCATTATCCTAACTTCGCGCCCTCGACTTCGCTCGTTCATTACATCACCTAAGAGTGAAGCGTCAAAGCCACTCAGCGATAAAATAAGTTGCTGAGGGCTAGTTGTATTTTCTTCTGATACCGTCTCAATAGCACCAAACTGCCCCACACCTTGATAGACTTCACCTGCAATGATTAAATTACCCGTCGATGTATGCACTCGTGTTACTCCGGACTTTAGGTCAAGTTTTGCGGCGACGACGATATAGCACCCCTCATTAATCGCTTTAACCATCTCATTCGAAAAAGGATGATAATTCATCAATAAAGCGCCTCCTCAAAAGAAAGTGTCGTTGATGTAAAAATACCCGGCACCCGACGCAGCCGACCTTGGTTATTGTCGGTTAGCTTAAAGATGCCATAAGGATTTTGTACTTCAATCTTTTCACCTACTGAAGGGGGATTGCGAAGCATCGGGGAAAACACAATAGTTGCATTTCCTTCCGCATCGCTTATCACGTCAGAGGTTACTTTTTTAAGTTCATGATTAATTGTGATGTTATCAGCAGCTCTTAGCACTAACGAGTTGGGTATCCAACCTTTAGTTAACAAGGAGCGCCCAGTTTGATTGGGTTGATTAACAACAGGCTCCCCCACATTGTCAACACCACGCCTTGCCCAATCAAATAACCTGATACGCCCCGACTCCCCATCTAATTGAGCCAGAATAACTTCCAGTATCCGCGATTTATCATCCGTTAAGTTATTGAGTGCTAAATCACAGCGCCAGCGGCTACCAGGGAAACGCACTGTTTGTGCGCTCCCAGTAAACGTTGAAATAAAGGTTTTGGTGTTGCTAATCAGTTGCCAATCAAGGGATGATGGCTCCAACTCTTTAGGCCAAGTGAGAATGTCCATGTTTATTTCCCTAGCGTTTTACGCAATTTACCATTTGTTTGAAAATCTCGCATGATATCAGCCTTAGCCTTTGCCGCGCCTTCTTCCGCCCCTTGGCGCGCCGCCTCTCTTAATGCCGCTTCAAGCGCAGCATCACCATTACCATGAACATGAATTTCCTGCTGAATAGTTGTGCCACCAGCCGGTTTCTCATTAACAGGCATATCAATTTTAGGGAGTTGAGCACGAACACCCAGCGAGCCATCTTTAGCGCGAGTCAGTGGCATAATGGCTTCGGGACCAGCCTCGCCCATTAAACCTAGCGATGGAACGCCCCCTTTTGCAAACGGGAAGAATGTCGGAGCGTCAATAACTTGACCACTATAAGCACTAAGCCCCGGTGTGTTGTACATGCCGCCCTTAGCGTTCGGCACATAGCTTTGCCAACTCGTAGACATCCCCATGGCACCTGTATTTGCACTAGAGGCTCCTGCGCTAGCGCCTGCAGATGCGCCACCTGCAAAGCCGCCAAACAACCCCGTCAGTGAGTTTGTTATCATGGCTTGCATAGCAATACGAACAAGGTCTTGAATAATAGCTTGAGCCAGTGATGCTGATAGCTCTTGCAACGCTTCTGAAAATGACTTAGAGCCTGTCAATATTCCCGTCAGCGCATTGCTAGTGCGTTGCTCAACAGTTTCCAACAAGTTCATCTGCATTTTCTGCCATTTGCCCTGTGCACCATAAAGCTCTTTTGCAGCTTCTAATTGAGCCTCTTTCGAGCGATTAGTTGCTGCAATCATGAGTTCCTGGTACCGCTCCTGACTAATCAAGTCATTGTTGCGGTAGGCCTCATATAATGCTCGTTGTTCATTAAGCTGGTTTTGCAGTTTAACAACAGGGTCAATTTCCCCCGAAATCTCATAACTTGGTAAGGCCTTTTGGTTGGCTTCTTCGGTTAACTTTTGCTTGATGTAATCATTACGCAGTTGCAAGCTGGCGGTATAATACTGCTGCTCACTTAACAGATTGGCTTGACGAAGTTCGTTCAACTCCTTGGCAGCTTCTTTTTCTTTGCGAACAATAGCTTCATAAGGACTGTATTTTTCTGCGAGCTCTAAGCGCTTGCGCTGATGATTTTCTTCATTCAGCAGCGCTAGACGCTTCATCTCAGACTGACTGACGTAGCCTTTTTTATTCAACTCAATTAATTTGTCGTTATTCTCCTTTTCATCAGCAAGTATCTTTTGCAGACTTGAAAAATGTTCAGACTCAATCGATTTCCGCAACTGCCGATAATCGTTAAGTGCTTTATTTTTACCTTTATCTTTATCGCTCTCAGTCAATTTCGGGGTGGGGAGCTCGCCATTTCCAGATACTTCGACCTTTGAGCCTGAATCTATTTTATCTATTAGCTCCTTCACCGTTGCGGCATTAGCTTTTAGCGTGTTAAGGTTTTGATTTACTGTATCAAGTTTAGCTTGTTCTTCTGTTAACCTATCATTGTCAGGGCCTTTCTTCCCGAAAATCCGACCAAAGCTATTTGTATGATCGTTTTTGATACCATGGATTTGCCCCTGAATGCCATTAGCAACCTTCTCCATTTCCATTATTTCTTTTTTATATTCAATTAGCTTCGCTCCTAACTGAGCCCTACTTAGATTTGCTAATTCAGCGATTGTGATCTTAATAACAGAGTTGAGCTCAAGAGCTTTTTGTTTAGCTTCACCAGCCTTTTCAGATACATAAAATAAAGCACCACCCAACATCATGGCTGCGCCGACTGGTCCACCCAATAATGCCATTGTTCCGCGCAAAGCTCGTGATGCATAATTCAAGCGATTTTGTGCGGCCGTAAGCTCGTCAACAGTTGCTCTTTCAGCACGATTAAGAGAAATGATTGTGGCTGAGTTTTTCGCCATTTGTTGACGTATTGCATTACGCTGAGTTTCAGTCTGAGCCGCACGTAGCTGTGCTGCTAATGACTCTTGAGTGGTAATAGCAAATGCCTTGTCAGCTCGAATTTTCTCAAGCGTGGTCTCTAACCCTTTCGCCTGTGCCGCATTCAAAACATAATTGTTTTTCGCTGTAACAAGCATGTTTTTACCAGCTTCATACGCACTCAGCGACAAATTGCCCATATAGCGCGATAAACCAATCCCCCCTATCGCAATCGCCGCTGTCGCAAAACTGCTAAAGTTTTCACTGATTGTAGCTAACCCTGCCGCCATGGAACGAGTGATCCCCAAACTGGCGTTAATTTCACCAAAATAAGATTTGGCTGCATTGGTCGCCTTGGTGAAACTATCCGAAACCGTGTTATCCATGCTGTCCGCAAGGGCATTATTCGCCTCTTTGGCATTAATCAACGCGTTGGCAAATAATGTCATTGCAATGCCGCTTTTAGCTGCCATTTGCTTTACATCATTTTCAGTGACTTTAACGCCACCGCGCATGCGTGAGAGTTCTTTGGCTATATCCCCCACGACAGAAGGCATGGCATTTAACACAGAATGCCAGTCATTACCCTTTAAAACACCGGTGACCATCGCGCGGTTTAATGCGTTATAGGCGGATTCAGTTTGTTGTGCACTGGTCGCATTGGCTGTAAAAACCGACGATAACGATTCAATGTAATCCAGCGTATTTTCCGTGGAATATCCCAGCTCTTTCATTGCCGAAGCTGAACCCACATACAGTTCTTGGGTCGTTTCAATCGCCTTCCCGTTGCGGTTGCTCACCGTTAAAAAGCGCTGCTGAAGCTCCTCATAACGACTGATATCGCCTTCAACTGAATTTAATGCCATTTTTATCCGTGCGGACATCTGCCCCCAGTCATCAACAACGGTGATCAGCGTTGATACCGAAAAGAAGCCCGCTAACGCCCCTGACATCATCTTAGCGGTGTTAGTGACAGTGGCTAGTTGCCTATTGATGTCGCTTAATGCCTGACGCTGAGCACGTAATTCACGCTCAAGGCGACGACTGTTTGCCCCCATCGAACGATAATAATCCGTTCCCATTCGGCTGGCGCGTGCGATTTCAGCCTGATAACTGGTTGAGTTAGCCGAAATTTTAATAATAAGTTCACGAAGTTTTGACATAAAAAACCTTCAGCAAAATCGTTACCCTGATAATGATGCAAAAAAATCTTCTAATCCCGACCCTGCTTGCTCCTCCGCCTGCACACTCTCGACATCCCACCGGAGCAGCGTATCGTTCAAGGTTGTCTTGACCCCTTGAGCATTAAAAATAGCGGCTGTAATTTGGGCTGCATGCACATCTTGACGCGCATCACCAATGGGGTTTATCGAATCAAATGCCCACCAGAGCTGTAATTCACTGGCAGGCATCTGACTGATTTCAGAGAGGGTTTTCCCTAGCCGTAAGGCCAAGGTGAGCAAGAACTTTAGTGCAGGCTCACGGACTTTTTTTCTGCCTCATTCGTGCTGGTAATGAGTTGAAAAGCCTGATTAACCAACCGTGCATGAACGGGGCCGTAAATTTTCAGTACCTCGCCCTTATCTTCGGGGGTAAAAACTGGGGTTAAGTCTTCGTCAAGCAGGACGTTGATCAGGAACTCAACATCCGTTTCAAGATTACGCTTCACCACCTCTTCCGTGCTCATTTCGGTCGTTTCCCCCAAATCGCGGTGCTCTTTTAGCCATTTCAGCCAGATAGAGACCGACGGCTCGCGCAATACAACATCACAACCCCACTCAGGGACGTGTACTTTTTTAGTGCGAAATGAATTTGCAGCATTCAGGGCGACATCACGCAAGTTTAAGGTTTTCTTTGCCATTACTTAGTGCCTCCGGCCGGTTGAGACTGCGTTGCTGGTGCTGACTTGCCTTTTACGACGGGCGTTGGCTTACCTTTCAAGCGTAGCGTAAATGAAGCGCTAACAACGCCACCAGTGGAAACTGACCAGCTATTTTGACGCACCTCCGCTAAAAAGACGTAACCATTACCCGAGGGAAAAACCACTTTAAAGGCATGAACCGTGTCGTCGTCATACGCCTGACGTAACACCTCCTGCCCCTCGTCAGGTGTCCAGTTACCACTGATAGTCACTTCCGCCGAAGCTGGCAGCCCGTTTGTGGTCTCCTGCTCGGTAGAGCATAGTGTTGTAACATCAATGTCGGCCTTTTGACCGCCCGTATAGCTAATTTCTTTCGTTGAGCAATCAATCGACACCGAATCTGTTTCGACAGCAGTAATATCCGTTGCCGCCAGTCTAGATACACTGATTTTGGTGCCTTGCGTTTTTTCATATTTAGCCATTCTTTAATTTCCTATAGACATAAAAAAAGCTGCCGAAGCAGCTTGTGAGGGTAATTTGAAGTTATTGCCAAACTTGACATTCTAGGGTGGCGCGAAAAAGCTTTGTGTCCGACTCATAAGATTGCCGCTCCGTTATTGATGTAGGGTTCAATACGTTAATCGCTTGCCGCATCCCATCACGAATGATCCGCGCTTCGTCAACTGTATTTGCATAAACATCAATTTGAATATTGGTCATGGTTTCCGCCTGCCCACTAAAGACATCACTCGGGATGTCGTAAATAGACAAAACGCACCAAGGCGCTGTGACGGGTTTGTTTTGTGGTACAACATAAGAAAAGACTTTGTTCGGCAAAACTGGCTTTAACAGTGGGATGATATCGCCTTCTGTCATCGTCGCAGCACCTCATCAATGGCCTGATTTAACTTACTGATCGCAAACTCCGCCGCTTCATCAGCCTTGCTATCAAATGCAGGACGAATAAACGGATGTGGGGGCATTTTTGATGTCCCCTCTTCAAGGAAGCGCCAATAGTAAGCATTGCGCGGATCATCCGCTTTCATCTTACTATCACTGTTTGTTCCTGCTTTATTGGTGCCTCGAACATAAACCCCTGCCGAGACCTCACCACGCTGACGGCCGCGTTGATTACCTGCAACAATGTTTTTGGCCAGTTTCCCTGTACGCTTTGGGGCTTTCGCTCTGGCTTCATCACGCAGCACACTCGCTGCCGCATAAGCCGCCTGTCGCAATACTCTGTTACTTTCTGCCTGACTAAGTAATTCCAACTCCCTAGAAACGTCATGGAGTCCGCCAAAATCAATACGCACATCAACCATCGGAAACTCCTTGCTTGCACAACAACTCAAGACGTGTGAATTTAACATCAGGGATCACGGATTGGATATCGTAATTCAGCCCACGGTAGACCATGCGGCATGCTGGGGTAATATCCGCCCGATAACGCAACCAAACACGCACAGTCACTTCGGCCATCTCTGCATCCGCTGCCAGTAACTCGCGACCGCTAATCATTCTCACTTCTGCCCGAACCGAGGCAATATCTTGCCAATTATCCACATAAGTGCCTGACGGTAATTCAACAGGATTGTTTTTCTGAAAGGTGACTTTGTGTCGTAATCGCCCTGCTTGCATCCCACCTCCTTATAAACCATAAATACGGTAAGGTTGAAGTAGCGCGCTAACCGCGAGAGGCTGGGATGAGAAAGACGACCCAATCACCGCATTTTCCCGATTGGCATACCATTGACCAATCAGTAATAGCATGGCGTTTTTGACATCATCACTTAGCAGTAATGGTTCGGGATCGTCCTGATAACCGGTAGATGATTCGCTTTCATACAATTTCCGCCGCGTGTAGTTTTCGACATACTTCACGGCAGCCGCTGTATAAACAGCCAGTAACTTATCATCATCAGTAAAATCAGCCTCGATATTGCAATGCGCTTTAACGAGTTCAAGAGAAAGCATTATTTCTCCTTTTTCGCCTTCGTTTGCTTTGTGCTCGACTGTCCAGTAGCGTGATTGACAACACTGTCAGAGGCATAGCCTTTTTGGATCAATTCACGCCCATGCTGCTCAGTTGTCTCAATTTCATCACCTTCAACGGCCACGCCACCGCCAAAGCAAATGGGGCGCAATAGCTTTAGTTTCATTTCGATGCTCCCAAAAGAAAGGCGACCGCAAAGGCCGCCTAAGTGGATTACTCACCCGACGCAGGCGCTGTAAAATCGCCGTAAACAAACGCCTCTGGACGCTTCACGGCTAATGCCAAACGCTCTTCACAACGGATAGAGATCATGTTTTTCTCAAAGTCATCCGCGTTTTCAGTTGAAATCACCACGTTGGTTTCTTCTCGGTCAAAAAGCTGAGCGCCCGCGTTGAAGGCACCGGTTAAGAACTTACCTTTAAATGCGGCAGTTTCCGTGACCACGACGGGCAAGCCCCATAACGTTGGCCCTGTTAATGCCGATGGGTTTGCTAAAATGTAGCGACCCAGCGAATCTTTCAGCAGCTCAATCTTCGCCCAGTCAATGAAGTGCAGAACGTGCCCCGTTGCCGGGAAACGAGCCAATTGCGCTTGCAGCATCGCAAGACGCAGATCATCAATGCCGTTTTGTTTATCAACAGCAAACTCCGCGTTGAACTTCGATGCTTGCGGGATGATCCCGTGTAAATGTGCACCTGAGCCGTCACCGAACAAAATTTCTTGCTCTTCGACAAACTTCAAGCCGTAACGCATTTCAGCATCCACCAATGACTGCAACTGTGCAAAGTCATCCAAGATCTGCTTAGACGCCTTGAACATATGTGCAATCGTCGTGACTGGCGTAATTTTGGTTGCAAACTGAATGTCGCTGTACGGCTTGGTGGTATTTTCCGGCACCACGGTAGCCGCGTTAGTAAATCCAGTTTGTTGCACCCAGAAAATAGCCGGTGAGGTTGTCTTCCCGGAAGCAATTAAATCGCGAATGAATAGGCGTTGTTTCGGCGCGACATCAATTCCCGGTAAGCGTTGCGGCTCAACCACGCCTTCTGCAACATCAACCGAGGTCAATGCAGCCTGAACGGGAACCGAAATTCGCTTGTTGCCCTGAATGCTGGAATTAATGTCTTTGAGCACGTCGGCTGAGATGACCTGCTGCCCGATGGTTTTGGCGGCCTGAATAGCATGAGTTAATGGCATTTGAGCCACATGCTGCTCCAACTCACCCAAGGAAGCTTTCAGTGTTTTTTCAGACTCACGCAGCGCATTGAGTTCCGTTGCCATTTGGTCTACAGCGGCTTTGGTTTCAGCACTCAAGGAGCCAACCTTTTGCGCTTCTTTTAGCGCTTCTTCGGCTTTAGCATTAAATTTACCGTTGGCTTCTTCAATTTTAGCCGACAGATTTTTCAGTAATTCATTTGTATCAGACATAGTGTCTCCAATTAGTTAACAGTGGCAAAAGCATTGACTGCCTTTTCCAATTCAGAAAGCGTTTCGGGATGAATGTCAGTGGTAGCGCTTGGCATACCGTGAGTATCTGAAGTAGCGCTCGGCATACTTCGTGTTAACGCACTGATGAGCCTTCGTCGTTCAGAGCGTGGTGTTTTAGCTTTAGCCAGTAAGGCATCTAATTTACGGATAGCCGCTTGTGGGCTTTCATCGCCATCATCCATAGCATCGGCAGCGAGCAGGCTATCCGCAAAGCCTTTCTCAATCGCATCATTCGCACCAATATAGGTTTCGTTATCCATCATCTGGCTGATGGTCTCTTCTGGTAGACCGCTACGCGCAACGTAGATATCCGACATGGATTTATCGAAAGGAGCCAGATCATTCGCCAATTTCGCAAAGTCATGGCGATTGCCGACCCCCACAGCCCAGCAGTTATGGATCATCAAAAAAGCACCGCGCCCCATTCTGATTTCATCGCCCGCCATGGCAATAACGGAAGCGGCTGAGGCTGCAATACCGAGAATGTTAACGGTGACTTTACCATTGTGTGCACGAAGCAGGTTATAGATGGCCAATCCTTCAAACATATCCCCACCCGGGCTATTGATGTTGACAACAACATCTTGGTTTCCGATAGCGCGGAGGGCGGCAGAAATCCGCTTAGCGGTAACGCCTTCCCCCCAAAAATCCTCACCAATCACATCCAACACCGAAATAGTGTTGTCCGAACTGGCGGCGCGAATACCGCTATTCCACTTATCCAGTGCTTTAGGTTTAAGTTCATAGCTAATCGATGCGCAGGGGCGATCCTCCAGTGCAACTGGCAGATGACTTTTTTTCATTTAAATTACTCCTCGATATGAGGTGAGTTGTGTTGAACCGTGGGAGTACCCTCAGGGAACAACCAATTTGTGATTTGCGCCTTGAGCTGTTCAGGATCATGACGCAATGTGTCTTTCCCCAATTGTTCAATGGGCGTCAGGTTGAGCTGAACAGTATAGATGTCTCCCCCTTCAATGGGGGGTAAGTTTTCGAGCCGTCTTACGTCATTTCGACTCATCCAACCATTTTGTAATGCCGTTGTGTAGTATGCAGCGCGACCCGCACTGTCCGCACGGAGCAATCCCTCAACTGAAAACTCAGCGTAATAGTCATCATCACTATCAAGCAGGCAACGGTTGATTTCTTGCTCAATATTGACCAGTAACGGCCGTAAGGTGTTGGTCAGAAACTGCATGTTCATCCCTTCCACACTGGATGCCCAACTGCTCTGTTTATCGGCATGCCCCACCATAAAAGGCGGCACCCGGAACCAGCGACAAATTTCCTCAATGCTCCATGATCGGCTCTGTAACAACTGCGCATCTTCGGGGTTCATGGAAATGCCGTTATAAGTCAGGTCATTTTCCAAAATCATCAACTTGCCTGCATTTTCAGAGCTGATAAATGCGTTCAAGTAACCCCGCAACTTTTCGCGCTGCTCTTTAGTTAGTGCTGTTTTTGAGGATAAGAAGCCTGATGCGAGCAAGCCATTGCGAAAAATCTTAGCGGCCGTTTCATCGGTAGCTATCGCCGAACCTAAGATATTGCGCCCCACCTGGATCGGCGTAAGACCAACAACCCCGTCTAACCCAAACCCACGAATATGCATCATGTTTTTAACGGGGATAGGCCGATTCTTCCCCCCTTGCTCCACGCATTGATAATCCAACAGGCCATTATCAAGTCGCTTTACCGTCACTAATTGTGGCAATAATGGCTGCAAGGAAACCAGCTTTCCACCGATATAGCGTTTTTCAATATACGCATTACCTTGTAAGCAAATGCTAGCAACAACCATCAACATAAATCGTGAGGGGGTCATTTCCGCGTTAGGCCGCCGGCACAGTACACGATAAGCAGGATGGTCTTTCGCTATCACCCGAGAACCGTCAGCTTGATACTGGTAAATTTTCAAGGGCAGTGTTGAAATCGACTCACTCAGGAGCCGAACGCATGACCAGACAGCAGAAAGCTGTAGCGCCTTATCTGTTGATACAGTCTTCCCACTACTGCTTAGTCCGCCTAGCGCTTTTAATAAATCTTGAGTATCAATCCCTACCGGCGTTTTTTGCTGGCTAGCCTGTAGCTGCCGAGTCTTGCGTTGTGATTTTCGTCTGGCCATTAGAACCCTACCATGATTGGATCATCAAAAAAGCCGTCGATATCCCCGTGCTCAATCTCAACGCCGTTTGAAGCGCCAACGGCCATCGCAAAAGCAACCATGCCGTCCATCCGCCCCGTTGATTTCTCTTTGGTCAGTTTACGGTTTGAAGAAGCATCTTTAATGGTAATGGCATTTGCCGCACACATATTCATCACAGGGTGATTGCCATGCCGGATCTGCTTATTGAGTAACATCTGCTCAAGCTTATCAAGCGCAGGGGCCATATCTTTGTACCCCTGCCCAAATTCAACCAGCGGCAGGCTTAAACCGATATTTTCAGCCGCCTTCTTAAACATTTGGATGCGCCAGCGGTCAAACGCAATGACTTCAATATCAAAATCAGCCAGAATTTCCGCGATATCTTTCACGACATAATCGTAATCAACCATAGAGCCGGGGGTCGTGCGAAGTAGGCCTTGTTTCGCCCACACGTCATACGGCACGCGGTCCGTTTTTGCTCGGTCTAATAGTGTCTGTTTCGGAGTCCAAAAGAACGGATACAGGTTCCATTTGCCATCGGCAGACTGGCCAATCACCACTAAGGCGGTTAAGTCTTTCGATTCTGACAAATCAAGGCCGGCATAACATTTGCCGACAATCGGTTGAACCGGTGATTGACAAGACTCCCACACCGAACGGGAAATAAACGGCGATACCGTGGAAACACGCTGATTTAAATTCAGGTTACGAAAGGTGTTTTCACTCGACGGCATGCGTGAGGCCATCTCCGCTAATCGTTTCATATCATCCAAGGAGCGGAAATTACCCAGTGCAGGGTTCGCGGCTTTCCATGCTTCGGGATCTAACACATCCGCATCTTTATCAGCTTCATACACATGAGACACAATGTGTGGATCTTTAGAGTTTTTTGCATCGTCGAGCCAAATACTGAATAAGTCAGCATCGCTCGCGGCTTGCGTACTGATCGCAATCAGTAAGGGGTTTTTATGTGCCCCTTGCGAAGTGACAATGGCATCCACAAACTCACTGCGCGGCCCCACTATCTGCCCGACTTCATCAAGAATAGCCAAAACAGGCGATAAGCCGTGCGCGGTTTTCCCTTCGGCGGACAAGGCGCGATACTCCACATTGCACGGTTTACCCACTAATCGCTTACCGCTGGGGATAATGTGGACAATCTCTTGCAGCTTCGGATTCAGATTAATCATCTTCACTGCCAAATTGAACACGATGGCCGCTTGCTCTCGGCTCATGGCGCCACTGACAATTTGTGAGTTTTGCACCGCTTCAGGGCCAATCAAATGTGCCAGTAAAATACCGGCAATCAACCCTGTTTTCCCGTTCTTACGGGCAATACTTAAATAGGCTTTATCCGTGCGATGTGGATTATCGTAGATCGCCAAAATAAACCGCTTTTGGAAATCATCCAACCGCATAGGTTGGCCTAATAGCTCCCCTTCGGGAACAATACAGTAACGCTCAATAAACGCGATAACACGTTCACCTCGTGTCATGGTTCCTCCTTAATGCATGGGAGCCGCCAGTAGATCATCATCCTGCATATTATTCAGGGTGTTTCTGGCATTGGCATCGTTTTTGTTTCGATTGCGTTGGTCACGACTTTCGCCGTTAGTGGCGTGAGAATGGATTTGTAAATCACGGCGTTGTGCAAGCACCGTACGCTGTAACTCCACGACCTGCTTGCGCAAATCTTTGATCAGCGCTTCGTTCCGCTCCTCACCTCGTATTCGCTCTTCTTTGCGTAAATCACGCCGTAAAACGGTGATATAGAGCTGATTATTGGCTAATTCTACCGCCGCCAACAGGTCAGAGGGTGTCCAACTGTCTAGGGCTTTCGAGCGGATATTGTCATGCCAAAATGGCTCCGCTTTTTTCTCCAAACCTGCATAGCGTGGCGGTTCGATGGTATCAGCGGCAGCATTTTGCATGGCTTGAATTTCAGCGCTCGCACTGTCGGAGCGCTTTCGTTTTCCTGCCATTAGTGCCTCGTAAAAAAAGAAAAAAAATCGGGTTAGCGTTATTTCGAAGGTTAGCGGTCGGTAATTCAGGGCAAAGGTTTTGAAGTTTTACCCCACCCCTCCCGCTATGATTTCATCGCAAAACTATTTCAAATGAATATCAGGTGCATCTACTGTCAAATCACTATTCGAATTAAATGTAACCGTCACTTGTGGTGGGTGACGTCCATTTGAGTGCTCTATACGAAGTAAGGTTTGATTGCTCAACAGAACCCCATCCACTGATAATCCAAATCCTACAAACGCATCGCCTCGATAGAGTTTTGATAGCTTTGCTTGCTTTTCATTCTTCATCTTCTTTGTCCTGTTGATTATTTAGTAATGCTATTTATTCCAGTGTGAGTTAGGGTCAAGCGGTATACCATCTTCACTACAGCCGACAACAATACCGCTCTTCTCCATCCGTTGCTTAGTGGAGTTATGATGTGGTGCACATAGACTTTGGTAGTTGTTGGTATCCCAGAATAACTTTTGAGCTTTGGCTATCTGTTCAGGGCTACCTGAATCAAGCGCATCCTTCAATCTGTGAGGGATGATATGGTCGACGACGGTTGCAGCAGTAACGCGCCCTTGCTCTTGACACATCACACATAAGGGATGTCTAGTAAGGTAGTCGCGCCTGACCGCTGCCCATCGACCGCCATAAACATTTGGCTTCTTCATAGCGCACGCGACAAAGTACCACCGCGACACAGCTCCTCTGCAATCGTCCGCTTGATGGTTTCCGCTAGCGATTTCTCTTGTTGCTCCATAGTTTGCTTTAAGCTGATGATAGACATGTTATTAATGCTTTCTTTGCATCGCGCATCTTCAAGCTGCTTATTTAGCTGGGTAATCTGACGCTGTAGACCAGATAGGTATTGCGCTGTTGATTGTTCGCTAGCAGCTGATGTGCATTGTGCATGGGTTAGTTGTGATTGAAGCTCATCAAATCGAGCCTCTACTTGTTGCTTATACTGATCGAATTCTGTCTCTTTATGAGATACTGCGTCATCCAACCGAGCGGCGGTAGCGGATGGCTTCAACGTCGACTCAGATCGCTCAACTTTAATATGTTGACGAATGACCGGTCGTATTGCTTGTTTTACTGCTTGTTTTAAGTCTTCTTTGTATTCATCGCTGTGCAAGCCTGAAACGGTATATTTAATTGTGGGCATTGGTGCTGCTTTTGAAATCAATGCTTCATCAATAAATACCTGCCCGTTTGTAATAAGGAATGCATCAGCATCAAACCCAACGCTTGCTGGCTGCTTCAATCCTGCACTACCCATCAACTCTTTAATGCGCTTTAGTTGTGCTTCCAGCTTATCTAAGTCGGTTGTGTCTACCGATACTTTTAGGTGAATCGTCTTTCTATCTGACATGATTGTCTCCATGGATTATAAGTGTTTGATGATATTTGACTCTGTCACAAAAGCAGAATATCGGCATTGGTCATCGTTTCAGTGACCAATGGAAATAGATGGTAATGCATTGTTTTTATTACTAACGGTCAAATTGACCGCCTTTACGTGTCGTTGTGGACTAAATGGCGATTTCCACCATACCTATACTGTCATGGTAGCCCCCCTGATTTCTCAGAGGCTCATTATTCGCTTGCATATTTTGAATGCGTCAACTACATTTAATGTGGCATTCATTAGTTTAATAGATGTGCTTAGCCCGCGGTGTGTGGGCTTTTTTTATTCTTTCGGAATGCTTTTATCCAGTTCTTCCCGGAATTGATCTGGCTTATCAAAACCCTGCGTTGCCATGATATTTCCCCATTAAAAAGCCCCGCTATTTTGCGAGGCTCAGATTTGTAATATCTGCTT
>NZ_JAMPOG010000020.1:0-68245 GCF_028480065.1 Providencia sp. PROV189
GGCTATCTCTAAATAAGCACCTTTAATCAGTTCAGAGTAGGTCATCGTAAACACTCCGTTCTAATGTAGTCTTGCAACCCTTTAATCATCTGTTCTGACTCTGCAATTCGCTCTCTGAGTAACCAATAATTTCTGACAGCGGAGTCAGTAGGTCTGGCGGTGGTTGCATCATCCATGCCGGAGGTTGAATTGGTTTCGCCTTTCGGACAACTGGCTCTGATGTACACCCGCTCAGGATTGCGCTCAGCAGCAATACGCAACTGGTCAATTTCAGCTTTTGCATTTGTGAGTTCCGTTGTGTGTTTGGTGTCGAGTTCGTGAAGGGAGTTAATGCGCTTTTCGTAGTCTTCATTAATGGCAACTTGTTCTGATAACTGCTTGGTTAACTCATCATTTGAAGCTTTTAACTTGTCAATTTTTCCACTTTGCCAACCAATGAAGACGCACAGAGCAAAGGCAATTACCGCACTAGCAATCATTACCTTGAGCTTCACAACTCCCCCCTTGTTATTTTACCCCTGCCTGTTTCCATCAAAATGAACTCAAGCACCATTTCACCCGCTTTTTCTTTTAAAGTCTGAATCCTTCTTTCATGCTGGGGCTTTATCCCCTTCCAAGCATTCAGCCCTTTTCCAAACTTACTGGCGATCGCTTCATCCCGTTTATAATCCGCACAAGCCTCGTTAAGTTGCTCCATGACGCTAAGTTTTCGAGGATTGATGGCTTGCCCTGTTGTCCAGTATTGATAAAGTACATCATCACACTCTTCTTGATACTGAATGACTTTATCGCGGATTTCAGATTTAACTTTGTTAGGGTTGATAGTGTGAAGCCAGCCAGCAAGTTTGCGTAGAGCCAAGCAAAGCATTGATTGCTCACCGCCTTTTGTAGGAATGGTGATTTCCACCATTCCTTTGGAAAATCTCGATTTTATCTTGCTAAACTGACTTTTCCAGTCTAACCCCATCCCTTCAACAATAGGCTTCATAGGAACATACGGCTCATTGTTATACTCAACAACATAAAGCTCGTTATCATAAAACGGAACAGTAATCGTATTTGTCATAGTGTCTACCTTATTTAATAATGAGCCCTGCCACATAGGAAATCAGTCCACCAAAGCGACACCAGCTATAACTGATTGCCTCAGGACTCATTTCTAAATATGGGCTTGGTGTTTGTGATAATGCGCATGTGGTACGCAAACATAAAAAAGGCCTCGCGATTGCGAAGCCCATTTAGTCAGTAGAATTTAAAACTTTTACAGCAAGCTCCACGCCTTTTCGAACGTAGTATCATCATATGGCTGCGAGCCGTTTTCATGACG
This sequence comes from Providencia sp. PROV189, assembly GCF_028480065.1. Lineage (NCBI taxonomy): Bacteria > Pseudomonadati > Pseudomonadota > Gammaproteobacteria > Enterobacterales > Morganellaceae > Providencia > Providencia sp. PROV189. The sequence continues at coordinate 1,328 of NZ_JAMPOG010000020.1, forward strand.
AATGATTGCCTTGGCCAGTTTAATTGCGGTTGACTTATCATCAAGACTGATAACATCAGCAGTCGATACACCCAACTCTTTAGCTACACCGTTAATATATGCTCGGGTATTGTTTTCATTTGTCGGCGCCCATCGGTTAATCAAGCCTGATACGGTTTTTAATCCGTATTTACGCTGGTAGGTACGAAGTAGTGCCATCAATGCACGAATACCATAAACAGGGCTTTCAAATCGACAGAAGCGAGGTTCAATACTTGGGTCATGCGGCAATTGCCCTTTCCAATTATTGGCTTTGTTGTAATCAATGTTACCAGGGTTGTTATTGCGAATGCCTCGCGCTTGCTTAGTCATTGTTCACCCCCGCCCTGCCTTTAATAATTTTACTCAGACCATCCACGCCGACATACCCAATGAAGACACTCGCTAGGTAAGCCAACTCATGGTTAAGACCAAGCAGTGTTAGAAGGTCTTTTACAAACCATGCAAATAGTGCACACATAGCGCCATCAAATAGCGTCTTCTTCCAACCGCCGCCGTTGTACTTGCCGCGTAGAATCGCCATGCCTGTTGCTAGTGATGCGCTAATACCTTGCTCCTTATGAGCAGCAATAATTTGAAATACGTTATCCCAGAACTCGGGGTTTTCTTTCATATGATCCATACTCACCCCCTTTACTGGAGGAATTGGTTAATAGAAAGCCACCATTAGATGACCGGATTTGGATTAATGAATTTAATCAGCATTTGAGATAAGTTAAATGTTCAGCCCTATGTAACTTACCGAAGCGATGGCTGATTAACTTCGGTGTGAGGACTTTTATGACGATTACTGAAAAAGATAAAACACTTAGAGAAATACAAGATGAAGTTGCAGCACTTCGAATTGCATTCGGATATCTCGGATGTGTAATTCCACGTGATAATGCAGTTACGCTCGCCGATTTAATTGTGGCAATGGCTGATCATCAAGGGTTTGATGATAGCGTAAAAGAAAAACTAAAATTCCTTGCTGAGCAATTAAAAGGGAATGCTCAAGAACAAGGTAAGTTTGTTCAATTGTAATTACTAAGAACGGAGCTTCATTGGAGGTGCTGTTAATTTATCTACAAAAATAACATCATCTCCACCTTCTGGCGATTTACCCATTCTATCGATTAAGGTGGAGATAACCTCGCCTTGTTGATGTGATGCAAGCTCTAATGCTGCCACCCGTTCTTCTAGGCTTAAATTACCATTAGTAACAATAACGCCTAAAAATTCACCTTCATTTTGATTGCTCATAACTACCTCTCTTAAATAGAAAGCCGCGCACAGTTCATTAGCGAGGGTAAAGGTTAGCAGTCGAGTCTGTGGCGGCTGTATACGAAAAAGGCCGCACTAGGCGACCTCTTGAATGTGAAACTTGCAAGCAATCCTTACAGCTTTAATTGGCGATATGGGAATTCCCATAACGGAACAATATCAACCAGTTATAAATAGAACATCAGATAAAACCTGTTTCTTTTTTTAAATTGGTTGGTTAAAATAACTGCGACTAAGTATTTTGGCTGTTCTTGCTCATCGGGCGTTGCTCTCAACGATCCTTTGCCACCATCCTAAAAAGTTGGTGGCTTTTTTTATAATCCCGTTTTCTTAACACTCTTCATCTGACAGCTTATCGCGCTCGGTGTAAGGGCTGGCTTTTTGTCCAGTACGGCAAACGACCAGCAAGTACGCGAAAAAGGTTGCAGTAGCTGGTCAATGGCTTTACGTCTACGCCTATCATTTCAGGCAACAAAAAACCCCGCCGAAGCGAGGTCTTGAATTTGTTTAATGCGACTAGGTATAGAATGTCCATTATTAGAAGATGATAAGCCAATTTTATGCAAAAAACAATTCCTAAATAGAAAAATTTGGCTTTATTCTAACTCCCTGTATATCTCCTCGTATTTTGGCCAAATATCCAATATGTTGATTGAACAATTTCTAAACTGATTTAAATTGTAAGTAAAACCCATGAATTCCGCGCATTGAACGTTAGTGTTTTATAGAAATATTATGGATGATAAACTTAACAATCTACATGTTGAATACATGACCGTATTTTTTACATATATCTTCTTTTAGTTTAATCGCATCCCCTTTTATTTCTCCATACAATTTTTTTGCGTAGTCAAAGAGTTCCTCGGTCTCATAAAGAGAATAATTATCCTGCGCATCAGATAGTTCTCTTTTTATTTCAATCAACTTGACTGAAATAGTTTTAAGCCTGACGGCAAAGTTAATACCCATCAAACTAAAATCCGTATCTTTATTTAAACTAAATGCAGGATAATCTTTTACATTGATATAATAACGATCATCGCCTTGTTTCTGGTATATATCAGAGCTCATATATCTATCACAAGAACGAATAAACGACGATAACTCCACTATTATATCAATGACTAAGTTATGTTCAGCTGCTTTTCTTTTTTGTCGCTCTATTCTTCCTGAGATCCAAAGCATAATAAACTGGCCAATAATTGTTATGAATGCACCTAACGCTGTATTTGCCAAACCAACCCAAATATCCATACCTGTCCCTCGCAATAAATTTAAGATTTATATTAATCATTAACAGGAATAATATCTACACCTTAAAAATATGCTTGACAGATTGCTAATTTAGTTCGATTTTTACACAAAAACATAACTAATTATTACATTAAATGTTAATAGTTCAAGAGCACCACCTCTTGTTATGTTTATTTGGTTACTTTGTTAAATGCCTGTTCAGCGATGCTCTCTTCAATAATGCATTTACTTATAAGTTTTTCATAAAATGGTTTCCAATTGCGTGACCACGATGATTGAGTCAAATCAGGTACTAAGTGCTTTATCGCATTAAATGCCACCGACGACGGTACACGCTTAAAGCCCCGGCCAGCACACCGAGGGCAATCTTTAAACACTGGCACACCTTGTAACTCGGTTTGTGCTTCATCTAATACCTTTCCCCGCCCTTTGCAGCGACAACGGTTAGTTAGCTGACCTTTTCCGTTACAGTCCTGACATAGCTCACCAACTAGCTCCTCTCTGATATTTGGATCAACAATCGTTTCGCCTTCAAGAGTAGTGATGCCGGGATGTTTGACAACATCTTTCATTTTGTAGATCAACCCTTTCCCGTTACATACTGAACACTGACAAACTGAACCAGCTGAACGGGCATAATCTTCAAATGCCATCTTGGCCAGAACTATTAAACAGTGACCTAATTTCTTTCCAGCTGCTTTGCGAACTAATTTAGGCGCTACTTTAAGTGCATATTGGGTCAAGGCTTCCACAGTCGAAAATTTATCCTCTTCGCTGATGTCATTTTTAGCCAGAAAGGCTGTCATGCCGAACTTAGCTTGTGATTCAGTCATCCCCATAGCAGCCATGATATCCGTTCCCGTTATTCGGTCAGGGGAGGTGCAACCTGCTACATTGCCAAATGTCGGTGACTTAGGGTGAAAGTTTTTCAGTGCATTTTCGAGTTTCATTAAGCCACCTCTCAGCGCTCAGTTACATACATCGCTCGCCAATCCTCATCATAGTGAGAGGCAGGCATGTTGCTAATGTAGTTATAAGGGTCAGCATCCTCTTGAGTTAAAAATTGGTGTGAACGTTTGTTTAAATACAACCCAATTGCCCCCTCCCATCCCTCGCCATTTCGTTGTTTTTCAATAAATAGCGTTGAGGCTGACATCTCTAGTTTTTCAAGATCTTTGTCTGTGAGCATGACGCCAGACTCTTTTTTTTGAACTACTCGCTCACGAGCCTTGTTGCGCCAAATAATCATCAAATTATCCGTGAGGTCAGTAATTGCCCCTGTGCCTTTGACGTCCATCTTTCCTGTGGGCTTTTCTTCGCTATCAGATTTACGGCTATGAGTGACTAAAATGACATGGCTGTTAGTTTTGTTTTTAAAATCACACAGCGCATCAACAAAGGCTTTTTGCCCGTTGTAGTCTTCTTCCCCAATACCGCACTTCATCAAACTGTCAATGACAAACAGTTTTACACCGTATCGACGATGAGCATATTCGAATATCTCAAGTAAGCGCTCCGCTTTGGCTGTACCAGTTAAACCAAACACCCAAAGACGATCATCATAAAACCCAAACGAGGAATCTATTTCCATTATCGGCGGCTTTTCAGAGCACGTGGTTTGTCTTATTAACCGCTTTAATAACTGACCTGGCTTAAGCTCTAAAGATGCTACGCAGACACGAGTTTGCTGGCGCATAGCCTCAAGCATAATATGCCCAACAACTTCCGTTTTGCCATGACCATTTACCCCGTTGATAACAGTTAACTCAGCCTCTCGGAAGCTAAAGTTATAATTGAGCGGCTCCCACGGCGTTCTGAACAAGTATTGTTCTTTTCCGTAAAACGCATCAACAGCATCTTGATAAAACTCCCGAGCGCTATAGAGTTCCTCGGGATCGAAATATGCCGCTGTTTCAATGTAGCGAAATAACTCATCTTCGGTCATGCCTGCCTGTAGGCATTCATTGATGTCCTTTTTCGGCAATTTAAGCATGCGACAACGATGCTCACCCAATCGACTGGCGATTTCTTTTGCGGCGATCTGCCCAACTTCGTCATTATCGAGTGATAACCAAATTTCGGTAAAGCGATCTAGGTTGTGGTATTCAAATTCAATCCACTGCTGTTTTGCGCCCCTTCCGCCTCCGAATGGCACCGACAGGGCTGGTAGTCCGTACTGGTGATAGCTCATGCAATCAATTTCACCTTCGCACAAAATCAAAACTCTGGCATTATTTGGCATTGCCTGCCAACCAAATAGGCAAGGCTCACAGTTAGCCTCAGCCGTGATGACTTTTTTCCCATTCGGACGCTCAATACCGATGCGCTTTACTTGCAATAACTCACCGTCTCGCTTGTACGGGAATGCAATTGCAGGAAGCTCGCGATTTTCATCATGCGACCAGACGACAGCATCACAGACGCCAAAAGCTTCTGCGGTTGCCTTGCTAATGCCTCGCCCTTCTAGATATTCGAAACAGTTCGTTGTCTTACGAACATGCTTTGCGAGCACCTTGCGATCAGGTTTTGAAAATGCCTTTTTTTGCTTGGCTGCAAAATGGTGATTTGTATCGTGAATACCGAGAAATTGTTTAGCTTCCGCCATCGCTTGATGCAAACTGCAATTACGAACAAGCACCCACAAATCGAGCAGGTCACCACCCTCCCCTGTAGCAAAATCAGACCAAACTCTTTTGCCTGCTAAGTTGATCTTTAAACTTTTCCCTGCTTCACCGTGGACATTTCCAGCAACCCACTCCTGCCCATCTAAACGCGCATTAGGTGGTGGCAGCAAATACTTAGCCACCCGTTCAACATTGTCCCATAATTTCTCTGATAACTCATTCAATGTCATATCAAAATCCTTAAAACCAAGCCTGCAAATCCGTACCAACCCCTGCTATTCGTCGCGGATATAGATCCCATCCCCAAGATGAATTAATCCACCTGCAGGGCGTCGAGGCTGTGTTTTCGTGCTTTGCTGACCTCGCTGGAAAGTTTTGGCATTACGAAGCCATGTATTTAACGCTAAACTCCAATTAGCGTAGGTGGATCCCTTACTGCCGTGATGGTCGCGGAATTTCAAAAATTCTTCCTGCAAGTCAACACCTAACTCACGAGCCAGCTCCTGATGCTTTTCCGTTGGGGCAAAGCCCTCTGGCATGGTGTGTTTTTTGGTTTTGGTTTTTTTGGGTGACGGCTGAGATTTTTTGTTAGCCGCGTTTTCGCGGTTATAAATATTCTCTGTAGTAATCTCTGTAGTAATCTCTGTATATGTATCACTTTTCAACGTAGGTGCACTTACGTCAGAACGTAATAGGGGTTCCGTTTCAACGTAAGAGGTGTTACGTTCAGATGTAACAGGTATTCCATTTTTTGCATCTTCATCCACCAGCTTTGGAGCATCATTCGTGATGGCATAAATAGCTTCGGGAACAACTTCAACGTACAGAACATTATTCAGCGTCGTTCCTTCTGGAGTGGTAACTGTTCGCAATTCCAGTGTAATTAATCCTGCTGCTCGCAGTCTCTTCAGAGCATCCGTAGCTTCTCGTTTTGAAAACCCAAATTGATTAGCAAATGCCTGATAACTACGCTGCAACTTGTCGCCATGGAAACGCTTGCGCCATCCCATAAGCTCACCAGTTACCTCATCTCTAATCTCAGATGGGCGATACCAGTAGACAATATCAGATAGTAAAATAATGGCTGTAGAATCAGGCTTACCGCTAGGTAATTTAATGTGTTGCCACCAATTTGAAGGAATGACATTCCCAGACAAATTTAGTTTACCGATCTGGTTAACCGCATCGGTTGGTGTGAGCTTATTCATTGATAATCTCCCCGAAAAACATTATTCCATCTCGGTATGTTGTGTGTCTGGCTCATGTGACTTTCCAAAAAGCTCTGGTAAATCAGGACGGATTTCGTAAGCTTTCACCGCACCTTTTGTTAAATTAACAATTAACGGCACTAGCCTTGGTGAAACCTTTTTCTTATTGTTCAACCAATCAGAAACAGTGGACTGAGATACTCCGATAAGTTTTGCAAAGTCTAATTGAGTAATACCAACACTATTAATCGCTTTATCTATAATTTCATTTTTCATAAATCCCCCAAATATTCCCTAGGCGATTCTAGCGTATAAATAAACAGTATTCAATCGCCAAAGCGATTAATGTATAATATCGCCATCGCTATAGTTTAATGAGGTTAACAATGAGTCTTTCTGAACGACTAAAGTCAGCAATGAAAAAATCAGGATTTACACAGGCCTCCCTAGCTGAAGCTGTAGGGATGGCTCAATCGAGTGTCTGGAAATTGGTATCTGGAGAAGCGTCATCCAGTAGAAGATTAATAGATATTGCAAGGGTTCTTGGTGTTGACCCAGAGTGGTTACAGCATGGAGGTGATTCTGAATCCCTTAAAAACAAAGCATTACCGCCATTTGAAGTGATGACTGGAAAGTATGCTGAGCTGACTGTGATTAGAGAGGGCAAGCCTACTAACAATAAATTTCTTATACCTACTAATATATTCAAACCTTCATTAAAAGCCTATGAAATTGAATCAGATACCGGAATAAATGAAATCACTAAAGGAAGCATCGTTGTTATCGACCCCAAAGAGCTTCCATCTCAAAATGATCTGGTGTTGGTTGAAATAAATAAAAATATTAGTGCTTATAGATATATTAAAAATGCAGCTAATGACTACTTGTCAGTCGATGATTCTCGCATTCCATTAGTTTCGGTTGGTGATAATATAAATTTATTGGGTGTGATTATACTTCTCTCAAAACAATATAAATAACAATGCCTTGTTTTATCTAATCGATAGCGCCCTGGTCTATTTCTGTAATAGAAATTAATTTCCTTTTTTCTCATCTCGCCCTCATACTGTTTATTTATACAGTATGAGGATAATCTTACATTTCCCAATAAACGTCAACACAAAAAAATATCGCTTTGGCGATTGACTTTCAAAAACGCCCTGTCTATTATTATAAAAAAATCGCTTAGGAGATAATAGATGAATGGAGCATATGACTTATTAATGAGAAAAGCATGCTACATGTCCACCCTTGTAGAGCAAACTCAATGCATTAGTCTTCTCATGTTATCAGGAAAGCTTTCAGAAACTGAAAACGAAGTAATTGAAGCAATATTACAGGAAAAATTTAGTGCCTTAGTTGATACATCAGCCAGCATTCAATCAAGTATTGCGTTTGATTTTCCACTAAAAAATGAAATTAACACTGAAACGCAGGATGTAGCCTCCAAAAACACTTTCGGAGATCGCCTAAAGTTTGCCCTCAAAGAACAAAGCATGACTCAAGCGGAATTAGCCAAAAGCGTTGGCGTATCACAAAGCACAATTAGTCAGGTAGTAAACGGGAAGGTGTCAGGGGTATGTCGCACTAGTGTGATAGCTAAGGCATTAGGTATTAACCGCAACTGGTTGGCTTATGGCGAAGGTGAAATGTTAAAAGCCCAACCGGAAAGCTTTGAATTGAAAGCTGCTCGGATAAAATTTTCTGACTCTAATCTATGAGGTTTAAAAAATGCCGATTATACATTATACATCAAATTCAAACGCCCTGAAACCTGATATCCGTACAGGTCTATTTAAGTTCTGTTTCTTTGCTGTAAAGCGTAGTGATCTGACTGACAAAGGTTGCCGCAAGGATGTTTATGCAACGGATTTGAAATCAGCAAAATTACAACTTGTTCGTGATTATGTTTTATCACTGGCATCACAAATACCAGCAGGAGCCGTGACATGTCACACGAAATTGAATTAAGTGTTGCCGCAAAAAAAAGCGCTCAATTGAATGCGATACTGTTTCAACTCAATAGCCAATTTGTAGGGGATCCAGTAGTGGATAGTTTAATTGAGTTGGCTTACGAACTATCAAACCCTGTGGCAGGTTGGTTAATTGAAGAAAATGCACAACGGGATAATGGACATGGATAAAGTAGCCCCCCAAGTACAAGTTAGTGAATGTATGGATGTATTTAACCGAGTGAAAGTGTTTTTAATTGCAGCTCAATATTTAAATAGAGACAACAGCGAAAAACATATTGCCAGTCAATTAATCGCTCAATGTGAAGCTGAGATTGATGATATTTTGGAGAAAGAATAGTGAATGACAATATTCAATTAAGAGATGCAGCTAACACTGAATTAACCTACGCAAAGGCCATTATTAATTTAATTTTAGATTCAGGATTTATTGATAATGAAAACACCCTAAATACTTTGTCTGTAGCCTTATTATCAGTGATTCGCGCCCATGAGTCATTAATTAAAATTAATCTTGGGAAGTGAAAATGAAAACTAGCGATACGATAAAAATAAAAGATTTTAAAAACTACTCAATCGAGCAACTTAGAGGAATTTCTATTAATAACGAAATGACATCAGAAGCATTAATTGAAGGTGTCGGAGCAATTGGTACCTTATTGTTTGACTCTTCATGTAGTGACAACGACCCTTTATCAAAAGACGTTCTATGTAAAATAGGTTTATTGATTCAAGAGTCAATCATTATTGCTAAAGCATTAGATGATAATGTTTATTATTCTAGTGAGGAAATTAAACGGCGTTCTGCCCCCCAATCAAAATAGTAAGTTATCAGAAAATAAGTTACATGATGCTATTGGGGATATTAATAATGTCGAGCTTTCTCTACATCAACTTAAAAGTGACATATACGAAAATGAACCAGATACCCCAACGCTATATGCACAATTAGATTTAATGGCAAATACATTAAGTAAAACACTCAATGATTTAGAGACTCTTATTAAGGAAATTTAAAATGACAAACAAAGCAAAGCCTATAGAAATAACAACAGGTCACGATATTCAGGTTATTACTCGTGAGGTTTATTTTGTTCAACCTTGCAATAAAAGCTATTTCACCGAGGATGCCGCTATCAATAAATATGCACACATCCTTGCTAGTGATGAATTCAGTAAGCTAGGCAAGCCAACTAACGAACCAGACATTAAAACACAGTTGCCTGATGGTACTCCGGCCTTTAAGCGCGGCGCCATGCTGCCAGAGTATATCGATAGACAGGCAGAAATATATCGAGATTTAAAACAAAAGCTTAAAAAAGAAAAATATATTTTACAGTTAGAAAAGGAATGGCAAAAAGCAAACACAAGATTCGAAGAAGCAAGGGAAGATGTAGCAATAAAATACAGTAGACTGCAAGAAGCAATAACCAATAAATAATTAAAAAATCAAGTTAAATTTAAATCAGCGTCAACGCTGAGGGAATCCCTTTATCTAAACTTAGGAATAATTAAATGGAATATAAACTATTAATAGGCAAAAGGAGAATGACTTACATCAACTGTCTATTAGATTACTTTAAACATGAAGGTAAAAAGCCCCAATTTAAAGCAGTCGTTAACAATGAAGAAGTCATAATCACATTAACTAACGAAAACCTTAATAATTTCTTTCGTGATGTATATGAGGAGTTGGATTGCAAGCATCGCTGTAAGTATTCAGACAAGGATATATACGATACTTACGCATTACTTTATACGAAATACGGAAACATAACCGAACTAGGAAAATTATTAATCGATGTAATTACAAAATATATGCCTGCTTATTTAAATGGGGAGCCGTATGTATATGACGAGATTTGACCAATTAATGAATGAAGGGAAAGAGCTAGAAGCAAAGAAATTATATCGCCGTGCTGCAGATAAATACAACCAAGCCTTTTCTATTTCAATCCCCGGCAGTTCTGATGGTTTGAGTTATCAGGAAAAGGAAAGCAAGGCAGCAGCTGACCGTTGTTTATCTAAAGCAAGAATTAAAGTGACGGAGAGTTATTTATGAAAAGTGAAAATATGGCCGTAACTCAACTAATAGAAATTTTAAAAGAAAAAGTACCAGACTGCCCTGCTTGGATGCTCGATGAGTCTCGTGCACATGATCAAGCACTAACGCACCAGGAGCTAACAGAGTTCGCTGAATGCGCAGTTAAGCGCAAACGCTACATTCAGGCCGCAAAGTACCTTATTTACTGCAAGGAGCGATTTGGACTCAGCGCCAATGGAGACTATCAGTTTTCTTATAAAAACTTTGACGTCTACCTAGATATTGAAGTGATTGAAACCTTATTGATCCATCAAATTGAGCAACCACTATTAGCTGAAAATCCAGAGGAAAAATATATTGCCGTGTGGCGTTTTTATACAAATAACGAAACTAAAGAAACTGAAACAGGTATTACATGGCTGTTTAATTTCATAGATGACGTTTTTATTAAAGGCTTTCAGCTTTTGAATTCACCTTTATCAAATAGCTCAGTTCACTAGGGAAAATATATGAACAACTTAATTACTATTAATAAAACTCAAATGCCCGTAGTTGAGTATCAAGGTCAGCGTGTTGTTACTTTTTCAATGATTGATTTGGTACATGCCCGACCAGAGGGAACAGCTCGTGCCGCTTTTAATCGTAACCGTGAACACTTTATTGAAGGCGTGGATTTTCATGAACTGACTGCGGACGTAATACGTACGGAGTCACTTTCATCGGTTTTCGCTCCTCGCACACCAAAAGGGCTCGTATTGACTGAAACGGGTTATTTAATGTTAACCAAGCCATTCAATGATCCTATTGCATGGCAAGTACAGCGTGAGTTGGTCGGTAGTTACTTTCGCCCACAACAAACCGCTATTAGTGAATTAGAAATGATCGCCCGAATCGCCAGTCATAATGCCCAGCAACAACGTCAAATTAATCGCATTGATGAGAAAGTTGAACAGATGCATGAGACTGTCGAGCAAATTAAGCAAGGTTTCATCCCTATAGGCTATGTCTCCTACCCTGTTATATCAAACAAAGCAGGAATAACAAAAGGTAAGTGTCGAACTCTTGTTAACCAGTTTGATGTACCAGAAAAGATTATCAGCGCCCTCTCGCCTGATGGCGTTCCTTTCAAGATGAAGGTCGTTCTAGAAGATGACTTTATGGTTGTATTTCATTCGATGATGTGTGAGGCAGAGAAGCGAGGTACCCGTTGGTATCACCCGAAAATGGGATTGTTTCAGGTAATTGGTTGGGAGGAAAAATAATGAAAGCAAAACTACCACATATTGATGCTGACTTAATCCGCGCGGCTTTAACTTTGATATCCGTAAATGATGACCCACGCATGGTAACAAAGGTTGTTCACATTAATAACCAGTACATAGAAGCAACTAACGGGCATGCATTAATCAGAATGAAACACAACGCAGATTTCGACCAGGATGTTGCTGTTCAGTTTGTATGTTCAGTACCTGATGAAGCTGAGTTTCTTGATATCAATAGCCATGATGATGGAAGTCACACTGTTACTTATTACCGTCAGGATCGGGATGAAGAGTTTAGACCATTTGAGAAATCAGAATTAGTTCTCATGCAAGAACACTACCCTGATTTAACTCCATTACTAACCAAAACATTTAAAGAGGGGAAAACGCCTATTTTAGCAACCCGCTATTTAGCCCTGCCTTATCTGATGTTTGGCATGGGTAGTGTTGGTGTTTTGCCTAGCGAAGACGATCGCTCCGCGCTGTTTGCCATGGACGCCTTAACATCAGAAATGTATGGCGAGCCTATCTTAATCACTATGGCCATGGAAAAGGATACCCACAAATTATCTCAATCCTTATGTGACCAAATAATGGGGGCTGAGCAATGAAAATTGAATATGTCACCAGCAAAACAGGCAACACAGCCAAAGTAGTGATTCTGTCTTTCATTACCGAGCGCCGAAAACTGAATCGCATTATCGACACAGTAAAACTATGGACGCCAGTTCAAGAATCATCAACAGGCTTCTTTTTTCGAGTGACGACGATTTACGGCAAAGCAAGCCACGTTTTAAGGGCATACAAAATCATTTGTTCGGAGGAAAGCAAGTGATTGAACAAGATACCACTGAACATGAAATGGTTGATTACGATGATGTGATAGTTCGAGTCACTCACTATGTGGATGATGGTTGTGATTGGACTGCTCGAATTATTCACGGCATCAGGCAGCGTTTTTATATCAGGATGGGCATATGCCCTCCTTTGCCACCAGCACCACAAGTTTGTGAACCTAGGTTGATCCCAAATACAAAAAAGAGAAAACAGAAACGAGTAAGAAAGGTGAGTGATGAGTAATAACCCATTAATTATCGATGCTCTTGAAGAAGTCGGTCCATGTGATATCGACACATTAGCCCTGCACATGGATCAAAGCGCCCAAATTGTTAATGCAATGATGACCAATCAAATGCGAAAAGGTACGGTAAAGCTGGTCAATGGATTGTATCAGCTTACTAATCAGCCAGAACCAAAAACAATTAAGAGCCCTATTGCTTCAAAATTTTCATGTCAGGCTAGCGATGAGCGTCCTAAGATTGAAATCTTAAGAGAGGTTTTGCAACAAAGCACACAGGCTATGACGGCTGCTGAATTAGCCAAAGCAACGGGAGATTCGGCTAATAACATTGGTGACCGTTTAAAAACTGATATCAAAAATGGAAATGTGGTTAGTCAGGTAAAAAACGGCTCAAGAGTTTACCAGTGGGTTGAAGCCAAAGAGGAGAAATCGCCTCTTTTAGAAAATACCTCCGACAACCAATTGATATCACTTAATTCTGTCACAAAGCCAGAATTTAAAGGTGAGAAAAATCACCTTACACCAGAGCAGCACGCCTCCGTTTCAAACGGAACCCTGAACGTACCAAACAGCAAGCAATTACGTGCCGAACTAGTGAAAATTGATGATGAGCTGATTCAGATAAACAGCCGCATGAGCGAATTAACAAAAGTGCGTCAATACAAAAGTGAAATGTATGAGTTAGTCGTGAGGCTTGAGGGGTTAATGGGGGTCGGTAATGATGAGTAAATTTGGGCTTTTCTTCATCTACTTAATCGCTTTTGTATGCACTGTCGTCATCGGCATGGCAACTGGTATGCCTAAGCCAGCGGTTTATGCGCTGGGTCTTTGGACTGGCTTCATAGCAAGCCTTCTAATTGAAGAGGCCTGATATGAGTGAAATTAAAGATACCCGAAACTGGAAGTGTTTCTTTGGTATGCATCAGTGGGTAGCTATTAGCAAAAATCCTTTTAAGGAAAGCTATGGTGATGGTGAATTCAGTGAAGGAACGCTCTATCACCTTCAATGTGTTCATTGCGGAAAAATTCAAGGTAAGAAGGTGATGCTATGACAACGCTTGATTTTAACCTCGTCAATATCATTAAAAATGCAGGCGGGGATCCGAGTGATGTAACTGAGGCTGTTTGGAATGCCGGCTATCATAAAATGAATTTCACCACTGAGGAAATCATTCAAATGACCACCAGCCAGATAGCTGAATGCCTTTATTATGACGTCCCGCAAAATGTATGGCCAAAAACAGTTGAAAGTCTCAGTAAGGGAAATTTAAACGCCATTATTGATGATGCAATGTGGGTAGGAACTCCAGCTGAAGTTGCTGCAGAAATATTAATGAACGGGTATAGAAAAGGAGGTGCGGAGTGATTCGTGATAATGCATATATGACAACAAAAGATGTATGCAATCATCTTCGTATTTCATCTAGAACATTAAACCGCCTAAGAAATAGAGCCGCACTACCATTCCCAGCCCCTGACTGTAGCTCCAAGGGCTCAAAAAACCGATGGTTCAAATATAAAGTATTGGAATGGCAAACGAAAGATTCGGAACTAAGTAAAGCGAGTCGAAAATGAAAATAACGCCCCTACCTTGGGGCGAATTTCGTTATTAACTCCAATTTATCCCACCACTTTTTATAAGCCTCTCTCATTTCATTCATATAGCTGTATTTATCATAAACCCCCCATACCCCGGGTAATTTATGACCTAGCATTGTTTCTGCGACATGGGGCGCGGTTAATTCTGAGAAATTCGTTCTAGCGGTGCGTCTTAGGTCATGCATAGAAAAATGAGGGATTATTACATCATAACTTCTTTTGCAGTATCGAATAAGATTTTTAGGAAATGATAGGTGGAAGTTAAAAGATATAACACCCGTTCCTGAGTTAAAAATTACTTCACTATCAGCTAACTCGATAAGCCTTTGTATAGCAGGAACGGAGTCTTCTATTATTGGTCTTATTAATGGCATTCCTGTTGAGCCTCCTGTCTTATGGTTCTCTGCAGGAACTACCCATATCATTTTATTGAAGTCAAAATCGCTTTTTTTGGCTAACCGAAGCTCACCAACACGACAACCATAGTAAAGGCATAAAAACACAAACAAAGCGTTTTTCTCTTCCATTCTTGATTCTTTGCTAGCTTTTAAAATGTAGTAAATCTCTGAGTCGTCTAACGTGCGTGAACCTTGCCCCTTTTTAACACCGAAATCTTTAGGGCTAAGATTTAATAGCGGGTTTAGAGCTATCATGTTCCGCTTTCTAGCCCACTCATAACATTCAGCGGAGTAATTTAAAATGCGCTTTGTGATTTCTGAGTACTTTTTAGACATCCCATCTAAATAAGAAACCCATATTTTTGTAGTTAACTGTTCTGGTGAATACTTACCTAACTTAGGGAATACGTGTATTTCAAAAGTTCTCAATACGTTCACTGAACTTACCTTCCCTTTAAAATGCATCTCATGCCACTGTCGATATAAGTCTTCAAATGAGCTATTCTGATTGATAGTTTCAATTTCCAAGGACTGAACCAGTTTTGGGTTTTGCCCCTCACTTAGAACTTTTGACCAGTACAAAACTTTAGATCTAGCTTCTTTGAGTGACATTACAGGGTATCTCCCAATAGTCATCTTATCCTGCTTACCTAAGAATCGGTATCGATAGAAAAAAGACACCACGCCATTTTTAGAAATGCGCACCCATAAACCGTCACGGTCTGACTTTTCGATAACCGATGATTGTTTTTTGCCATGGTTTGTTCGCAAAAATGTATCTGTTATTGCCATTGTTGCCCCATTTTACAATTGTCACCAAGTTTTGATGGACACACTGGTGGACACACTAAGTATGTCTTATGGTGGCTTAACCTGTCTTGGCTTGTCAATGGGGATTTTATTAAATCATTAAATAACAATTGATTACATGAATAGTTTGACTGGGGTTGTCTTTTGTTGTCATGGGTGTAAATGTTGCCGTTGATGATAACGGAAAACCAACACCGTTATTTGATATGGAATAGTGTATATCTAGGTAGCAAGCTGTCAATCGAACCCGTTCAACAGGCACTCACCTGCTACCTAGCCGTCTAAAAACAACACGTTCAATCTAGATAGGAAAATTTCCGCGTATATCTTGATCAAATGCTTTTTTTTACTTGATTAGCTAATGATAGAATCCCCTCCCTTCGATAACCTCTCCCGATAGATGGCTCGATAAACATGTCAAGAGAATGACGGGTTCATTTTCTATTCTGGTTTAACTTTAATCATTATTTAAGAATCACTGTGAAAATACTTTTTTCTATTTCTTTAACAACCGCGATTTTGTCAGCCGTTTGGGCGTGGTTAGCGAATTCGTTAGGGCTGATTGGGTGGGCTGGTTTTTTAGGCTGTACCGCTTATTTTGCTTATCCAAAAGAAGGCATTAAAGGGTTGTTCATTACCTTCTTCACTACCGCCAGCGGAGTCGCATGGGGTCTCATTATGCTCCACAGCGATACCTTGTTTAATGGTATTCCTAATTTATTGGAATATTTGATCACGGGTATTGTGGCTTTTATGATGTGCATTCAAGCAAGGCAGCAATGGCTATCATATATTCCCGGCACATTTATTGGCGCATGTGCTCTTTTTGCCTCTCAAGGCGAATGGACAGCCGCCCTTCCTTCATTATTGGTGGGGGTCTTATTCGGTTATTTAATGAAAAAAAGTGGCTTATGGTTATCTGAAAAATTAAAGTGACATTTCAATTTTACGGGGTTGCCGTTTTATCATGACATTGATCAGTTAGTTGTGCTGATTTTTTACAAATAAGAACGACAACCCTCTACTAAAGATTAAACTTTGAAAAACAGCTAAGCGCGCCCATCATCAACATTTATCATTAATTTAAATCAAAATCACAATATAAAAATAAATTTATTACACAAATTTTCGTTATTATCCCCCATTACCTCTTCTGTGATTGACCAAGTAAAACCCCATATAAACGATAAAACACACTCTCTAAGAAAAAATTAGCTAATAAAATCAAACAATTAAATAACCCCACAAAATTCATTATAAAAATGCGACGTAAATCACATTTCGGCGCCATTTACTCCCCCCACTTGTAACTTAATAACTATATTTACTTAGTCGTAAAACGAACATCAAAATGACACAAAGGGGAAACTTATGAGACATGGTGATATTTCAAGTAGTCCAACATCAGTGGGTGTTGCGGTTGTGAACTATAAAATACCTCGTTTGCATAATCGAAAAGAAGTTATTGAAAATGCAAATAAAATCTCAGATGTTATTGCAGGAATGAAAACCGGTTTTCCAGGACTTGATCTGATTATTTTTCCTGAGTACAGCACTCAAGGCATTATGTATGATCATGAAGAGATGATGGAAACGGCAGCAACTGTACCGGGTGATGAAACACAAATTTTTTCAGCTGCATGTAAAGCAAATGGTGTGTGGGGCGTATTTTCAATCACAGGTGAACAGCACGAAGAACATCCCTTAAAAGCCCCTTATAACACACTTATCTTAATTGATGACAAAGGGAATATTGTACAAAAATACCGCAAAATTATCCCGTGGTGCCCTGTCGAAGGTTGGTATCCAGGCGATAAAACTTATGTTTCAGAAGGACCTAAAGGGTTAAAAATAAGTCTAATCATCTGTGATGATGGTAATTACCCTGAAATATGGCGTGATTGTGCAATGAAAGGCGCTGAGTTAATTATTCGCTGCCAAGGCTATATGTATCCTGCCAAAGAGCAGCAAATTATGATGGCAAAAACCATGGCGTGGGCAAATAACTGTTATGTCGCCGTGGCGAATGGAACAGGTTTTGACGGTGTTTATACCTACTTTGGTCATTCCGCTATTATTGGTTTTGATGGTCACACATTGGGCGAATGTGGTGAAGAAGAGATGGGCGTCCAATACGCGCAACTTTCCGTCACGGAAATTCGCGATGCGCGTCGATATGATCAATCACAAAACCATCTCTTTAAAATATTACATCGTGGTTACACCGGTATTTATCAATCAGGTGATGGTGATAAAGGTCTCGCAGAGTGCCCGTTTGAGTTTTATCGTAGTTGGGTTCTAGATGCAGAAAAAACTCAACAGCAAGTTGAAAGCATAACCAGAGAGACTATTGGTGTTTCAGAGTGCCAAGTTTACAATTTACCAACCGATGGCAATAAAATAAAAATTGTAGGCTAATGAATAAACTATAAATTTACTAAATATAAATTGTTATTTTTAAACGTTGTCGTATGCGTCAACAACGGGGAATATTATCGTATTTTATATAAATAGTTTTTCTTGATTTACTACTTAATAAATTATCACTATTTAGGAATAATCCATGCCCTTTATTAATGATATGCTAGCTGAAAGTCATAAAGAAAAACACATTTCAGAGCCACAAAAAAAGATGGGCCATTTCCGGTTTATTTTTGATCCTGATAAAGTCATTCAATATATTGAAAATACTATTATTGGCCAAGAGGAGGCTTTAAAACAGTTAAAGGATATTCTTTATTGTATTAAAACCAATATTTTTGATCCCGAAAGGCCACTAAGTACCATGCTATTTCTTGGGCCAACTGGTGTTGGTAAAACAGAAACAGTGATCGCTTTAGCAAAAGCACTCAATAATGGTAAAGCGCATTATTGTCGCATAAATATGAATACGTTGTCTCAAGATCATTATGCCGCGTCTTTATCTGGTGCACCTCCCGGTTACGCCGGGAGTAAAGAATCATATTCCTTGTTTGATATAGATAAAATCGAAGGAAGCTATAGTACACCAGGTATTGTCTTATTTGATGAAATAGAAAAAGCAAGCAAAGAAGTGATTAGAACACTGCTCAATATTCTTGACACTGGTGAATTGAGCCTTGCAAATGGTCAGAAAGTTATTAACTTCAAAAATGCCATTATTATTATGACTTCCAATTTAGGCTCTAGAGATATTTTAAATGAAAAACAGGGGTTAGTACATTTATTCACTAAAAAATATTATCAGCAAAAAATACTAAAATTGTTAGAAAATAAATTTGAACCTGAATTTATTAACCGTATCGATAGAAAGATTAGCTTTAATAAAATAGATTCAGAACAAGCGAGTAAAATTATTGATATTAAACTTTCAAAACTCAATAAAAGAATCGCTAAAAACGCCGTCACAGTAGTACTGGATACTGCAACAAAAATGAAAATAAATTCAATGTGCGATCGTCGCTACGGGGTAAGAGATATCAAGCGAATATTTAAAATTCATATTGAACCATTAGTTGCCGATGTAATATTACATGAAAAAAGCAGAGAGCACATAGAATTTACTGTCGAAAAAAATCAATTCTCCCTCAAGAGGTGATAAATGAATGGCCTATTACTCATTTTTATTGGTAGCGTTTTAATCATTAACGGTATTTCTATCATTAAAGGATATGACAATAAAGAAACAGGAATATTCAATGGCATTATTGGTTTTTTCTGCTTAATTGGCAATATTGTTTTAATGGTAAATGCTAAAGAAAATACTGCATACCTTGCCATTGCCCAATCAATGTTATTTACATTCACTTATATTTTTCTCAGTTTTATAAAGATATATTCACTAACAGGGAAACTATTTGGTTGGTACTGCCTTTTTGTCTTTTTTAATGCTTTATTCTACGCCTACTACACAAGTGCTGATGCTCGAATGATTGCACTATGGTTGCTTTGGGCTATTCTATGGTTTCTATTTTTCTGCGTATTTTCACTTAATAAAACCATTAAATATCTTGGTGAGTTAACTTTGGTAATCGGTATTGTGACTTGCACCTTACCAGGGCTAATGATGGTAACTAACACCTGGTAAAATAACGTCTAAATAACAACATCCCCTAAATTGCTAGGGGGTGTTAACGATTTTTAACTTATATTTAAATAATTATACGTTTAAGAAAATGCCTAAAAATAACCGGCTTTAAATGCCGTTTTTAAGGGGTTGTTAATTGATTTTTATTTATTCTTTACCATGCTTGATATTTCAAAAAAACTATCCCAATCCAGCATTAGCAAAAAAAACCAGCATATCGAAAAATACTATATAATATGCTAATTACAATATAATAAACTTATAAAATACTCCCACTCCGTCACCATCTGAATTTAACTCACCCCATGCCTTGTTTTATATTAAAAATACACATAATCTGCGTGATATCGCTTCATCACATTGAAATATCTTCCATCATATAAAAAACGTTAAAACACATTGATATTCTATGTTTGGCGACGTAGAGTATTTAACGTAAAATTTATTGGTTAACCCTAACAACGATTGTTGATAATGTTATTATTCGCTTGATCTATGTCTTCATATAAAAACGAATCACTATCTTTATCTTGCTCACTGACACAATAAGATATTAATAGCACTATGTATAAAATCTACTCATTACTGTTACTTTTCATTCTTTCTATTCACTCAAGTTTCGCGGAAGTTCCAAAAGAGACGTTAAGAATTGTGGAGAATGAAGCCAAAAAAGGTGATATCAAAGCGCAAGTTATGCTAGGTATTGGCTATTACCTAGGCAAAGAGATAAAACAAGATTATCCTAAAGCTAAAAAATGGTTAACTATGGCGTCCAATAAGGGTAACGCAGATGCACAGCTTTTTTTAGCCGATATGTACTTAAATGGTAATGGCGTTGAACCTAACATTGAAACTGCAATCAACTGGCTTGAAAAATCCGCCAATCAAGGCAATGCAGAAGCCCAGAATTACCTTGGGCAGATATACTATCAAGGCGTTGGAGTGAAACAAAACTACATTATTGCTTTTGATTGGTTTAAAAAATCAGCCGATAAAAAGTTCCCACCAGCACAATACCAAGTCGGTAAAATGTATGAAAATGGTGAAGGTACAGAAATGGATGATAAAGCGGCGAGCGAATATTTAAATAAAGCCTGTAAAGGTGGTTTAAAAGAAGCTTGTAAAAAGTAATCTATTCGTTTGATTCACTGCTACAAGCCGTAGCAGTGACACTTTCCTCCCCTACTTTCAACACAGAACAGCTATCCCCTTTCATTTTTAACCAAAATAGCTAATTACATTTAAAATATTAATGATTAATTTCAATATGCTTTGAAATGTTCTAAACTTATAAAATAAAAGATAAAAAGGAGGATTTATGTACAAAACTATTTTAGTTCCGATCGACGTTAGCGAAGATGCACTGACTGATCTCGTCATACCCCATGTTAATGCAATTCAGAAATTAAATGACGCTGAAGTTCATTTCCTTGCTGTCACAGCACCTATTTCTAACTATTTGCGCTATGGTGGAACCATTCTTCCTAGTGATTTCCCTGACGAAGAAAAGCAAGCCGAAGTGATTCTCGATGAATTAAAAGAGAAAGTTAAACGCTTCTCTATCCCAGAAAATAAGATCCACGTCACCTCTTCTGTCGGCTCCGTGAAAGATGAAATCTTGGCTATCGCTGAGGAAATCAATGCAGATCTCATTTTAATCGGCTCTCGCCATCCAAGTATGTCAACATACCTGTTAGGGTCTAATGCAGCATCTGTCGTACGCTATGCAAAAACTTCAGTTTTAGTCGTTCGATAATAAAAATGCGATAGCAAAAAATAGATTTTTTAATAAAATATTCAGCCTTTAAACTCATCAAGATCATCTTTTTACGATGATATCAAGAGATAATAAATACACACAATTTATAAGACTATTACACAAGATTATCAGTTAAATTGAAGGCTCATAAACATTTTCGTGGCTTTCACGCCCTGCTTTTTAGCAGGGTTTTTTCTTCATTAACGATGATAGTTTCAATCGAAAACGCTTAAAAGCCACCCCATCAAAATCCACCTCTCCCTCTTCGATAAAACCATAGCGCCTAATTGCGCCCAGTTTTTTTCGACTTAATGGGAGGTGGATAGTTATCGACGTTAATGACAGTTGAGCCGCCGCTTGCTCAACTATTTTTTTAGCAATATTTTTACCGTATCCCCAGTAATCTGGATGAAGCACTAACGCTAAATCTGCGTCTCCATTTTCATCTTGAAAACCACCCCAGCCGCCAAATACGCCATCAAAAGTTAATGCCCACACACCAAAGCCATGTGTTTGCCAGTGTTGCTCTTTCTGTTTGACCCATTCCTTGCAAAAAGTCTCATCAAATTGATTATCACCTAGCGGCATATGCGCTAATACAAGCGGGTGAGTATTTAATGCGATGATGTCATGACAGTTAATTTGACTTAAACGTTGTAATTGGATATTCATTTTGTCCAGTTTTATCGATTTATCTTGTGTAAAAACAAATGCTAACACACACACGGGGGTCCATTCCGTGAGTTTTAACATGCGAAATATAAAGTATATATACAGATGATATTTATTGCCCGCAAGACCACGGGCAATAAATAGAGGCTATTTTAGTTTGATTGATCTAATGCTGATTTCATCACTTTTTGGAAATCTTCCCAAGAGCAGTATCCATTTTTATCTATTGGGCAATTTTTCATTTCTAGCGTGACATGTTTTGGTGGCGTTTCTAAAGACAGGTAACTATTATTTCTAAGTTGCTCTGCTGTTTGATATACATACTCCACTTTAACATAGTCTTTCTTATCGCTCTTATCATGCCAACGTTGGAAGACCAATTTTCCACCAATAGGCGTATATTCATATTGATCAGGTAGTTTATAAGGTTTGAAATCCATTGCTGACATTAAGGAAGCAATATTTGAGTCATGCCCAACCAACATAATAAATTTAGCAGTCTCACCTTTATCAGCGGAAACAAAGCCCTTATTGATATAATTTAATAATGGGTGAGCCACATTCTTCGCAATCAATTTGGGGGAAAATAGCGTTTCCTGATAACCATTTTTAAGGGTATTTAATTTAGTCCATTTATCATCCGTGTTGACCATACCCCAAGCCACTTGTGATTCAGGAAAACCCTCATAGTATTGCAAATCGATAGCATCTACTGCCGAGTTCGCTATTTTAAGTGAGCCAACAACCCCCGGTTCTTTATTCGCTTCAATAATAAAACTGTTTGTTTGCGATGAAAGCTCGCAGAGTTTATCGGTCTTACATTTCTCCGAATTTTTAATGTCGAGCACGGTATCCAATTCATCATAACCAGGTTTAAGGTTGAGGCCCTTTAAATGCTCCTCCATGGCTAATAATGCTTTTTGTTTAAACTCAGGGCTATCGTTAGTAATGATTGGATTAAAAACAGGATCCATCTTACCTATTTCAGGTTGGTGGTGGATCTTCACTGTGCACCCAGGAAATGCGCCCGCAGTGAAAAATTGAGCCGTTGCAATGGTTCTTTGTAAGCTATTCGTGTAAACGAAAAGATCTTCATTACCCGTTGGGCATAATTCATCGGGAACTAATTTATTTTGCTCAATCCATTCTCTAAAGTAGTGCCCCATATACACTTCTAGTGCACCACCTTTTGTTGTTAAATAGCCACTTTGCGCATCCCAAGCTGGCCATTTTTTATCGGTAACTTCGGTTAAGATCCCCGTATTCACAATCGGTGTGCGCAAATTATGACGACTTAATAATAAAACTTGGTCAAGTTGCATATTTTCGACATTATCGGTATTTGCAAGTACTGGAGTCATTGGGGTAAGCAATGCGGCTGATAAACAAACTGTTAAAACTTTATATTTCATCGAAAGCTCCCTACCATTTTGTTGTTGTATATTATCGTTATGATTCCTGCCGTTAATATTCTATAAAAACAATCCCATTATGATTATTTTTCTATAAAATTAACATTCCGTTATAATGAAGTAACTGACTTTTTTTTCTGCGATTAATATCTCAAAAATAGACTTGGCCTGCTGTTTTTCCCTCAATTAAGGATAAATACGCTATTTCTATGAAAGCTATTTTAAAATTGCGCTACGGCATATTAATCAATACACTCAAAGAAACGACATTGGGCTAAAGGCATCATTCATGGGTATTCAACCTGCTACTCCTGCACAATACCAGCAAATTATGGCTGTTTGGGAGTCATCCGTCAGAGCAACGCACGATTTTTTACCTGAAAATATATTACAGACGTTAAAAGTGGCAATCCGTGAACAATATCTTCCCCAATTGGCAACTTATGTCTCAATAGATGAAAATAACCAAATAAGTGGGTTTATTGGCGTTGATCAACATAAACTTGAAATGTTATTTATTTCAGCGGCTCATCGGGGTAAAGGAATAGGTAAACAACTCCTCAATTTTGCCATAAAAGAGCTGGGCATTAATGAAGTTGATGTCAATGAGCAGAATCCACAGGCTGTTGGTTTCTACCAACATATGGGGTTTACACAATTTGCTCGTTCTGAAACGGATGGTGAAGGTAACCCCTTCCCCATTCTCCACATGCAATTAACCACAAAATAATACAAGGTTTCACATGTCAATCATAGAACTTGAAACGCCTCGCTTACGTTTAAGACGCTGGGCCGAACAAGATAAAGAGCGTTTTTTTGATATGAATAGTTCACCGGAGGTAATGCGCTACTTCCCTTCGGTATTAAATAAATCACAAAGTGATCAAATGATGGACACGATTATGGAACGATTTGCCACCCAAGGAGGATGGGGCATATGGGCCGTTGAATTAAAATCGAACCATTCACTGATTGGGTTTGTTGGATTAAATATTCCAGAATATCCGCTTCCTTGCTCCCCTTGCACAGAAATCGCATGGCGATTACTTCCGCAATATTGGCGGCAAGGCTATACAACAGAGGCGGCCAAGACTGTTATCCAATTCGCTTTTAATCAACTTAAACTAAAAGAAATTGTCGCATTCACTGCGGTCGCCAATACCCCTTCTGAAGGCGTGATGAAAAAATTAGGGATGACCAAGGAGGCTGAAAACTTCGCTCATCCAGCACTCCCTGAAGGCCATTGGCTACAAGAACATGTGTTATATCGCCTACAAAACCCTTATTTGTAAATCGATACAACTATTGGCAAATATCTATCCAAGCACCTTTGGTCAGCTCGAGCATCCGTTGAGGCGATATTCTCAGCGCACTGTTTACAGAGCCAGCAGCAGGCAGTACCTCACTGTATTGTTGCAATGAAATATCGCAATATACAGGGAGTTCGGAAGGCAAACCAAATGGACAAACACCCCCAACAGGGTGACTGGTTAGCTCTACCACCTCATCGGCTCTGAGCATTCTCGCTTTCGAGCCTAAAGCCTGTTTAACCTTTTGGTTATCTAATCGAGCTTCTCCAGCACAAACCACAAGCACAACCTCATTTTTCACTTTCAATGATAAGGTTTTCGCTATTTGGTTAGGCTCAACATTATGAACGATGGCAGCTTGCTCAACGGTAGCCGTCACGCCATCGGTTTCAATAATGTCGATATCCGGCGCATGTTGAGCCATAAAGCGTCTAACAGATTCAATACTCATAGTCGTACTCTTTTATTGTTGTTTGCAAGTGATTGTTAATGTATGTCGCTGACTTCGCTCCGATAATTGAAGTCGCTGTTCTAAGCTATGCTGCTTTTTATGTTTGTTTTTCAGAAAAAGTGCTGTTTCAGTTCAATGGGTCACACGCACATTGATTTGCTGAATAACGAAGCGCAAGGTTTATATGGTGATACAGTTCATTGGTTAACCTATCATATTCTGCTTCTAACCCTTTTTCATAAGCTAAAAATGGGGATGAATCATTCCATGACCCCATACCACCGAATACCCAAGCGCCACATGCCACATCAAATAATCGTTCACAAAGCATCTCATTATCTTCAACTGGCTTTTGGAGTTTTTCTGCTTGCGATTTAAAAATAGCAGCAAATCCTGTTTCACCGATTTGTTCAGCTAATTGTTCAATTTTTTGCAGCGTCAGCAAAAATGCCTGCAAGTTATTCCCTTCATTTTGCAATGATGACAGAGATTGCTCTGATACTGTCTCAACAAATATGGCACTTTCATCTGCCCATTCTAAAGTTAAAACTATTGAAGTAGGCTTATCGCAAGTGATGACGATTTGTTGCTGTTGATTAAAATAGTATTGGCTGTTTCTTGTTATATTTAAATAACGGCGTAACTGTTCGATAAAATCATCTACCTGAATTTCTCGGATAACTTCTGCGCCTTGTTGGTTACATAAAACCCAATATTTCACATAAGACATTTTACGTAATAATGAACGGTCTTTTTCTCGTTTTAATGCTCGAACGGAACAGTAAGCAATATATTGGTCAGCCCGCATGTTTTTTTCCTCTGCATATGCACGAACCATTAACACTAACAAAAAAATCGCCAAAAAAAAGCCACCGCATTATTGCAGTGGCTTTGAATTAAAAATGGAAAGCGTTACGATTTGTTTTTTTCCGTTTCCGCCTCTTTTGCTTCAATTTCTCGATACCAACGAGGGTGATGTTTTTTCGCCCAACGACGACTGACTTTCCCTTCAATCATCCCCTTAATCGAGCCTTTAACCCAAAATGCCATATACATATGGATCAGAATAGCGTGAATTAAGATGATTGCCGCCGCCGCATGGATAAATAAACTCCAGCGTACTAACCACATTGGGAATAAATGCGCAAAATATGGACGCCAGATAATGATCCCTGTTGCTAAGAGTACAAAAATCATACTCATGATGCTCCAGAACATCATTTTTTGTCCTGCGTTATATTTGCCTACATCTGCAACATGGTGTTCGTTACCTTTAAGAACCTCCACAATGTTCTTGATCCAAGGTAAATCTTGTTTATCTGGAATGTTATGTTTTACAAAACGGAAAAACATAAACATCAACACCACAAAGATTAATACGCCAAAGAATGGATGTAGGATCCGCCCCATTTGTGGTGTACCAAAGGTTTCAGTCAACCATTGCAATGTTGGGAAAAAGAGCGCTATCCCAGACAAAGCAACTAAAAAGAAGCAGATAACCACGGTCCAGTGGCATGCTCGGTCAATAAACTTTGTCCGAACAATCATTTTGCTCTTTTTACTCATGACCATCTTCCTCCTCTTCATCATCCACTTCTTTATTAGGGCCAACTCCAACATAGTGGAAAATCAACCCTGCAAAAGTGGCAATAAAGCCGACTACTGAAAGTGGTTTCAAGACTGCCTTCCACAAGTTAATCGGTGTATCAATTTGTGGATCCTTTGGTAACCCATGATATAACTCTGGATTATCCGCATGTTGGAGTACATACATCACATGTGTACCGCCCACGCCTTTAGGGTCGTAGATCCCTGCGTTTTTAAAACCACGTTTTTGTAGTTTATCGACACGCTCAGAGGCATATTCCAACATCTCTTTTTTAGTACCGAAATGAATAGCCCCTGTTGGGCAGGTTTTCACACAGGCTGGCTCTTGGCCTACCGCGACTCTATCCACACACAAAGTACATTTATAAACTCGATTATCTTTCGGGTTTAAACGAGGAATATTAAATGGGCATCCCGCAATACAATAACCACAACCGATACAGTGCTCAGATTGGAAATCCACAATACCATTTGCATACTGGATAATAGCGCCTGCTGAAGGGCAAGATTTTAAACAACCAGGATCCGTACAGTGCATACAGCCATCTTTACGGATAAGCCATTCTAACTTGCCATTTTCAGTCGTTTCGCTAAAACGCATCACTGTCCATGACTTAGCGCTCAAATCCAGAGGGTTGTCATAAACCCCCACACAATGGCCGACCTCATCACGAATGTCGTTCCATTCCGAACACGCCACCTGACAG
This sequence comes from Providencia sp. PROV189, assembly GCF_028480065.1. Taxonomy (NCBI): domain Bacteria; kingdom Pseudomonadati; phylum Pseudomonadota; class Gammaproteobacteria; order Enterobacterales; family Morganellaceae; genus Providencia; species Providencia sp. PROV189. The sequence continues at coordinate 28,868 of NZ_JAMPOG010000020.1, forward strand.
GCTTTACAACCAATACAGGACGTTACATCAATGAGTTTCGCAACTTCAAACTTGTCATCACGCGCTTGTGGTGGAGGCGTAATACTGTTGGTCGCGGAACGTTTAATAATGTCTTGAGATTGCATTCGTTCCCTCCCTTACGCCTTCTCTATATTAACCAAAAACGCTTTATACTCAGGTGTCTGAGAGTTTGCGTCACCAACGGATGGTGTTAACGTATTCGTAATGAAGCCTTTTTGCGTTGCACCTTCAAAGCCCCAGTGGATCGGTACCCCAACCGTTTCTATCGGTTTACCATCGACCATCAACGTTTGTAAGCGCTGTGTCACAACGGCTACTGCTTTAATGAAGCCACGTTGACTGCTCACTTTGACTCTATCGCCATTTGCAATACCTTTTGCCTTCGCCAAGGTTTCACTGATCTCAACGAATTGTTCAGGCTGCACAATCGCATTTAAACGCGCATGCTTCGTCCACGTATGGAAATGCTCCGTTAAGCGGTAAGTCGTTCCGACATAAGGGAACTGCTCATGGTTTCCAAGGCGCTTTTTATCGTCCTCAAAAATACGTGCCGCTGGGTTAGAAACGACATTTGGATGTAGCGGGTTCGTACCTAATGGGGTTTCAAACGGCTCATAATGTTCAGGGAATGGCCCTTCCGCCATTTTATCAATTGCAAATAGACGGCCTAAGCCTTCAGGTTGCATGATAAATGGCCCAGTACCGACTTCAGGTGCCGAAGCATTAAAGTCAGGAATATCATTACCGACCCATTTTTTCCCATTCCACTCGATCAACATCCGTTTTTTATCCCATGGCTTACCTTGTGTATCACAAGATGCACGGTTATAAATCACGCGGCGATTCAATGGCCATGCCCACGCCCAACCTAATGTATTTCCGAGTCCTGATGGGTCACTGTTATCACGGTTTGCCATCTGGTTCCCTTTTTCGGTCCAGCAACCAGTATAAATCCAGCAAGACGAGGCCGTAGAGCCGTCATCGCGTAACAGCGCGAACGAGCTAAGCAGTTCACCTTTTTTGGCTTGCAAATTACCGTCAGCATCATACAAATCGACCAATGCAACGCCATTGTTCTCTTTCGCAACTTCTTCTGATTCAGGATGGAATTGGCGTTTGTAATCCCAACGCATCTGCATTAATTGATCACGACCTTTCCCGCCTTCTTGCTCATAAAGCTCGCGGATTTTATATAAAATACCGGTTAAGATCTGGCCGTCATTACGTGCTTCACCCGGTGCGTCTGCTGCCTTCCAGTGCCATTGCAACCAACGGCCTGAGTTAGCAATCGAACCATCTTCTTCGGCGAAACAGGTTGATGGCAAACGGAACACTTCAGTTTGGATAGATGCCGTATCAACGTCATTCATCTCACCATGGTTTTGCCAGAAATTAGCCGTTTCCGTCACCAAAGGGTCAACAATAACTAAGTACTTCAATTTACTTAAGCAGCTAACTACTTTGTTCTTGTCCGGGAACGATGCAACAGGGTTAAAACCTTGGCAAATATAGCCATTAACTTGATCTTTACTCATCATGTCAAAATACTTCATGACATCATAAGCCTGATCCCATTTTGGCAACCAATCATAGCCCCATTGATTATCTTTTTGCGCAGCATCACCATAGAAAGACTTCATCAAACTGACAAAGAATTTTGGATAGTTACTCCAATAGTTAACCTGATTTGGCAACGTTGCTTTTGGTGTATTAGCAGCTAAATAGCTGTCTACTGTCACCATTTTTTCAGAAGGCAAAGTGAGATATCCCGGTAGACTTGTTGATAACAAACCGAGATCCGTCAGCCCTTGAATATTTGAGTGACCACGCAGCGCATTCACCCCACCACCAGCCATACCCATATTGCCGAGCAGCAATTGGATCATCGCCATAGTACGAATATTTTGTGCACCAACAGTATGCTGAGTCCAACCTAACGCATATAAGAACGTTGTTGTTCTATCGGCAGCGCTGGTTGAAGCCAAAATTTCGCAGACTTTTAAAAAGTCATCTTTTGGTGTACCACAAATTTGTTCGACGATTTCGGGTGTATAACGAGAAACGTGCTGTTTGAGCAAATTCCATACACAACGAGGATGTTGTAAAGAGTCATCACGCAACGCATGACCATTTTCATCAAATTGATAGTTCCACGTGGTCTTATCATAAGCGCGTTTTTCCGCGTTATAACCACTAAATAGACCATCTTCAAAGCTGAAATCATCCCTTACCAAGAGTGCCGCATTGGTATAGTGTTGTACGTACTCTTTATTAATTTTGTTATTTTCTATCAGATACAGTAGTACCCCTGACAAGAAGGTAATGTCAGTACCTGAGCGAATAGGCACATAGTGATCAGCCACTGATGCCGTACGCGTAAAACGTGGATCAATGACAATCAGTGTGGCATCGTTGTTATTTTTCGCTTCAATTGCCCAGCGGAATCCAACAGGATGTGCTTCCGCAGCATTTCCGCCCATCACAACGACGACATTAGCATTTTTGATATCAACCCAGTGGTTGGTCATCGCACCGCGACCAAATGTTGGAGCAAGACTTGCTACCGTTGGTCCGTGTCAGACACGCGCTTGGTTATCAACCGCTAACATCCCGAGGGAGCGTGCAAATTTCTGAGTTAACATACCGGTTTCGTTGCTCGCCGCAGATGCACAAAGCATCCCTGTCGATAACCAACGATTTACCGTTGTTCCTTGTTCATTTTTTTCGATGAAATTTGCGTCTCGGTCATCTTTCATTAACCGAGCAATACGGGTGAAAGCTTCATCCCAACTTATACGCTGCCATTTATCAGAGCCTGGTGCGCGATATTCAGGATAACGTAGTCGATTTTCACTATGGATGTAATCAAGTAGGCCCGCCCCTTTAGGACATAAAGCTCCACGGTTAACAGGATGATCAGGATCTCCTTCAACATGGAAAATAGCGGATTTAGCATTCATGGCACCATCGCCCATGCTATAGATTAATAATCCACACCCTACAGAACAGTAAGTACAAGTATTACGAGTCTCTTTAGACCGTAGTAATTTATATTCACGTACATTGGCCATTGCCGTTGCTGGCATAAAACCTAACGCTGCTACAGTAGTACCTGCCATCCCGCCGGCACAGATTTTAAAAAACTTTCTGCGACTGACGTTCATTGCTTCCCTCTTTATATTTATTGTCATTACCCTAAATAATCCAAGCATGCGATAGGTGGCTAACAACGCTATTTCGAGACAAAGATAAATTCTATAACTCGAATTAATCGGTGCAGTCCAACACTAAGCAACTTGAAACAAAATGGGTATAAGTCGGTCGCAGAATATCAGCGTATGATAATTATATATTGCCTAAAATCAATGAATGTGAAAATAAAAGGTAAATTAATATTAACTGAGTAGTTAATCTCCAATTAAATATACTACCAATAGAGTAGCTATTTTAAATATTGATACAGATCAATTAACGATAAATTTATAAATTGCAAAAATATAATTCAGATCAAAATATAAAAACCACAAGACCAAACAAAAATAAAACTTAAACCAAATAACGCGCTATTTATCATTATTATTAAATTTAACTTTAGGAATACGTAATTTTACTTTAATTCAAATAATCATCCAACTAAAAACAAAAATCCCTTTTCATTAATAAGCGTTAATTAATTATATTAATTTAAAATTAAACGCTATTTCCAACCACTAATAATAATACCAGCACCAATAAATACTACTACAGCCCCCACCCAGTCCGTTGTGTTTAATGATACACCATCGACTATACGCAACCATATCAATGCAGTTGCAATATAGATCCCCCCATATGTTGCATAAATTCGCCCACTTGCTTCAGGATGGAGCGTCAGCAACCAAACAAACAACATTAAACATAGTGCAGCAGGCAAAAGTAACCATGCACCACCTTGCTTTTTCATCCATAAATACGGGAAATAGCAACCTGCAATCTCAGCTAACGCCGTTAAAAAGAATAAACCAATAATGTTTAGTGACATAAAAGTATTCTCTACATTAGAACCGTTTTCAAACACGGGAAGATTGCATTAATTGATTATTTGCCTTTAATAATTCAATACATTCCTGTGCACCACGCTTTAACACCTGACCTTTCAAGCAAACAATATGTATCGGTAGCTCTAAACCATTCGGCGTATTTTTAAACTCTAATCGTTTCAGTGAACCCTGCTGTAATTTATCTTTAATTAAAGAGAGGGGTAAATTTCCCCATCCCATTCCAGCTTCAACTAATCCCAATGCCATTGAAAAATTATCTGTTCGCCAATAATTAGTCGCAACCACAGCACGAATATCGCTGAGCTGATGCTGAAAACTAGTAATAATTATTTGACGAGTCTGCACGAGATCTTCCATATATAAGGAAGCTGAATGCCCAATTGATGGATGTTTTGATGAGATGGTTGCGACTAAAGACTCATAGCCAATACAGTGAAACTGTTCTTGTGAATTGACCGATATACCACCAAATGCAATGGCTAATTGAATATGATTTTGATGCAATAAAGGTAAAATATCATCTTGAGGCGCGGTCATTAATTCTACATGCATTAATGGGTAGCGCTGACTCAATATTTTTAGCGCATCAAATAATAAATCAGGGTTAATTCCTTCCGCAATTCCAATCGTTAACGTACTTTCTACCCCTTGAGTCAACTCGCGAGAAAATACATTCAACTGCCATAGATTATCCACAATATTACGTGCATAAGGTGCTAAGGCCAGCGCTTTTTCGGTTGGTTTAGGCTCCCTTGTATGCCTTTCAAACAACAAAAAGCCCAACTCCGCCTCTAAATTGGCGATAGCCATACTCACCGCGGACGGCACACGGTGTAATGCCCTTGCCGCTGCTGAAAAAGATCCTTTTTCTAATACCGTTAAAAAGATCATTAAATTATCACTGTTAAATGGCATCTCTAACCTTTCAATAATATTGATAGTAGCTGACTTTTATTATCATCAATATTGATTTAATTTACCAGACCTGACGACACAGTAAATGAGATAAAACATGCAAGGTATTAAGCGTAAAATTGTTTTTATCACCGCCTATGAAGTGATTGGCTGGGTGATTTCATCATTAGCACTCGCATTTCTTTCGGGGAATTCAGCGGGTACAACTGGGCCATTGGCTTTGGTAATAACCACTATCGCCGTTAGTTGGAACTTTATTTTCAATGTCGCTTTTGAATATTGGGAATCCAAACAGAAATCCCGAATTCGCACATTTCGCCGCCGGTTTGCCCATGCGGTTTTATTTCAATTAACCTTGGTGATCTTTCTAATTCCATTGATTGCTTGGTGGCTATCAATTAGCTTGTTACAAGCTCTGATATTGGATTTTGCTTTAATTATTTTTATCCCTATCTACACATTCTTTTTTAATTGGGCCTTTGACAAGATATTTGGGCTTCCGGCATCTGCCTTGCCGCAACAGGAGCACAGTCATTAATGAGCTAACTCAAATAGCCATCCTAAATAAGGATGGCTATTTGGTTGTTGACGAAATAGTTAGAATAACCCGCAAACACTAGCCAATCATATTATCATTCACTGACCATCCCATCATTACTCCACCCACTTCTTCAATAGAGTGACTGTTGTCGTTCAAACAATGCCGCTTTCTACCTTCCAGCCAACTGAATGAGAGAGCGTTTTCCCTTCCTTTGAAGCGGATAACATTCCTCGCTGGTAACATGCCTCCATCATTTCATGGGTATACAGAATCAAACTCGCGCAATTCCTTGGCGACGATAACTTTGATCAACAACCATCGCTTCAAGGTAATTCACCGAAATGAGGCCACTATGAATTGCCCTATTTCTCTGTAACGGTCATAAATGACTTTTTTGGCTACACTAGAACGTTTTTACCGTTTTAATAGCCCCTAGTTAAACACTGAACTAGGGGATTCTATTATTCCAGATCCTCCCCATGACTCGCGATGACTTTTTGATACCAGTAGAAGGATTTTTTTTTCTTTCGTTCACGTGTTCCCCTACCTTGATCGTCAAGATCAACATAAATAAAGCCATAGCGTTTACTTAATTCCCCAGTGGACGCAGCAACCAAATCAATACATGACCATGCTGTGTAGCCGATTACCGGAATACCATCCCCAATAGCCTCAGCCATAGCACGAATATGGCTACGTAAGTAGCTAATCCGATAATCATCATTAATTTCGCCGTCTTCCGTCACTTCATCTTTTGCACCGAACCCATTTTCGACTAAAAAAAGTGGTTTTTGATAACGGTCATACATCATATTCATCGTGATACGTAAGCCCAAGGGATCGATACCCCATCCCCAATCACTAACCTTGATATAGGGGTTTTTCAAGGACTTAACGACGTTGGCTTCGCTGCTATTCTGCTCGCTCATTTCTGAGGAAGTGCAACGGGAAGTGTAGTAACTAAAAGAGACAAAATCGACGGTATTGGTGAGAATCGCTTCATCTTCTGGCTCTACAACAAGCGAAATGTTCTTCTCTTTAAATAAGCGAGTCGCATAAGCTGGATAATATCCACGTACCTGTATATCCGTGAAAAAGAGGTTCTCGCGATCTTTATTCAGTGCCGCCCATACATCATCAGGACGACATGACCAAGGATAAAATCCCCCTCCAGCTAACATACAGCCAACTTGGTTTTCAGGATTAACTTCATGCGCAATACATGTCGCTAAAGCGCTGGCCACTAACACATGATGAGCCGCCTGATATTTAACCTGTTCAGGATCTTCATCAGCCTTGAAAACAAGCCCTGCGGCAGAAAAAGGGCTGTGCAACATAATGTTGATTTCATTGAAAGTAAGCCAGTACTTTACTAAGCCATTAAACTCTTCGAAACAGGTTCGCGCGTAGCGGCTAAAAAAATCCACCATTTTTCGGTTACGCCATGAACCATACTCAGTCACCAAGTGCATGGGAACATCGAAGTGGCATAAAGTAACGAGTGGTTCAATATTGTATTTCTTACACTCATTAAACAGATCACGATAGAAAGCAATGCCTTCAGCATTAGGCGCCAACTCATCACCATTAGGATAAAGCCGACTCCATGCGATGGACGTTCTAAACACACTAAAGCCCATTTCCGCGAACAGTGCGATGTCTTCTTTATAGTGATGATAAAAATCAATAGATTGGTGACTGGGGTAATATTCATCCTTACGTAAGCTATAGCGTTGTTCCAACCCCAGTTTAACCGGCATCCGATGACAACCATAAGGGATCATGTCCACCGTGGTCAGCCCTTTTCCACTTTCACGGTATGCTCCCTCAGCTTGATTGGCTGAGATAGCTCCCCCCCAAAGGAAATTCTTGGGGAATTTTGCTGTGGACATACGTGTTTCTCCTGATTTATTCATTCACTCAGATAATTATTTGTTACGAACGAGATAAAGCCTGTGCTACCTGTTTTGGTTTATCATCCTGTTTTTCAACAGGAATATCTTCAAACCCAAGTAGCAGTGTCACAATAAATGACATTACCACCGACAAGATCATGACTCCAAATACCCAAACGATACTCATCGGATTTTGTGGATCAAAAAACTGTACGCTGGTGAATAGACCCGGAGCGGCCATAGAGTGACTTGCTAAACCACCGATTCCAGCAATTGCACCACAGAAAAATCCAGTGATTAAACAAGCGATTAAAGGTTTCTTAAGACGTATTACTACGCCATACAGTGCAGGCTCTGTGATCCCGGCGACAATCGCTGAGGCCGCAGCGGCAAGTGCCGTCTGACGTAATTCAGGGTTTTTCGTCCGCCAAGCAACCGCCAGCGATGAGCCACCCAATGAGAGATTGGCACCGATTTCAGATGGCATCACCATGCCTTCTTTTCCTGTCTCAGCAATTGTCTGAATAATGGTTGGAGTAAATACTCTATGCATACCCGTCATGACAAGCAGTGGCCAAATAGCTCCCATAATGGCGACAGATAACCAACCAAGATAGTCATGAATAGTGTAAACCAGCGCTGAAATGCCACTCCCAATCCAGACCCCCATCGGCCCAATCAGGATAATGGCAATCGGCGAAGCTATCAGCACAATGAGCATCGGTTTAAGGAAATTTTTTGTAACCGCAGGGGTGATTTTATCAATCCACTTTTCAATATAAGAGAGGATCCAAGTCATGCATAATGCAGGGATCACAGTATAGGTGTATTTTACTGGAGTAATTGAAATTCCAATAAAATCGACAGGTTGACCTTGCGCTGCTTTAGCCATTAATTCAATAAATGCTGGATGCACCAACACCCCTGAAATAGCAATGGCGAGCGACATATTGGTTTTGAATTTCAGTGCAGCAGAGGCGGCAACCATAATCGGTAAGAAGAAAAATGCCCCATCACCAATGACATTGAGCAAAATAAATGTGGAGGAACTTTTTGTCAGAATACCAGACATCTCGAGGATCATGGCCAGTAATTTTACCATTGACGCGCCAATAATCGCAGGGATCAGCGGTGACATCGTGCTGATTAAAGCATCGAGAATACCGCTTCCTACACGGCGAAAGGACCAGCTTTTTTTAGCGATAAGTTGAGTTTCCTGCACAGCTCCTTCTGGTAGCAACTTGATCACTTGCTCATAAACCTTTGAAACTGTATTACCAATGATGATCTGATACTGTAAGTCCATCTTCACTACACCCAGCACACCATCGATACTTTTTAAGCGTGCAAGGTCAACAGGCTTATCGCTTTTCAATACAAGCCGCAGACGGGTCATACAGTGAGTAATAGCAGTGATATTTTCACTCCCGCCAATAGCATCAACAATTGCACGGGAAACAGCCACATAGTTCTTTGACATAATTAAATGCTCTCTTGTAATCACACTTTTCATTCAGCGGTATGCAGCTATACCCGTAACGAATACATATTCTGGTTTTTTGTAAACGCACCTAAACCTATGTATTAATAGATATTTAATATCATTGCTTAAGTGTTTATATTACTGGGCAACAAATAGGTAACCGGTTACATATAATATTTAATATATTTGAAAGTAGTTCAAGACGTTTATTATTTTAATTGTTTTTATGTGACAGTTTTCACGTAATAGGATTGGGTTTTGGCTGGGATCCGCTTTGGTAGTGACATAGACCTCTGCATCTCCCTATATAAAAGTGTAAAATGATTTTGATATCAATTTGTCAGGATAAAGATATGTCTACAATGCAGGAAGTAGCGAAACGGGCAAACGTATCAAAAGCGACAGTTTCGCGAGTACTATCTGGAAAAGGCTACACCAGCGAGGAGACCAAAGTACGGGTCTATCAAGCCATTGAAGAAACCGGCTATCGTCCTAATTTACTAGCGCGTCACCTTTCAACCAGCAAATCCGCCTGCATTGGTTTGGTGGTGACCAATAATCTTTATCAGGGCAGTTATTTTAATGAAATCCTGTCACAAGCAGCAAAAAAACTAGAGGACAACGGCCGGCAACTGCTCCTTGTTGATGGAAAGCACAGTGCAGAGGAAGAGCATGCTGCGATTCAATTTTTGCTCGGATTGCGTTGTGATGCGATTATTGTTTATTCACGCTTTCTGAGTATTAGCCAGATAGATGAAATCATTGATCAACATACCCAACCGATTATGGTTGTGAACCGTAAACTGAGAAAAAATCACAGTCACTGTGTTGTCTGCGATCATAGGGGCGCCAGTTTTAATGCGACACAGTATCTCATTTCCCGAGGGCATAAAGAAATTGCCTTTATCACTGGTTCAATGGACTCGCCAACCGCGATTGAACGCCTGTCTGGTTATAAAGATGCCTTATCTGCCAATGGTATTGATATTAATGAGTCACTAATTATTTCTGGTCACTGGACACCATCTTGTGGTACTCAGGCCGTAATAAAATTACAGCAGCAAGCGACGCCTTTCACCGCTATTCTAGCCAGTAATGACGATATGGCCATTGGTGCAATCAAAGCGTTGGATGATGCGGGTATAACCGTTCCATACCACGTTTCCGTTATCGGTTTCGATGATATTCCATTAGCCCCCTTCCTAAAACCTGCTTTATCCAGCATTAAAGATCCCATAAGTGCAATGATTAATGAGGCGATCCATCGCACTATTTCGATGCTTGATGGTGGCTATTTTTCAAAAGAAAACATCTTTACGTCTGAATTGAAAATAAGGGATTCAGTCGCTGATGGCCCTTATTTGTAGCGACCCACTATTGATCTCGTATGAATTTGGTGGCTATCAATGAGTTTGTTACAAGCCCTGATATTGGATTTGGCTTTAATTATGTGTATCTCTATCTACACATTCTTTATTAATTGAGCCTTTGACAAGATATTTGGCTTACCCAAAACCAGCATTACCACAAGAAGCGCAGATAACTTAATAATACCAATACGCCATCCATCATAAGGATGGCGATTACTTAACTCTTAACAAAAAATAGAGAGAATCTTTTCGCTAGTGGCAGAACGACCAGTACGGTAGGAAAAGCAATTATCCATGATAACATCCAAGAACTTAACCAAGGTGCTAGCATTTCACTATTCAACCCTAACGCTTTAACTGTACTGATTAAAGAAACAATACCACTCATCACTAATGACAAGAAAAAAGGGATCAAAAAGATCAGTGCTCTGGTGGGAAGTTTAGGTATTCCAAAGAGGGTATTTTTATTTTGTGAAGACATCGTGCAGACTCCAAATAAGACGAACACAACAGCATATAACTGTTGCATGACAAGTTATATGCGTTGATTAACGTAAACGCTTACGAGTCCTTAGACTAAAAATCAGCCTGTATTCTATATATAACAATTTTGTTGTCAAACTGGATTACCATTTAATGGTTTTATTTTTATCAATAAAATGAAACTAACCTAAATATTATTAACAGTAATCCAGAATAATAACGCTATATTATCAATATTGATTACCACTGATCACCGCCACGAAAATCACAGTAAAGCGAAGCGGTAAAATCAACCTCACCATCCGCTTTCCAGCCCATGACTCCGCCTTCTTCTTCAATAGAACGGATATAGCTCCCTTGTTTCAATTCAAACAACTTACCTTTCCAGATTTGCCATCCAACCGAATGATACAATTTTTGTCCATCATCTGAAGCCGACAGCAGCCCTAATTGATAACACGAAGCTATAATTTTATTGGTTTGCAGCATCAATTGCCGCCCAATACCTTGGCGACGATAACTTTGTTCAACTACCATCGCTTCAACATACCCTACAGAGATAGGCGTATTATCTAGGGCCATATGGCGTTGAATAATTGCAACATGACCAACCAATTTTTGTTGATCAAAAGCCATGACGTGCATTCCACCTAAAGTGTGCGCGAAATCGTCATGCGAAAAATCGCCTTCAAAACCTTCAATTAATAAATCGTAAAGCGCTTCTTTTTCACTCAGTGTCAATTGGCTGGTATGCAGACTGCGGTATTCTATGCCCATAAAAACCTATATTAAAGTCGATTAAAGATACCGATACATTATAACGCCATTGAACCACCAAAAAGCGAAACAATCGTGCACTTTTCTTCACTTAACAGCTTATTATGGCACCGTATGTCGCTCGATTTGCTTTTTAATAAACGAATAAAGTTGCTGAAACTCTTCTTGTGAAGAAAACACTCGTGTAGGGAAAATAATAAAATCATTATCTCCAACATGGACAAATATCAAATCTTCTTGCACATCAACCTTGTTAACTCGAGGCCATAACACCTTATACATACTGTTATCTTGGATGAACTCAATAAAATAACGGTTAATTTTAATATGTCTAATATATGTCTCATCATTTTGCTCTTTGTGTTCATATTTTTTCATAAAATATTTTTCTAACACACTAGAAAGAAGGAGCGCCATCACTGCTATGACAATAAATGCTAGGGCTGTGCCACTCATTCTTTGTAAGCGAGCCATACTCGGGTCTATCTCTGTCGATAACAACAGCAATAATGCAATAGCAAAAAAGAATAATAAACCGATGACAAGACTATACAAGCTTAGATTGGCTATATTAAGGACCCAATGATAGGGTTTAGCCACGCTTATCACTTTGTTTGCTTTTATATACTTTTGTATTTTTCGTATTTCAGAAATAGAAAGTGAAAACTTGATGTCATAACGGTCTTTCATCTCACTAATGCCCCCAAACATTGGCTTTTAGTCTATTTTGGCAAGTATCACTATAGAGATATAAAAATGATATTTCCTCATGAAATATCACCCATAATAGTCTTATTCAGACACGTTAAGTTATGATAACAACAATATTTTCACCATTCTATGAAAGGAAAATTGACTAAACCGTATTGGTGAGTTTACCTCTAACAATAACCTTTGCTGGCTTCGCTGTTTCATCCGATGCCCTTCTCACCGCCATGTTAATCACTTGCCAAGAGATTTCTTGCAAATCGTGCGAGATACAAGGGAAGTTAAAACCATAAATTGATGAATAAGAGACCTCATCAATACTAAACAGTGAAACATCATCACGTAATGAAATTTGATGCTTAATACAAGCCTTGATGATCCCCAAAGAAATCTGGTTATTACAGCCGACAAAGAAATCAGGGGCACTGTTTTTTTGTAGATAGCTATCCGTCACTTTATAAGCTTCATCCATCAGAAAATCTGCATATAAAATTTCAACCTTATCGACACTTCCTTGTAATGCAGCTTTAAGCCCTGTCACCCTATCCCGTGCGACATTAGAATCTTCGGGTCCTGAAACAATGACAACACTTTTTGCCTCTTGTGACTGTATAAAACGCCCGGCTTGCAAACCACAGTCTAAATTATCAATATAAACACCACTACAGTGCTTAATATCAACTTCTCGGTCGACTAAAATAACGGGGATATTTAGCAGCTCAAGCTGCCGAAAATAATCGGGCTTATAAAAACGATCAGACGAAACCACAGAAAGAATGATGGCGTCAACATTATAACCTATCAACTTTTCAATGATACGCGCCTCATTTTCCTTTGACTCATAAGAATCAAAAACCAATGTGTCGTACCCTACTTGATAGGCTTCTTGTGTCATCAACTTCGCTAAACCACCAAAAAATGGGTTCCCCATATCGGGGCTAACAATACCAATCGTTTTTGATGACTTAGCACGTAAATTGCGCGCTACGGCATTAACGACATAACCGATTTTGTCTGCCGCCTCTAAAATCCTTTTCAGCGTCTCGGGATGAACTTTATCTGGCTGAGAAAAAGCGCGTGATGCGGTGATTTTGCTGACATTAGCAAGCGCTGCGACATTTTCTAATGTCACTTTCTGTGACTTATGATCGGCCAATTTCATCTCCTTATTAAATTAAGTATCATTTCGTACCATTATAGTATCATTTAATCGTTTCAGTCATGCAAAACCGTAATATTATTCGATCCCTTCTAAACGTCGTACTCTTGGGTCGGTAAAAATATCAAATTCATCACGACTTTCACTTGAGAACTCAGAAACAACCGCTCCCATACTGCCAGCTTTAAACCAATGTAATGTATTAGGTTTTATCGTATACTGCTCTCCCGGTTTGAGTAAAATAAAGCGGTCACACTGATACCACTGCTCATCACCTTCTGGTTTAGGGCAAATCGGTTCCCCCGATTCATTTTTATTCAATGTTAACGAATCATCATCAACAAATAGGTATACTTCCCCCCACCGACAACGAAAAGTTTCTTGCTTACCCATTGAAGAGCCAAACGGTGGATGCCGATGCTCAGGGCAAACCTGATGGGGAAACAGCACCAACTCTTTAGCACAATAACGTTCGCTATTACAATAAGTTAACAGTTGTAAGCCTGAACGTGGATAGTCTGGTAATCCAAAACTGGCGATCTCAATTCGTGCTTTTTCTTCTTCTGTGAGACGGATATGTGCTTTTTCTAGGAAATTAACGACTTGCTGCCGATAGTGTGCTTTATTCATGCTCTGCTCTCCTCAATGATACCGATAACATTATAACGGCATCACCCCCTCAAAAAATGTGATCAGGTAGCCTATTCTTCCGCTTTTGTTTACAAAAATGCCACTCATTTAATGAAACTATAACCTGCGTCACATAAAAATAATAAAATTCGATCTAATATCCGCATCATAAAAATGATATCGATACCATAAAAATGAGCCAGAGGTAATCATGAAAGCATTAGTACTCGAAAAAGCAGGGAAAATTTCTATTCAAGATTGGCAAAGTCCTGAAGTCCTTGGAGAGGATGATGTCGAAATTAAAATTCATACCGTAGGCATTTGCGGTAGTGATGTTCACTACTACCAACATGGTCGTATCGGCCCCTTCGTCGTTGAAAAGCCAATGATTTTGGGTCATGAAGCATCCGGCGTAATTACCGCTGTTGGTAAAAATGTCACTCATCTAAAAGTTGGCGATCGCGTATGTATGGAACCTGGTATTCCTAATTTACAATCCACGCAATCGCGCGCTGGCCTGTACAACCTCGATCCTGCTGTACGCTTTTGGGCGACTCCTCCTGTTGATGGTTGCCTACGCGAGAGCGTTATTCATCCCGCTGCGTTCACTTTTAAATTACCTGAAAATGTCTCTTTTGCTGAAGGCGCAATGGTTGAACCACTCGCTATCGGTATGCAAGCCGCGACCAAAGCTGAAATCAAGCCCGGTGATATCGCACTCGTTATTGGTGCGGGAACTATCGGTATTATCACCGCGTTGTCTGCACTCGCTGGCGGCTGTTCAGATGTCATCATCTGTGACCTCTTCGATAAAAAACTGGAAGTCGCTAAACAATATTCAGGCCTACACCCTATCAATAGCAAAGATACTCAAGCTATCGCCGATAAAGTTAATGAACTCACTGAAGGTAATGGGGTGAATGTCTTATTCGAATGCAGCGGAGCGAAAGCGGTGATCGCTAATATCACTGAGCATATGGCACCGGGTGGAACTGCCGTATTAGTTGGTATGCCAATTGATCCTGCGCCTTTAGATATTGTTTCAGCGCAAGCGAAAGAAATTACGTTTAAAACCATTTTCCGTTACGCAAACATGTACCCACGTACTATCCGCCTACTCAGTTCCGGTAAGCTCAACGTAAAACCTTTGTTGTCAGCCACTTATAAGTTTAAAGACAGTGTTGAGGCTTATGAGCGTGCAGCTGAAGGCCGTCCAACCGATATTAAGATTGTGCTGGAAATGGAGTAATACATGACATTGTATGCTGGGATCGATTGCGGTACACAAAGTACCAAAGTCGTTATCGTGGATAGCGAAAGCGCACAAATTTTGGGTGAAGGCTCTGCGCCTCACCCACTCATTAGCGAAGCATCTGGGCGCCGTGAACAGCATGCTTCTTGGTGGACAGACGCACTTGTCAGTGCGTTTCACCAAGCGCTCAATAATGCCAGTATTGATGGTAAAGAGATAGCCGCAATCGCCGTTTCAGGCCAACAACATGGTTTTGTGCCTTTGGATACCCAAGGCAATGTGATCGCACCGGTTAAACTGTGGTGTGATACGGAAACAACGGCAGAAAACCAAAAGATCATTGATGCTTTAGGTGGCACTGACGGTGCGTTATCTCAACTCGGACTCATGCCTCAAACAGGTTATACCATTTCTAAAATTTTATGGTTGAAAACTCACCACCCTGAACTTTGGGAACAGTTAGAGACGGTATTACTGCCACATGATTACCTCAATTTTTGGCTAACGGGCGTTCGTGTGGCTGAATTTGGTGATGCATCTGGTACTGGCCTGTTAAATATTCGTACCCGTGAATGGGATGTTCATACCATCAATCTAATTGATGATTCAGGCCGTCTACAACGAGCTTTACCTCCACTTGTCACTGCTGAAACCTGCATTGGCACCGTACTTCCTGAAATCGCCCATAAACTTGGCATTTCGAGCCAAACGAAAGTGGCATCAGGCGGGGGTGACAACATGATGGCTGCAATTGGTACTGGTAATATTATACCGGGTATCATCACCATGAGCTTAGGTACCTCTGGCACACTATTTACCTATTCGAATACACCTGTTGTCGCCGATTCAGAAATGATTGCCGGTTTCTGCTCTTCAACCAATGGTTGGCTGCCTTTGATTTGCACAATGAATGTCACATCAGCCACCACGACGATACAAAAATTTTTGAATCTTGATCTTAATGGTTTTAATCAGGCCTTAGAGCAAACAGAGCCGGGTGCTAATGGGTTACAAATACTGCCATTTTTCAATGGCGAACGTGTTCCTCAACTGCCTCTCGCTAAGGCGAGCATCCATAATATTGATAGTAATAATTTAAATGCACAAAATTTGAGCCTTGCTGTCGTAGAAAGCGCCACTTATGGTTTGCGCTTTGGCATTGATTTATTCCGTAAACAAGGGATACAAACCAACGAAATCCGCCTAACTGGTGGCGGGGCTAAAAGTGCCAAATGGCGTCAAATTGTCGCGAACATTATGAATTCCCCTGTTATTTGTGTGACTAACAGCGAAGCTGCCGCACTGGGAGCGGCTATTCAAGCTGTTTGGTGCGACACCTTAACAGAGCAAGATAATAAAACAGAATTATTAGCAAAAATTTGCCAGCGTTTCGTTCACCTTGATGAGAGCACGCTGGTCAATCCTGATAGTGAAAAAGTTTCTCGCTATGAAGCTTTATATCAAGACTATCTTTCGTTACTCCAAACTGAATATCCAGAGGTGGCTGTATGACAAACTCAGCGGGCATTCAGGCGGATGAACTTTTACATATTACTGGGGTTAAAAAATCGTTTGGGCCAGTCGTTGCGCTGAAAAATGCGCAATTTAGCCTGAAAAAAGGATCTATTCATGCTTTATGTGGCGGCAATGGCGCGGGTAAATCGACCTTTTTAAGTATCCTAATGGGGTTCATTCAGCCTGACTCAGGCGACATTTTTGTGAAAGGAAAACGGTGTCACTTTCATCAACCAAAGGATGCACTCAATGCCGGTATAGCGATTGTTCAACAAGAACTGAGTTCGATTCCTGATCTGACAATTGCAGAGAATATTTGGTTAGGTCGCGAGCCTAAAAAACTCGGCTTCGTTGATTTCAAAAAAATGAATCAACTGACGGCAGATTTAATGGCTGACCTACATTTTGATCTTTCGCCAACAGAAAAAGTGCGCAATCTCAGCGTTGCTGAACAACAACTGGTGGAAATTGCTAAAGCACTTTCTCACTCAAATGCTGACATCATCATTATGGATGAACCAACATCCGCAATAGGTGAAGAGGATGCGCAAAAAATCTTTGATGTGATTACGCGTTTAGCTCAAAAAGGCAAAGGGATTATTTATGTTTCCCACCGCCTATCCGAGATATTCCAAATCGCGGACACTTTTTCGATTTTCCGTGATGGCACATTTATCACTGAAGGGGCGATTGCCGATATTACTCGCGAACAATTAATTGAGCATATTATCGGTGGCGAATTTAAAGATGAATTCGCCAAATTCAACCAACCAACTAATGAAACTATTTTAACTGTCGAACAATTAAGTTGGCTCAATAAAATAAAAAATATCAGCCTCACCCTGAAAAAAGGCGAGATCCTTGGAATATATGGGCTGGTTGGGTCGGGCCGTAGTGAGTTTCTTGATCTTATTTTTGGTATTGAACACGCCTCATCGGGAACCATTAAAATTAATGACATCCAATTAGGGAAACACTCCCCTCAAGATGCCATTAAAGCGGGCATTGCTTATGTCACTGAAGACAGGAAAGAAACGGGGTTAATGCTGGGTCGTTCAATTAACGAAAACATTAATATCGCTTCATTCTCTGATATTAGCCGAGCGAGTTTTATCAATGAAAAGAAAGAGCAAGCTCGTGCAGATGACATGATCAAACTCTTCAACATTAAAACACCAGATGCCGATCAACTTGCAGGAAATCTTAGTGGTGGTAACCAACAAAAGGTTGTCTTAGGCCGTTGGGCGCTTCTCGACCCTGAAGTGATGCTACTTGATGAACCAACCCGTGGAATCGATGTGGGAGCCAAAAAAGAAATCTATCGTTATATGTCGGAGTTCGCTTTAAAAGGCAAAGGGATCATCATGGTTTCTTCTGAACTGTCAGAAATTATCGGTATGAGCGACCGCATTATTGTATTCCGTGATGGTGAATTAGCTGGTGAGTTATCGGCAACTGAAGCAACTCAAACAGAATTAATGAAACTTGCTGTTTAATTCAGCACATTGGTTTTTATTCAAAAAATAAAGAGAAAAACTATGAATAGTACTTACTCTACGCCAACAACGGGGATATCCTTTTTAGCCCGCAATAAGAAAAACATGCACAAGTACGGCATTATCATGGCTTTCTTTGTACTTTGCCTAATTGTTGCTGTGATAGGTGAAGTGCAAGTTGCGCGCGGCGAATGGACTAACAACTATTTTCTTAGTCAAGACAATATGTTGATTGTCTTACGCCAAATATCAATTAACGGTATCTTAGCGATTGGCATGACCTTCGTCATTATCACCGCGGGGGTTGACTTATCGGTTGGCTCAGTCCTCGCTCTGAGCGGTATTGTAGCAGCGCGTTTTGCAACCACAAATGCAGGCCTATCCATTGGCGACACCGCGAATGCCGTTATGATGCCAATGATCATCGCATTAGGCATTGGTATCATCTGTGGTCTCATTAACGGAACTATTTTAGCAAAATTCAACCTACAACCGTTTATCGTGACCATGGGGATGCTCTCCGCTGCCCGTGGCTTAACCCTATTAACTACCGACGGCAACCCCGTATCACAACTCAATAATGACTTTAGATGGTTAGGTAATGGCTATATCTTTGATATCCCCGTGCCCGTCGTCATATTAATCGTGATCTTTGCACTCGCTTGGGTATTGCTAAATAAAACAACATTTGGCCGTTATGTCTATGCGGTTGGTGGCAATCCTAAAAGTGCAAGAACATCCGGTATTAGTGTCATCAAAGTCAAAGTGCTGGTTTATACCCTGTGTGGTGCATTAGCGGGTATTGCTGGACTGATCCTTACCGCAAGAACTGGCTCTGCACAAACCAGTGCCGGAGGAGCCTATGAACTAGATGCTATCGCTGCCGTCGTTATTGGCGGAACCAGTATGTCTGGTGGCGTTGGTACACTGGTTGGCACCTTCTTTGGTGTGCTAATTATCGGCGTTATGAACAAT
Organism: Providencia sp. PROV189; assembly: GCF_028480065.1. NCBI lineage: Bacteria > Pseudomonadati > Pseudomonadota > Gammaproteobacteria > Enterobacterales > Morganellaceae > Providencia > Providencia sp. PROV189. The sequence continues at coordinate 48,128 of NZ_JAMPOG010000020.1, forward strand.
GGATTAGATTTGTTGGGTGTCCCCTCTTATTACCAACAAATCATTAAAGGTGCGTTGATCGTCATCGCAGTTCTGCTCGACCCTTCACGTAAACAAAGACGTGACTAATTAAAACAACACTGACCCTCACTGTGAAAGGTATCATAATGAAAAAAATGACTAAAATTGCAGCTCTTACCACTGCACTATTCATGAGTAATATGGCGCTTGCAGCCAAAGAGGAGCCTGTCAAAATTGCTATTTTGATGTATGGCATGAAAGCTGAATTTGTTCAATTAATGGAAAAAGCCGCCAAAGAGCACCCTGCGGTTAAAGAGGGTGAAGCGGTGATCACCGTTTACGATGGGCGCTATGATCCGATGGTGCAAAACAACCAAGCGGAAACAGCAATTCAGACTAAAGCAGATGCTATCATCATCAACCCAATGGATTATGAAGCGAACATTGATGTCGTCACTATGGCAAATGATGCCAAAATCCCTGTGATCGTGACTAACGCACGCCTCAACACGGATAAAATGACCGCTGAAGTTGTTTCTGATGACGTTTTAGGTGGTTATATGGAAGCAAAAACCGTCCTCGATAAAATGAACTGTGAAGGTAATGTTGTGATTATCGAAGGCCCTAAAGGGGGTAGCGGTGAGATCCAACGTGGTGAAGGTAACGATAAAGCTATCGCTGAATGTGGCCCCGGAAAAATTAAAGTATTAGAACGCAAAACGGCTAACTGGTCACGTGCAGAAGCAATGCCACTCATGGAAAACTGGTTACAAAAACACCGTGGCAAAATCAACGGCGTCATCGCTCAAAACGATGAAATGGCTTTAGGTGCTATCGAAGCCATTAAAGGTGCCGGCCTTGATGTAAATAGCTTTGCTATTGCTGGTGTGGATGGTGTTTCTGATGCAATCCTAGCAGTGCAGAACGGAGAAATGGTTTCTATCCTACAAGATGCCAATGCTCAAATGCAGGGCTCGATTGATATCGCAATGAAGTCAGTCAAAGGCGACAGCTATCAACCCAAATCAGCTATTTGGAAACAATATGCCGATCAACTGCAATGGAATGACGGTAAAGATAAACGTTACCAAATCCCTTGGACTGTAGTCACAAAAGACAATGCGCAACAACTGTTAGACGCACGTAAGTAAGTTATTTTTATCGCCACTCATACTTTGGGTGGCGATATTCAGCTCACATTATGAACAATCGGTAATTTCGTTATTTCCAATTCCGCTTCCCCTATTTTCGTGCATTCGACCTTTTCCCCATCCTTATAAATAAAATAGTAACGTTTATGATCCCCTGCCTTTTTCACTAATGAATCACCATTTAAGAAATTATAAATTTTATAGTTTACATTGTGTTCGTTATAACTAATGGCCGGGTGAGAGACAATAAAGCGGCTTCCCCACTTCAATGTGCTAATTAAATAATTTGTATGTAGTACGGTCATCACTCCCCTTTCAGGGCATTTAAGATCATATTCTTTCATCGCTTGCACGGGTAAGCAAATCGCACACAACATCGCAATCGAAATCCCCTTTTTTAGCATTTTCCCTCCGTATTATTAGCTTATTAATATATTACTCGCATCACCACTCGGGTTTTTATGAAAACATTGCCTCTACACAATTGCAATATTTTTCCTGTGAAATCATAGTGCTATTCTATTTATAAATAGAAAAAATCGATATTACATATAAGAAATATAGGTCTAACAGGGAAAGGCGTTGGAAAAGAATTAGGGGCGAATAAGAGCAAAATAAAAAACGAAAATACCCTACCACCTAAATGTTGAGATGGCCTCACAGAGCGTGAGGCCATCAGTGATATTATTTATTTTTCCATATCAATGCTGTCGGCATTGACATCTTTAATATGATCCCGCGTTAAACGGTAAACAACCGGACTTAACAATAATAGAGCAATCAAGTTCGGTATCGCCATCATCGCGTTTAAGGTATCTGCAAGTAGCCAAACAAAATCAAGAGATTGGGTTGCACCAATCGGTAATGCAATAAGCCATAACACCCTAAAGACCTTAATTGCCCTCACCCCAAATAAATATTGCACACATTTTTCACCGTAAAAACTCCATCCTAGGATAGTGGTAAAAGCAAATATGGCTAACGCAACGGCAACAATATAATTCCCACCGGGGATCGCTGATTGGAAAGAAGATGCGGTTAGTGTCGCCCCTGTTTCACTTGTTAACCATCCACCAGTAATAATGATAGTAAGACCTGTTACCGAACACACGATAATGGTATCGATAAAAGTACCTAACATTGCGATCAACCCTTGGCGGATCGGGTTTTGAGTTTTTGCCGCAGCGTGAGCAATAGGTGCACTTCCCAAACCAGCCTCATTGGAAAATACGCCACGCGCAACACCAAAGCGAATTGCCGCCCATACAGCAGCACCTGCAAACCCACCCTGAGCCGCAACCGGTGTAAATGCTGAGGTAATCACTAAAGAGAATGCAGCTGGGATCTCCGTAAAATTGAGCCCTAATACCAATAAACCTGCACCAAAATAAGCCACGGTCATGAATGGTACGAGTTTCCCTGCAACATCAGAGATACGACGCAATCCACCAATTAACACAGCACCAACTAAGATTACAAGTGCCCCAGCAGTCAACCATTTATGCACGCCGAAGTTACTTTCCAGCACATCGGCAACAGAGTTCGCTTGTACAGTATTCCCAATTCCAAAACTGGCGCAAGCACCAAAAAGAGCAAATAATGTACCTAACCAAATCCATTTAGGCCCTAAACCATTTTTGATGTAATACATTGGGCCACCAACATATTGTCCATACTTATCGACTTCTCGAAAACGTACCGCAAGCACAGCTTCTGAGTACTTTGTGGCCATACCAACCAATGCCGTGATCCACATCCAAAACAGCGCGCCTGGCCCTCCCATCACCACAGCGGTGGCAACCCCTGCGATATTACCAGTACCGATTGTCGCCGATAATGCTGTCATTAACGCATTAAAAGGCGATATTTGCCCTTCACCCCTATCCTCATTTTTCTGAAACAGTAACTTAAACCCTGTACCCAATTTACGGATTGGCAAAAATGCCAATCGGAGCTGCATATAGATCCCAACACCGAGGATCCCAATCAACATGGGAACTCCCCACACAATACCGTTAAGTTCTCCTAACCAAGCTGTTATCAGTTCCATTCTGCCCTCACATAAGCTGTATTCACTTTATTCTTTATCCGTCTGTCACAATTCAATAACATTTCTGTATAAAATTTAATAAAGACGATAAATCTATTAAGTGCGAGAAAAAAATGTCTTAAATAGCAAGATAAGTTAAAGAATGTGAGTAATGTCACCTCGTTGCGATTAGAAATTAAGCTTTTGTTAGACAATATGTGAGCTTTGCTACTCAAGAGTTCAAGAGTAGCCTATTAACATTTAATGATATGAATGACAGGTTTTAACGAATATTCTTATTTTATCGGAACAATATTCAATGATTAAATTAATTTTAATTTAATCATTATTTCTCAAAACGCTATTCCATCCTATGAAAACGATTACAAATTAAATAAGATTATGTATTATTCAGTCAGTATATGCTGACGTTATATGACTATCGAATATAATGAAATTCACCCTTTCAGAAAGGATTCCACGATGATTGGCAAAATTCAGCAAACAAAACAATGGCTATGGGGATTGTTTTTCTTATTGTTCTCTATTCCCACTTTTGCGAATACACTTTCTATTCCCACGATGACCAGTCACGTCGTGGATGAAGCACATTTATTAACAACAGAACAGCGCGATAGTTTAGCTCGACGGTTAGCGCTATTTCAGCAACAAACTGGGTCGCAAATTGCCATTTTAATCGTAAAGAGTACTTCCCCATTAGATATTGAAAGCTATGCAGAAAAAGTATTCAATCAATGGAGGATTGGTCGTATAAATATTGATGACGGTGTTCTTTTACTCGTCTCTGTCAATGACCGTACAATGCGTATCGAGGTGGGTTATGGGTTAGAAGGGGCAATCAGCGATAGCCTTGCAAAGCGTATTTTAGAATATGATTTTATACCTGAATTTAAGCGCGGTAATTATGCAGGAGGTCTCAACCGTACTATTGATTCCCTAATCGCCTTAATAAAAAATGAGCCACTCCCTGACGCCAAAACTCCCAGCTTTTTTATTTCTAAACAACCTGCTCCCTTTGGTTTATTAGATGCTTCACTTGCTATCGTACTAGCGGCAAGCGCTTATATCTGGCTTTTTATCATATATCATCTTATTAAATTACATAAACTTAAGGCTGCAATTCCAATCGCTATCATTCTCTTGTTAACTGCTTACACTGGCGGCTTTAATAACCCCGCAGGTAATGGCATGAAGTTTGGAGAAGATTTTTTATATACAGAATTACCACGTTGGAGCCAATTCCTTTTTCTCAAAATACTACCCACCTGGATGGTGTTCATCCTCGCTTTCACTATGTTTGTTGCGATATTTCTACTTTTATTTTTGGCTGTTGCTATTATTTATAAAATACTTGGCCTCATTATTAAGTCAGAAAAAAAGCGTCTTTCGATTACTATTGCCTTCTTATTTACTGGTTTTATTTTTCTATTTGCACTCGTCATATCAGAAGGTGATTTTGTTATTTCATCCGTTATTTCAAGTAGTGTTGGTTGCATCATTGGCATTGGTCATTATTTTGGTTTTATCAATGTGTACATTGGTGGGAGCAATAATAATGGCCGAGGCGGCAGTAGTGGAAGCCGAGGCGGTGGCGGATTTAGCGGAGGTGGTGGCGGGAGCTCCGGTGGAGGCGGCTCTTCAGGGTCGTGGTAAATTTCCTTAAGACTACGCCATAGTAGCCATTCACGGGATACGCCTAACACGAGATTTCAAGTTAGGTTGCTAAAATAACAATTTATACCCTCTTATAACTGGCTTTTAAAAATTAAAAGCCTGTTATACTCTGAGAGGGCGATTCTTGGACACAGACTAAAGCTCCTTTATAAAAATTTCGCTATCAATAGAATGACACTTCCGTCGTACTATCTTTGATTAACTTAATGTCCTGACCATTTTCATTTATTGTTAGTTCAAAATGACACTTATGTGCAATATTTTGGCTATTGTAATCACATTTAGAGTCTACTTGTAAAATAGTCTGACCTAACACACGAATTTTCATTAACAGATCAAATGGCTTAGTGATATCTTTCCCATATGTAATAATGGTTTCAGATATTACTTTATTATCTTTGTAATATTTTATCGTTGTTGGTAGTTTAAACTCATTATAATTATTTTCGCTAAACTTTGTTTTATTATCTGCCAATACAGAGCCGATAATAATCCCTTCTTTGTTATATCGATATATCAGTTTTCCATTATTATCCTTTCTTGATAATATCGTACAGTTATTACCGATTTCCATTTCTACAGGGCCATTATTATCCCTACCAACTAATTTATTTTTAACTCTCTCAACAAAGAGATAATTATGTACACCACTGAGGTATTCATCCTTTTTTTGGTTTAAAGCAAAACTATCTATGCAGCCATCACGACCAATTTTTAACAATGACTCATAGTTAATAGACTTGTCTTTATTGTAAACGACGGACCTAATTTCTTTAACATTTCCTTTAACTGGATTAAAATCATAGAGTTGTGCCATGTTGAACACAACAGGATTATATTGTTGCTTTTGAAATGCCAAAGATTCAGAAGCGATAAAAAAAGTAATTAGCGGTGTAATTGCCAATAGGTATTTATTACTCATTTTTAATTTTATACCTCTAAACGACTTGTATGCTGTGGTTTATTTTCAATAATCATTAATTTAATTTATTATCAATATAATATTTTACATAAAAATCAGTTAGTTAATAAAAAACATTACACGTAATAATAGCATGTATGCTCCTAAATATGCTAATGGTAACCACCTAAATAAATAAGATTTATCTCATCTTTTCGAGCCATCCGATGAGCAAATTTGAGTAAAACTTAAGCAAAAAGACACTTGAATTAGGAAAAATAACTTTTAATTATATTATACTTACGAAATATTCCAAGCACTGTAAAAATATCTTTACTCTTATAAATCCGAAGTCATAGTATGCATAGAAACAGGTACTGTTGTTAAGGTTAAATGGCTTTAATTTTCACACCCCAGAATATTGATATAAGTAAAAATAACTATATTTTCATTTACTCACCATCAAGCGTAATAAAATAGCTTATCGCTCATCATTTAATTTGATAAAAAAATTACTACTCATTAACATAAATGTTCAATGCACAATCATTATAAATCGATAACATCAGAACATGTGCAAAGTGAGATGAGTGATGATGGCATAGCGACAAAATCATCCTTTCCGTAATTCCCCGTCTTATCACACACCAACCTATATCATACGGTACTTTTTATGGTCGAAGTGATTTGCGCAGTTCAGAAGATTAGGTACCTAAATGTGAAGAAATTGCCATAACACTATTCACCTCTTTATATGGCAATATGGCGCCACCCGACGTTTATAGATGAAGAGCACACCGAGGACACGTCTTGATCGCTTATGTATCCCCTCTTTAGCTATAGAGGTGATGTTTTACAAGCAAAGGTCAAAAACAGTTATTTCAATCCATCAGTAGGATTGAAACTAGCATAAATTTATATCAATGATCCTAGTCAGTGTGGTATGTTTATATATTACGATATTGATAATTCAACAATGGAAAAGAAAAAAATATACTTTATCTATATGCCTAGCCCTATACTTGGCAGAAACCCTATACAAAGGGTAACAGGTTCCGGTATTTTCGGCGCTTTGTTTAATTTATATACCGAAGATAACTATATATTAGCCCTACAAAAAGCGATAGCACAGAAAAATTTAGACTGGCATGTTTACCGAGATGACACCGAATCAGATATAAAAAAACTTATTGAACAAGGTGCTAGACTTCTGGTCTGCGCCCCAGGTTTGAAATACATGTTTTATAGAAAAGGATTCGACAGAAAAAACATTATTTATCTCGACACTTTAGAATATGCGAATAATGTCACAACACCTGTTATAGATAGAATTGTCGAATTAGAAAATTTGCAGTGAATATACGTTTATTCATCTTTATTTACGCATGTGGAAGTACCATACACCATCTCTAAATCAACATATAAATGTACTGTTTTTTCAACAATATAAAACACCAACTCTATCAACACATCTATCATTAAGACCTTAAATTAAGGTTGTTTCTTAAGAAAATAAGAAGGAACTAGTTAAATTGAAAATACTGTTTCATTTTTTTTGAAAAACACAAAAATGCAGTTAACAGCAAACATAATGCAGTTTCCTCATACTTCCCCCAAAGTGCCCCCAACCTTTCAAGATCACTATCATAACGAATAGGACCTTCTGGGATGCTGGCCCACCCACCACTAAAATTAGAATATAAGAATGAAATAAGAAAACAAAACCATCCTAATAAGGTAAATATTCTGGCTAACCGATTTCTTTTAAATGATAAATACAAAGCAGCAACTTGAATGACAAATACTAATAACATGATTGCGTTAAAGAAGTAAGTTTCAATTTTCAAGTAAAGAGGAATATTCATCTTGTAAACAACAAATAAAAAAGATGTGTTTTTTAACAAATAAAACAAAAATGAAGATATATTAATTATAATAATTATCTGAATTATCCATAATGAAATAGGTTTTTTCACTTAATATCCTTATCAGCTTACGAAAAATTTTAGACAAGAATACATGATATTTAACTTACTGTCACCATTTCGTATTTCATAACTTCCTTTCATTAGTGGGCTGTAATTTTTTCATAATCTAGCTTCAATAAATGATAACTTTCATATTGAGCCAGTACATTCCTATAACATTTTAATTATCGTTATTTGACCAAAGGAGTATAAAATCAATTAGATAACCTACTGACTGGCATTCATTTAATATGTTTAAAAAAGTCGCTAGGAAAGATTTTATTCCTCTGCCCCATAGGTCATTATCAGATTACGTTTAAAAATACCAAACTTACATCATCTATAAGATACGTATATGAGATAACACGAAGATATGAATATACTCTACAAGTGACGGCTATTTGTTGTTGTAAACTTCAAGTCATGACCTATAACAGAAGCCCATGTGGTAGATTTATAAGGCCACTTCACTATAGTGACCTTTTGTTAAACTCTCTGAAAATTATTTTTGCTCGCTTTTTTCAGTAGGATCAAACGGTAGACCGTTAGCAAAAATAAAGGATAAAGCAACAATCAAAAATGTAGCGACCACGAATAATTTGTCTATCACTTTTTTCATATCGATCCCCCTAGTTTTAATCTATCAAAAATTATGACAAGTTCTATGATTTAGCAAGTAGCCTTTCATTGAGACAGCATTAAAGAAGATATATGCCAATAAGCCCGTTGTACGGGCTGTTTGGAGAAAATAACTTGACGCTAAAAATGACTTAATACTTCATATGTTATTGATTGTTCTGAGCTATCAAGCACTTTAATTTTTGCGCCTTTGTATGAAATAATATTACTTTTCTTTAAATCATACTGGATATCATTATTAAAGCCTTGGTTTTCAATATTAGAACCTATTTGCCTATAGCCTATATTTACAGAGTCACCATTTTTCCCATTGAAAATTAATGCTTCTTCAAAGGAATTTCCTGCAGGATTACTTAATTTCACCTTATCAAATTTAGCCTTATCGCTACAGATAAAGACATTAAATTCGGTGACGACACATAGCTCATGACTCTCTTTTTTTACTAATAATGAAGTCCATGGTTGCCCAATAACTTCAACGACCACACTACCAGAATCATTCGTATTCGTAGGCATATAAAAATCACCTTTATCGCTTTCCCCTACCTTTTTAAAGGTTCCTGGCGTCACTTTATAGGCTAAATCTATCTGAGTTGAATCGAGCACTTTGATCCCATCAATCTCACTAATTACTCCATCCCTTACTAAGGGTTGCCCAATACTTATCGTGTTTACAGTTCCTATTTTTGGCTCGCTCACCTTATGTGAAGAAGGGGTATAGTTATATTCCGTAACTGCGCATCCCGATAAGGCAACCATACAAACACATAAGACTGATAATTTTCTCATTTAACTAAATACCTATATGGACAGAATAATAAAATATTTTACATACCGAATGTTACATTTATTAATAATGACCAACAAGTTATTGTCGAGTAACAGTAAAATGCGATTATCTTTTACCACCTAGTTATTCTTAATATTGCAGTTAATCGATGATTTTACCCCACTCTTTCATAGCAAAATTCCATTTATGTTAATTAATATACCGACAAACAATATGATGAAAGAGGTGAGTGATGCTGATATTGAGTTAAACGTTCATTGTACTAGCTAATATTGCACCTCTCCCATAAATCGAGATGCTTTATATGTTACTTTAGCTGCACAAGTCCGAGCATTTTAGTTTTTACAAGCTTTCTTCCTAAAAAGATGATAGAAAGGGTTTCTGTCACAAGAATAAAAGGCTTGATGGTCAGAGAAAGCATTTAGCTGTCTGTGGCATTGAAAAATATCTGGGTATATTGGGGCAGAGGTTGCTTTGAAAATATTGGTACTTTTCCGAGCTACCGCAACGTCTATGTAATCTATTTTATGTTTTAGGCACGACACAAAAGCGACCATGCCCAACCTCACATTGAAGATATCCAACCTATTAACGATACACAAAACGTATAGAACCTATTTATTACACAGGAGCAGTTAATGCAAAACGAGGCAACATACTCGGTTGAGCACGGCGTCAAGGTATACCTTGTGAACTCATTTACCCAGAATAATTCTGGCGGTAATCCTGCTGGGGTGGTTCTCAATCCCCCAAACCTAAGCATTGCACAAAAAATAGCTATCGCACGTCAAGTTGGTTTTTCCGAGACTGCATTTGTCTATACTGGCGAGGAGACGGATTTTGAAGTGGATTTTTTCACATCGGAAGGGGAAGTCGATTTTTGCGGGCATGCAACACTAGCCGTTTTTTTCACTCTAGCCTCACTTAATTTGCTTACACCAGGCTCTTATACACAAAAAACCAAAGCTGGTATTCTAAACGTAACCGTCAGTCCTGACAGTATCGTTATGGATCAAGCTTTACCTATCACGCGGCATGGGCCTGATGTTGAAGATATCGCCGCTGCTATCGGTATACGACCCGAGGCTATTACAGGAACTGGCTTTCCCATTGAAATCATTTCAACAGGTTTGCCTGATATCATCATTCCCGTGCAGGCTGGCCAATTAGATATTCTGCACCCCGATCATGACGCTATCGCAAACTTAAGTCGTGAATTCGGTACTATCGGTTTCCATGTCTTTGAGCTGAGCCACCATGCCCCCATCACGGCCCACTGCCGAAATTTTGCCCCTCTATATGGCATAGATGAAGAATCGGCAACTGGCAGTGCCAGCGGCGCGCTAGGGTGCTATTTGGTCAATCATGTTTTACCTAATGAAACTCACTTTCTGTTAGAGCAAGGGCGAGCAATGGGCTGTTCTTCGATGATCCAAGTGACGATTGATAGACAAGCACAGGCGATTCGTCGTGTTAGAGTTGGAGGGCAAGCCACGATGATTGGTACAAAAATAATTAGTATTTAATCAAGCACATCACAATTATCGTCCAAGTAAACCATCGATAACGTTTTGCACTAATGGAGAAACAGCCATAGGCATTTCCACTCATTACCGATTAAATTCAGGTATTAATAGATTTGAGCGATTATAATAAAATGAATCCCTAACAAAAACTGCCACCACTAAGACTAGCGCATTTATACATATGTAGGATTGTAAGATAAATATTTTTACATATGACGAGCTTTTTCTATACTGAGTTTTGACAGTTTTTTTACTTTACAGGTGCATAAATTAAGGAACCGCATATGACAATACTAGTTACAGCTCAAGAGCAAATTATCGTGGGGCAGGAAAAAGTAATCGAAAGTTTGGCCCCTGAAGGTACATTTGCAGCTGTATTTGAAGATGATGGAGAAACAGGATACTTCTATGCGCTAGATGAATCTGCTGACGGCAACCCAATTCAGGACGCCCTCCATATTTACAATGTAGAGGATATTTCAGATAGAAACATTCCATCTGATGTCAAAATTGGCTGGTCAGAAGATAGTCTTAAGTGCGTTCTGTTAATTAATAATTACCCACATGGTATATTTAATTTTGAGACTAAAAATGGGTATTGTCGTAGTGGTTTTCCGCCACCAACAAATCATAAATGGTCTATTTTAGGACACGAATGGAATGATACTGTTCATGATTTTTTTAAGTAACGCGTCTGGCATTTTTTAGTTATTACTTTTTAAAAAACGATATCTCAACTGTCCACTTCCCCTAAAATAAGATAGCTATAATTAGAGTTTCTGCCCAAAAATTACAGAAGCCGTTATGAAAACGTTCGTTTTACTGAAACGCAAATTGTCAGCAACTAGAAAATTCTAAATGGGTGTGTCTCAATTAGTAGGGAGTGGACATCGTCTGTATCGGCTTGGATTAAGCATATAATCAGAAAAGAATTACAAAGCCGTGGCATTGAGCTAAAGAACTGGCCGAATCGGGTAGCTAAATAGCTACCCTTTTTTATGGAGTCCGAAAACTCTACGAACTCACCAACCAATGGCAAAGAATTATTAGCTTAGCAGGTGGTTCGTTAATTCTCCTCCAAACGTTGAGCTAACCAACGTTGTGCCAATTCAGTCAATTGATCCTTTCTTTGTACTGAGGGTGTATCTATATCGAGGAAAGCGCAATTACGAGCTTCTAAATAAGCCAGTAATTTCAATTGATCCGCACTCATACAATAAAAAGAACACTACCCCCATAACTACCAGTAAAGCTCAACTATCAAGTCAGTGAATTGGGTTCGAAGGTTTTGATTAACTAATTAAATGCAATAATGACGACTGCATTTCCAGTGTAATACCCAGGTGTTACCGTTCCTGATGCATGTAATTCAGAAGTGAATGTAAATGAATTCGCCGCATTATTTCCAGAAATGTTCATGTTCACGCCATTCCAGCCATTTTGATTGTTAATTAATGGATTTGAATAAAAGTTAGAAGTCGAATTTAAATATACATAACGCTCACCCGTGGTTGAACGAGCAAATAAATTGATATTTGTAGCCTGTGTACAAGTGATATTGCCAGAAACTGAGTTTGTTTTACCATTCAAACTTGTGTTACTGAGAGCCCCGTGATTAACAAAAGCAGGCAAAGAAATACTACATGTTTGATTTGTAGGTGGGATTTTACCACATACGCTACCTGGCCACTGGATTGCATTCCTAACGCCTGGGGTTGGTTTATGGTTAACATAGAATAATCCAATACAAGTTGCATTTGGGCTATCAATGACAAACGATGCACGATAAGGAATTCCTTTTGCGCTACGAAAAGCCGCTGCGACTTCTTCCGCTGTTCGATACTGGTTAATTCGAATGCAGTTACCATAATCCAAGCAAGATCCACTCAACGACGGCGCACCAGATGCATACAGAACATCAGGGCCTACCCAACATTCGGTTGATCCATAACAAGGGTTAGTAACACCACTTGCTTCACTCCAAGAAAGAATGTCCATCGCAACACGAGGCCAAGCTCCAGAGGTCATACTCACAGGCATTACATACGCAATCGCATTGGCAGGGCGAGAAGGAAATAGAGACGCTAATGCGATGATTAATAATAAAATACTCAAACGGCTTGTATTTAACATTCCGTATATTTTTGCTTTTTTCGCATACATAATGATTTACTCATAATCTAATTTGAACGTGGCACTCGCAGCCCATGAACCAAGCACAATTGATTTATTTTGCAATGCAACTGGCTCAGCTCTCACATACGCTTGAAATCGTAGGTCATTATTATTTCCGGCATACAACCCTTGGGTATAACTGCCACTATTAATTTTGATTGCCGTACCGGAAATACTTTCAATACCAACCGCCACACCTGTTGCTTGGCTTCCAGCATCTAACGCTAATAAACCAGGTAAAGCCAAACTTTCTGCGCCCATAAATGTGACTTTCACTTCATGGCCTAATGCTAAATCGCAATTGATTAAGCGAATGGTAAAAGGCTGGCTATTTGTTTGATTATTCAAATACAGGTATTTATCCACTATCGTACCGAAATCTAATTCAATCGATTCGTCGCCAGGATAAACGTCACAAGCATCTTCAATTAGCGTGCCATCAAATTCCACATTTGCAGAAAAAGTGGCAGTGACCCCCAAAAACCATAAGCCAAAGGCAAAGCTCATATTACGTTTAATATTCATAGTTATGACTGCCGCCTCCTATTCAAAAATAATGGTTAACGTGCCTGATGCAGTAAAATTATCCCCTACGAGCTCGCTTCCTGATCGCATGACAGGAACTGCTGAAAGGGATGGTAGTGAAGCCGCATTAATCAAAAAGGGTTCATTCAATGGTTGAGGTTGGCCATTTTTCTGAATTTGAATTCCTAATTTGCCATTATTCAACGGTGTCACCGTTCTTAATGTCGCATTATCAAATCCACTTCCCGCAGGTGTTCCTCCGAATATCAAGCTGATATCCCACGGTTGTGTCATATCGCCAACACAATTTAATTGAAAAGGAATAGGTTGCTTGAAGGCGGTACCATTGATTTTTCGTACACCGACTTTACCAAATGAAACTTTTATCGGGTCGTCATGGCTTAATTGGCAAACAGGAGGAATAATTAACGTGCCATCAAATGCCCAAGCCCAATTTGCTTGCGCTGAAGATATGGACATCACCATTATAAATCCTGCCATCCAATGCTTAATTTGATTGTTATTCCACATAATCATTCTCACTGATACTCAATTTTCAGTGTTGCCAGCGCTGTAAAAAATCCGCCATCGGTATTCGTAAAATTGGCATCACTGTTTTTTACTGGAGCAACCTCCAAGGTTGGCAGCGCTGTATATAACACATTGAAAGGCTGGTTAATAACTTGCTTAGCATTGTTCACATAAAAGGAAAGCCCGAGTTTTGGGTTACTCGTTTTTAATGCGCCATTGCTATTAAATGATGTCCCATCGCCGACAAGCGTGAGCTTTATAGCGTTTTTCGCTAGATTTGTGCAGCTGAGTCTCATTGGTACAGTACGCTTGTATTGAACTCCATCGATACGTGGAAGCAATATATCGCCAAAATGTATAGTTTCTTGCTGGTTGTTATTCAAAATGCACACAGGCGGTGTCACCAATAATCGACCTTTTAGCTGGATACCAAGTGTTGCTGCTTGGCTTTGGCTAAACAGGCTAAGAATCATGCAGACCGAGAGAAGATAACGGAATAATTTCATTGATATCATCCTATTGGTAATCCAATACCATCGTGAGATTGCCCGTAAAATCCCCACCTGATGTTAAGTTTACGCCTGTAGGTTTAACAGGGACGGCATACAAAGCAGGCGAACTCCCATAATTAAAATTGAATGTCGCACCATTACTAAGGCGGGTTCCATCACGGTAAATGGCAATACCTAAATTCGGGAGATTGGTCGTCACGGATGACTCACCATTAATTTGCCTATCAGTCCATTTCAGCGTCATCTTTAATGTATTCTTATATAAGCCATTACATATCAAGTTATAATTAATAGGTGAGCGCCCATAAGCACCATCAATCTTTGCCTGATGTATATCGCCAAAATCTACAGAGGTCGTTGTTGCACCGCCAAGGGTACATTCCGGCTCACCGTATACCGTCACGCGAATTTGGATATTAGAGCTTAGATTTGCAGCGATAGCATTGTAAGAAAAGCCGAGTGAAATCAGAGTACCAAAGAGAATTACCTCAGCTAGAACACACGCTTTCAAGCCTATAGTAAAAAAATAAGCTCCTCTCATCTCCATGCTCCTATTCATAACTTACCTGAAATCTAATTAACGCCTGATAAGCTCCAGCATTTAGTTGAGCAGAGGTACGTACTGGCGTTACATAGTAAGTTAATTGGTTTTGCCCAGGTGAAACCAACTGTGGTGTACTGTACTCACCTAAGTTAATTGGTGAACCCGCTGCATCACTTAATTGCAGGCCAATCCCCTGAACACCGATAACAGCAGCCAAGCGCGGGTCTTGAATATCTATAGGAGCCAAAAAGCGGACCTTCATTGACGGCATTTGTTGGCTCCACAAAAGATTCCCCTGTGCAGTGCGGCTACGGCTTTCACCACTTAAACAATCCTCTAAACGCAGCTCAATCGCAACAGGGTTACCTGTTTGCCCGACATGCTGAAGCTGTCCTGTTCCCACAGTACCTAAATTAATAGTTTGATATGCTGATAACATTGCTAAACGACAAGCACTTTCCGTCAAGGCTCCATGGACATATAGCGTGCCATGTGAACCATCTACATCCCAGTTATCAACTTTATTTAGGGCTGTTCCCATCGCCATGTTACTGAATAAATTCAGCGCTAAACTTCCTAAGCCCACATAACGGAGCATCCTGCTTGTGTTTGTCATGATATTCTCCTGCTATCTCATCGCGCATTTCAAATCAGTCTATTTTTTTTCAGGTACCACATGGCAGCTATTTCCCTGACATGTAAACGACAGTGTTGGACGACCACCGTAATCATTGATATAGGTCAGCACAGGTTTATTACCTAATGCGTCTGCACTGACGTTCAGTGCTTTGCTGCTTTTTGGTGCCACCATCACTGGCTCAAACCCTGCGACCGTTTGTCCATTTTTGTTGGGAACAGCATCGACAAAAGAAACGTAATAGGCAGTTGGGTTATTAATCGTATACTGGTTACCCTGACGCGTAAGAGTTACTTTTTCCTGCCATGGGTTATCCATTTGCTCACGTGTCGGAATGATTGCTTTCGGTCTATAAAACAATTTGATACGTGTCTGTAACGCCAGTTGCAGTGTATTGGGCTTATCACTTTTTGGTGGAATCTCACGCAAATTAAAGTAATACACGGATTCTCTGTCTTGTGGCAGTGCAGCAGCACTTGGCAGCGCTTGGATTTTGATTTGGCTTTTTGCCCCTGGTTCAACACGCTGCACCGGTGGCAATACCGTAAAT
Organism: Providencia sp. PROV189; assembly: GCF_028480065.1. Classification (NCBI taxonomy): domain Bacteria; kingdom Pseudomonadati; phylum Pseudomonadota; class Gammaproteobacteria; order Enterobacterales; family Morganellaceae; genus Providencia; species Providencia sp. PROV189. The sequence continues at coordinate 64,300 of NZ_JAMPOG010000020.1, forward strand.
GGGTCGCTTATTTTTTCACCTTTCTCATTCTCCACCCAACCTTGAGCGAGATAAGGTAATTGTTTGTTTTCATTACTGATATTTAAACTGATCGATTTTTCGTCTCCTGTAATAATCGCTCGAGTTCTGTCTAAGGCAACTGCTGCTTGAGCAGAAGATAGCGTTGTTGAAGTCAACACAACGCTAGCCAATGCGAATACTGCTCTATGGGCATTTTTTTTGTTCATCAATTTGTTTTTCATCATGTTATTCATCATATTGTTATCTTCTATGGTTAAGGAACACTCATCGCTCTTTGCGTACCACCATTTTTATTATTTTTGTAACCAGCGACTTAGTTCCTTTGGCGCCGTTCTTTCAACAACAGGCACAACAAGTTCTGCTGTTTTCGGCATTGCTTCTAATGCACGACTGGCTGATTGTGTCTTTATGGTCGCTGGCGATGCGGCTTTTGCTCCCGGTTTGTGGCACGGTAGTAACCAGCTTGCCTGTAAATAATCATCTTCTGGCAAGGTATTAGGGAGTGTGATTTCACACTGCACTTGGTCATCCCAACGAACTTGCAAGGTATCTTTTGCATTTAAACCAGTGAGATAGGTATTTCCATCATCACCCACCATACCGACTTGCTGACCACGACCGTTTAAGACTATTGCTCCGAAAGGTGGTGTACTATTGTCCGATAGCCTTAACAACGCCATCGCACTATTTCCTGCGACAACATCAAATTGACGGTAGCCAATTGCCCCTTCTGTTAAAGTGCCTTGCTTTATAGATTGAGACACTTGTGCTTCATCTGGTAATGCATTCAAATCAACGCTAATTTGGTTGCGGTAATAGCTATTCACGTCACTAATAACGGCTTGTCCAAAGCGGTTGGTACGTACAATGGAGCCGTAACCACGTAATGGGATATTAGGCACACCATCGGTATCAACAAATATGCGAGTACCACCAATTTGACTACCACGATGTAGTACGGCACCTTTCTCTGTTGCGGTGAAACCACCTTGCAAAGAGAACCCTGCAGATCGATAACGGTCTTGTTGGTAAGTTGCGTTTGCGTTGAGCTGTGCTAAGTCTCCCTGATGAGTGTAATAGCCACTCACGAGCACACCTGAACGCGCCCATCCGGTACTTAGCTGATAGTTATTTCTCTCATCGATGGTACTGTAGTAACTCACACGCTGTGAGTTATCATTTTTATCCCAACTACTGTTATAACTAACGGAGCTTTTTTCACCCCAAGGCACTGTGAGTGACGCATATACGCCATCATCATTACTTTCACGATAACGATTTCGATAGGCCGTCAAGTTGAGGCTAAGATTCTTCCATTTACCAATATCAAAATAGCGCGCTAACGAAATACTATAGCGGTCGTTATCGGGTTGATCCCAATAGGTTTGATGGTAATAATTGATGAACGCACTCAGCCCTAACTCTGAAAACTGTTGGTTATAAGAGATGGTATACATTTCTTTGCTGTTGTATTGGCGAGCACCTGTTTCCTGCGCATCCAAATACTCAGACATACTCATAAAACCTTGCTCAGAGAATCGATATCCTGCAAATGTCACTTGGCTGTTATAGGTATCAAAACGTTTAGAGTAACTTAAACGATACGAGCTCCCACGATACGTTTTATCGTCAATACCACTTAAGTTGGTTAAATGCGCCCGAGCATGAGTGACATCAAATGACAATGCACCGAATACCATTAAGTCACGACCAATCCCTATAGCCGCGGATGCATAGTTTTCTGCACCAATTCCACCACCATACAGTGACCAGCCGTTGTTAACCCCCCAAGAGAATTCGCCACTTGCAAAGGTATCGCCACTAACATGATGGCGCCAATTTGTTGGGCGCCCTGCGGCTAATTTGTAACGCAGTTGCCCCGGACGTGTTAAATACGGAACACTTGCAGTATTTACAGTGAAATTCTGTGTTGAGCCGTCTTGTTCTTTAACTTCAACATCGATTTGCCCAGCTAATGCATCATTTAGGTCTTGGATACGAAATGGGCCCGCAGCGACTTGAGTTTGATAAATAATGCGTCCTTGTTGGCTCACGATGACGGTTGCATTACTTTTTGCTACCCCAGTAATTTCTGGTGCGTATCCACGTAGATTAGGTGGTAGCATATTGGTATCGGTAATCAGGCTAAGCCCTGTAAACCTGAAACTATCAAAAATATCAGAGGTTAAATAATCCTCACCTAAGGTGAGTTTTGCGCCTAAGGATTTGATTGCTCGGTAGACATAATAACGAGTCCAATCTAGTGATGTGGTCGTGCTTTGCCCTTGTTGCTTATCAATACGCATTTGCCAGTCAGCACGAACACGCCAAGCACCCAAGTTAACACCAGCAACCCCATTACCGCTGGTACTGTAGTTAGTTTGTTGTCCTGAGCGGGTTTGTTGGCCCACTTGTGCATTTAAGTTGTAATCAAACAATGCGCCGGGTAATCCTTCTTCCCAGCGTGCAGGAGGATCCCAATTCTCAGCGGTATATTCGAGGTAGGCTTGCGGCAAACTAATATACATAGCCGAAGTCGCAAGGTCGGCTTTAACTTCAGTTCCGGGCAAACTTTCAAGTGATAAACACTGTCCTTCGTGCCACCACTTCAATGTCGACATCAATTCAGGTTTGATACCGAATTTTTCAACTAAAGCAGGGGTCAGGCAAGGGAGGCTTTCATTCGACTCACCTTCAGGTGCATAGTAAAAGACAGTTTCTTCCGGCATGCTTTGCTTGTTTAAGAAGACCGTAAAACTGTATTCACCAGGCATGAGATAGCCTGGACGCGCAAATTGGCTTAGATCAATGTTGTTACGATCATTGACGTCTAGCATATCCATATTAAATGTAATATCGGATGCGTGACCACCAAAGCTAATAGCCAACGCGACTAAAAGCCCTAATCTGCAAGGCCGAGTTATCTGTAACACAGGCGTGTGAATGAAATTCAGGGTCATCATCTCGACCTTCTTTTGCGTTCTTTTATCCGTAATGTCATTTCGCTCACGAAGCTCATCCTACAAAGGGAGTTTCATTTATAAGAGGAACCGACTATTCATAATCCAGTTTGAAACGTAATTGACTGTAGTATTGGCCTGATACCAATGGGCGGTTATTCGCCACCAACCGTAGCCGATAGGTGAGATCTTTTGTTCCAGCTGTTAGTGCGCTCACTGACATTCCTTGGCCTGGTATGGCAATTTCACCATCTCCCTCACGTTGAATTTGTAATCCAACACCTTGAGCTTGTCCGTTTACACCAAATAACCCCCTGTCATGGGGGCCATCGAATGTTACGCGAAAGTATTGCCAATTCGGTTTGTCAGGATTTTGGCGTTCAAGAACACAATTCACTAATCGGATAACAAAAGGGCGAGCCGGTCCTTGTCCATCACGGCGAATTTGAGTCAGTGCAATACTTCCCATATCAATAGTTTGATCACGGCTGCCGACATCAATTGCACATGCTGTTTCAATAATGCTTCCATTCATACTCACTGAGCCTTGAGCATGTGCAGTTGATACCGCAGTCAACGTGCCTATACTTAAGATCAATGAAAACACTCCACTGGTTAACGAATGATTCATTGCTTCCTCTCTTACACCCAATTCAGTCGGAATGAACCAACAAATTAATTTGTTGGCTCAAGATGAATTACTCGTAAGACAAAGTGAAATCCGCTACTGAGCTAAAGTCACCGGCAGTGATAGTGTCGATATCGCCACCATTACCTTTTAAGTAAGCAGCGAAATTCAGTGTGTTGTTACCATTTTGAATTTGTTGGAATGGTGTAGCTGTTCCTAAAGTCACCACATTGCCGCTACCATTAGTGATCTGAACACCAGCGCCAGCACCAGTACCAACAATACCCAGTGTTTTATTGGTATTGTCGAAAGATGCAGCAGCACCACTAAAGGTTAA